>JAFLDU010000170.1 GCA_017309145.1 Zoogloea sp. | reverse complement strand
GCCCCGGGCGAAGGAGCCGGACACGCCGATCAGGTCGGAGCCCACCGAGAATGCGCTGGTGATCCGGTAGGCCGCCGAGGCCTTCACGATGTGCCGCGGGATCAACGGGATGCGATCGCCCTTCCGCACATCGATGGTTCCTTCCATGCCAGGCCCTTCCTCGTTGGTGCTGTTACCGGCCCCACCCACTTCTTCGGCGGAGCGGTAGGTCGCATCGAGGAAGGTGTAGGACAGAGCGACGCTCAGCGGACCGAAGGCCGTGTTGGCACCCGCCTCAACGCCCTGCCGGCGGGTCTTGCCGAAGTTCTTGAAATAGCCGTAGCCGAGCTGCTCATCAGCGACGAAGAGGATGTCGTCATGGTTGGTGGCACGGAAGACGCCGAGGTTCCAGTGCGTCACCGCGTTCAGCTGGCCGCGCAGACCGAGGTCCCAGGTCTTGGTCACGACCTGCTTGAGCGGCGGATCGCCGGCCATTGCGTTGGGCAGCTTGCACGGGTTCTCCGGGTTGGCGCAGCCCAGCTCGATGGAGGTCGGCGTGCGGCTGCCCTCACTGTAGCCGGCGTAGGCATTCCAGCTGCGGGACGGGGTGAAGGTCAGGCCCACTGCCGGGTTGAAGCGGCTGAAGGTGTGGTTGCCGTCCAGGGAGTCATCACCACCGCCGGGATTGAGGTTGTCCCGGTTCTTCAGCGCCGTGCGGTTGTAGCGGCCGGACACGGTGGCATGCCAGTGGTTGTTGAGGGACAGGGTGTCGGTGGCGAAGACGCTGTAAGTGCGGGTACGGCCGTTGAGGTTGACCCGGCTGTCCAGCGCGGTCTCACCCGCACCCGCGTTCTGGGTGCCATCGGCCCAGGCATCCACCGGCGTCACGCTGCGATCCGGGTTGATATAGCCATACTGGCCGGACTGCTGGAAATGCAGATTGCTCTGATCGTAGCCTGCGCCGGCGATGAACAGGTTCTTGCGACCGCTCAGCTCACCGCTGATGGACACCTGGCCCGACATGCCGAAGTTCTCTTGATCGGTACGGGTCCGGTTGATCAGGCCCGAGCACTTTTCGTTGGGCTCGTCCGCCAGCATGGCATTGGCCAAGCAGCGCCAGTACGGGAAAGGCGTGTTCGAGGCATTGGCGCCGCTGGTGGGAAAGCCGGTATAGCCCGCAGCAGCCAGCGCAGCGCGCTCGCCGGCACTAGGCTGGTAGAGGGATTGCGAGAGGGCTTCCTCATTGATGTCACCGTTGTAGGTGGAACTGGTGATCTTGCGGTAATACACGTTGCCCGATACCAGCGTGGTATCGCTCAGACTGTGCTTGCCGGTCAGGTTCATGAACAGCGACCGGTTGCGGGTGATGTCGGGCTGGGTGTAGATGCTGCTGTAGTCATTGGCCAGCATGCGACCTTCCTGCAGGCCGTTGCCGTTCATGCGGTTGTCGGCATAGGCCACGGTGAGGTCGAGGTCGCTGCGGGCGTCTTGCCAGCCCAGCTTGCCGAAGACCTGGCGGATGGCCGAGGGAGAGTTGGTGCGCCAGCCGTTCTCTTCAAAATGGTTGGCGGTGACGAACCATTCGAGCCCTTTGTCGTTGAAGCCACCGTGCTCGAACTCGACCGAGCGACGGCCGTAGGACCCGGCGGTGGCCTGCACGGAGGTACCGGCATGGGTGCGCCCCTCCTTGGTCTGGATGGCCAGGGCTCCGCCCAGGGTGTTGAGGCCGAACAAGGGGTTGGAGCCCGGCATCAGGTTGACCGAGGCAATCGCCGACTTGGGAATGAGATCCCAGCTGACCACATCACCAAAGGGCTGATTGATCCGGACGCCGTCGAAATACACCGACAGCCCCTGGGCCGTGCCTAGCAAAGGGGACGCGGTATAGCCCCGGTAGCTCACGTCGGCCTGGAAGGGGTTCCCCTGGGTCTCGTTGACGTGCACACCATTGAGGCGACGGTTCAGGAACGACGATATGTCCAGCGCCTGGCTGTCGTCGATATCCTTCGCCGTGGCGGTCTGCACAGGGGCTGCGATCTTTTCCAGCGGCAGTTCCAGGCCGGGCAGCGGAGTCTGGCCGATCACTGTAACGGTCGGCGTGATCGTCGTCAGATCATCGGCGGCAAAGGCTTGGCCGGCAAACAGGGTGGCAAGAGCGAGGGCAAGAGGGCGAAGCCGGGGGGGCTGCTCGGACAGGGACGGACGCATGCAGGATGTCTCCAAATCGGTGTTCTTGTGAGGATGCGGTGGAGCTTACGAGGTGGGGAGCCACGACACCATGGGAGAAGTTCCCGATATGCGGCCGGGTCAGATAGAAAGCCATTTGCGGCCAGGGCGAGTTGTTTGCCTTGACCGGCGGGAGCCAAAGCCATAAAATGCGAATCGTTCGCATTTGTATTTGCGGAATGCCAGTTCCCCGCTTCCGTATTCAGTGCCCCTCTCAGCCAGCCAGCACATGCCCGCAGGGCGATGTCGCAAGCCAGCCAGGACATGCCCTAACTGGAGACCGACATGACGCTTGCCCTTAGTGCGCAGGCCCCTGCAGCAACCGATCAGCCCATCCGCCCTTCGATGGTGGCCCACGCCGGGGAGCTATCGACCCGCGTCAGGCGGAACGCCGTAGGCATCGGTGTGGCGGCCCTCCTCCATGCGGGGGTCCTGGCAATGATCGTACGCAGCATCGGCGAGAGCAGCCCGCCGGTCGTACCGCCACAACCCTTGATCGCGATCTCCCTGCTGACCCAGGCTGAGGACAAGCCGGCGACCAAGCCCCGGCCGGAGCCGGTCAAGCCCCCGGAGAAGACCACCAGCAAGACCCTCCAGCCCAAGAGCCAGCCTACGCCCAGGGTTCAGAACACCAGCCCGCCGGTTCTCACTTCGGCAGCAACAGCCAACAACCCGGTCGAAACCACTGCGGCGGCGGCCCCCACTCCACCCGCAGCACCGGCACCAGTACCGGCGCGGGAGGCGCCCGTCCCGGTGGTGGCCCCCCGATTTGATGCGGCCTACCTGGCCAACCCCATTCCGGAGTATCCGCGGATATCCCGTCGCATGGGCGAAGAAGGCCGGGTCATGCTGCGAGTTCATGTGGGCGCGGACGGAAAGCCACTGGAAGTCACCATCGCCAAGAGCAGCGGCTATCCCCGCCTCGACGATGTTGCCCGCGATACCGTGCTGCGCAGCTGGCGCTTTGTCCCGGCCCGCCAGGGTGATCAGGCCGTGGCGGGCACCGTGCGCGTACCCATCGACTTCACCCTTGACTCCTGACTCTTCCTACCCCTCTCTTTCCCCCGCAAAGGAACTCCCATGAACGAACATACCTTCAGTCTCGGCCAGATCTGGTCTCAGGGGGATAGCGTCTCCCACGCGGTGGCCATCATTCTGGTCATCATGTCCCTGGCTTCCTGGTCTGTCATTCTGGTCAAGGCCTGGGGCCTTGTTCAACTGCGCCGCATGAGCGCGGGCGCCAAGCAGTTCTGGCACACCACCAGCTTTGACGATGGTATGGCGGCGCTGACGCCCGCCTCCGCCGACAACCCGTTCCGCGACTTGGCTGCCCGCAGCACCGAGGCGGTCAGCCATCACGTCAACCACCAGGACGAACTACACGGTGTCCTCAACCTGAATGACTGGGTCACCAGCACCATGCGCCAGTCGATCGACGACACTACCGGCCGCATGCAGTCCGGGCTGTCCATCCTCGCCTCGGTAGGTGCGACGGCGCCCTTCGTCGGCCTTTTCGGTACGGTCTGGGGTATCTATCATGCTCTGGTGGGAATCGGCGCTGCAGGCCAGGCCACCCTCGACAAGGTGGCGGGCCCGGTGGGCGAAGCACTGGTCATGACCGCCGGCGGCCTGGCGGTGGCGATCCCCGCGGTGCTTGGCTACAACGCTCTGGTGCGTGGCAACAAGGAGATCCTGGCCCGACTCAAGCACTTTGCCCATGATCTACACGCTTACCTGGTGACCGGTGGCAAAGTGCGCCGCAACCCTGCCCGGATCCACCCGCTGCCCACCCGGAAGGAAGCCCAATGAGCTTCAATTCCAGCAACTTTGACGATGACGGCGATGTGATGTCCGAGATCAACATGACGCCCCTGGTGGACGTCATGCTGGTACTCCTGATCATCTTCATCATCACCGTCCCGGTGATCAATCACGCGGTGAAGCTCGACCTGCCCAAGGCCTCCAGTCAGAAGGAAGAGGTGAAGCCGCAGAAGATCAGCCTGTCGATCAACGCGGATGGCGCCCTGAGCTGGAACGGCGAGGCGGTGCCGGTCGAGAGCCTCGATGCCCGCCTCGAGGCCAGTGCAGCCCTGCAGCCCCAGCCCGAACTGCACCTGCAGGTGGACAAGCACGCAGAGTACGATCACGTCGCCCAGTTGCTGTCCGCCGCCAGCCGGCATGGGCTGGGCAAGGTGGCGTTCGTGACGGAGCCAGGCGCGGCCAAGTGAGACCCGCTGCGCCCTGACGGTGTGTGTCAGGGCAGGCCGACCCGCTTACGGAAGCTACGCATCATGCTGTCGTAACGGCCACTTGCCTTTAGCGCCTGCAAGCCGGCCTCGAAGGTCTCCGCCATCCGCCTGCCGTCTGGATGGCGCCTGGAGAAGGCAACCCAGAATCCATCCACGCTGATCCGCCCAACCTTGCGGATCTTGCCCTTCAGGCCCGGGTCTGCGTTGATGCGCAGTTGCCCGGGGATGGTGTTGATCACCGCAAAGCGGATTCGTCCGTTGGCGAGCATGCGCAGTTGCTGCTGATCCGAGTTGACCGGAAACTTGGTGATCTTCGGATTGTTCATGAACTCCGTCGGGTAGGTGTAGCCGATGGTGATGCTCACTGTATGGCCTTCGAGGTCTTTCAGGGACAACTTGTCATCACGCTCATCGCTTCGCGCGAAGATGGCCAGCTCCTCGGTGAACATGGGTGTTGGGTGCCAGTGGTAAACGTCCCTGTTGCTCGGCACGATGGAGGTATTGAAGCAGCCCACCGCCCGGCCGATCTCCGCGTAATGGAGGCAGCGGGCAAAAGGAACAGTGAGGAATCGGACGTCGATCCCCTGAATATCGAAGGCCGCTCGGACCAGATCGGGGCTGAGCCCCTCCGGTTCGGTTCTGCCTGCGTCGCTGGACGAATAGGGAGGCCAGTCGTCCTCAGCGGCAAGCACGACGGTTTCGCGGGCCAGTCCTGCCACCGGCACAAGCTGCAGCGCGACGAAAGCCAGCGCGAGACGGCAGAGTGCGCTTTTCATCATGTAGCCCCCACCGGCCTAACCGGGGCACTCAGGGCGCTTTCATGGACGACAGGCAAGCGCCCAGGGACATCGATGACAAAGCGAACTCCGTCACCCGGCGCCGATTTAAAGTCCAGACGCCCGAGCAGCTTCCGCGTCACCAGGTTGTAGACGATGTTAAGCCCGAGCCCCGAGCCCCCCTGCCCCCGCTTGGTGGTAAAGAACGGCTCGAATATCCGTTCGTGGAGCTCTTTCGGAACGCCAATGCCGTTGTCCCGGTATTCGATGATCACCCGGGCGCCCTCCTGGCGCGCGCTGATCTCGATATGCGGGGAGGCAATACCACCAAATGCATGGCGCAGGCTGTTGACCACGAGATTGGTCATGACCTGGGTCAGAACCCCTGGCAGGCTTCTCATGGTCAGGCCCTCGGGACATTCAAATCGGGGGGTCACGCCTCGTTTGGCGGTCTCCGGGTGGAGACTTGCGATGAGCGCATTCATCACCTGGCAGAGATCGAAATCGCAACAGGTTTCCGCCACCTGGTCTACCGCAGTCCGCTTGAAATCACGAATCAAGTGGGCCGCTCTCTCCAGGTTCCTCCCGAGCATCGTATTGCCATCCTCGATGACCTGAAGGAGCTCCGCGAAGCGTTCGCTGGTGAGGCTGCGTGATTCGAAGCCGGACCTCAGATCGCTCAAGGCATCCCCCAGCACCGAGGATGCGGTGACGGCAATGCCCAGGGGGGTATTCACCTCATGAGCGACTCCCGCCACCAGGCCTCCCAACGCAGCCAGCTTCTCGGATTCGATCAGGTGATTCTGTGTGGCCTGAAGCTGGGCCACGCTGTCCGACAGGGCTCGGGTCCGCTCCGCGACAGTGAACTCGAGTGAATCGGAATAGCGCTTGAGTTTGTCTTCTGCCTCACGGACATGGCGCAGGCTGGCATCGATCGTCTGCAAGTGCGCATTGGTCACCTTTACCAGGAGACCGATCTCATCATCGGTGTGCCCATCCGGTTCACTCAGGCGGACTTTTTCGGGGGAGTCCACGTCCACGCGCGCGATGGAGTCGATGACGCTGACCAACGGACGGGCAACCATCAGGTAAAACAGGACAAGGGTGATCACGCTGAGCAGCAGGGCGTAGACCAGTGTGCCGCCCAGGGTGATGCGCATGCGATCCAGGAAGACACTGCCGTAATGATAGGTGTCCACCGTGACCTCCAGCCGGCCAAGGAGCTCGGAGCCGGTCGGGAAGCGGCTGCTCAGATCCCAAGCGTAATGCCGAGTTGCGCCGAACAGCAGATCACTCACCAGGCGCTTGTCCGCGTTGTTGAGGGCGCGCTCCCGCTGTGCGAAAACGCTGCCATCGGCCAGCACGATGCGGATCATCGACACGGCCGGATGGCGCAGCGCACCATTGAGCAGCTCGTGGGCGGTACCCGGGTCCAGGCTGAAGACGATGGCGGTGGCGGGCTCCCTCAGGAGGCTGATCAGCGTCGCCATCTCTTCGTCTGGCAGCTGGCGCGTCTTGATGTAGTCCGACGAGATCTGGAGGGCGCTGATCAGCAAGCCAAGAGCCAGCGCACTGATGAGCGACACGCTGATCAGCTTGACCGACAGGCCGCGTTGAACCTGGACTTTCACCCCTGCCCCCCAGTCTGCGTACGTCCGCACATCACTCGACGTCTTCGTCGGGATACTTTTCCCTGATGGCGACGAACTCTTCGAAATGTTGGATGAAGATGTCCACCAGGGTGGGATCGAAATGTTTGCCTCGCTCGGCGAGGATATGGCTCCGGATCTGGTGGTCTGGCCAGGGCTCTTTGTAGCTCCGACGGGCGCCCAAGGCATCGAAGACATCCGCGAGGGCCGTGATCCGGCCGCAGATCGGTATGGCGTCGCCACTCAGGGCCGCAGGGTATCCGCTCCCATCCCATTTTTCGTGGTGGTGACCCGCTATCAGCGCTCCGGTCTGCATGACCTCACGGCGAGACCCCTTGAGAATGTCGACGCCATAGACCACATGCTTCTGCATAATGGCCCACTCGTCCGGCGAGAGCTTTCCCGGCTTGTGCAGGATCGCATCGGGAATGGCGACTTTGCCGATATCATGGAGCGGCGAGGCCAGCTTGATGAGCGAGACTTCCCGCTCCGACAGTCCATACAGTTCAGCCAGCCGCTCGCTGATCAGGGCGACCCGCAGCACATGAGCGCCGGTTTCGCGGCTGCGGGCCTCGACGGCGTCTGCCAGGGTGTAGACCAGTTCTTTGGCCGTCTCCTGGAAATCATCGAACAGGCTGATGTTCTCGAAGGTGATGGCGACGTTGCGCACATAGAGCTCCAGCAGCTGCTTGTCCAGCGCGCTGAGGGGCTGGTAATGGCATACGTAGAGCAGGTTGCTGCCTCCCAGCCTCCCCTGCATGTAGAGCACGTAGGCATCGTCGTAATTGCGGGAGCGCTTGAAATGGATTGCGTCCTTGCAGCGGGCGGCCACCTCGGGCGGGAGTGCCTCGTAGTAGGCGCCGGTGATGTAGCGGACAAAGTCCCCGGTAGCGGCGAGGATCCGGGATTCCCGTTCCTTGCTGCCGTCGGCCGGTAACTCCATGCAGTACAGGGCTGAATGCCCCAGGTTCAGCAAGGCGGTGAGTTGGCCAAGCACCGCTGATGCAAACTGCTTGAAAGTGGTGCTGTTTTGCACCGCGGAGCAGGATTCCAGCACGCGCCGGAGGCCGTCTCGCTGCGCTTCGATGATGCAGATGTCGCGGTAGGCCCGCAGGCTCGAATACAGCAAGGTGCGCAGCTTCTGCGTCGTGAGTTCGGTCTTTTCCTTGTAGTCGTCGATCTCGTAATCGTGGATGACGCGGTCCTCGGGGGCCTGCCCGGCCTGCCCCGTGCGCAGGACAAGGCGCGTCTTGCGATTGTTGCGCACGTCCCGGATATCGCGGATGAGATCCAGGCCGGCATGCTCGGTTTCCATCACCACATCGACCAGCGCCAGCGCAATGTCGTCCCGCTGGTTAAAGATCTCCCGTGCCTCTGCGGCGGACAGGGCGGACAGCAATTCGATCTTCTGCTGCTGGAACTCGAATCCACGCAAGGCCAGGCGTGTGACAGCATGGACCTCAGGCTCGTCATCAACGATCAGAACGCACCATCCTGGGTGAACGGCGCTTTGTGTCTGGGGTTGCGGCTGCGAGGGGCTTGGGGCTAGAAAATCCATTTCTGTCTTTCCAAGAATGAAGCGCATGGCCCATGGAGATTGATCTTATACCCAGGTGCTCAAAATGGGTGGTCGCGATCCCGTTCAGTAAGCGCTAACCCGAGGGCATAGCGAAACGGAATCAGGATCAGCCCACCGAGCGCTCCCCGGCCCAGATGGAAACTTGGTTACGGCCGTTCTTTTTGGACTGGTAAAGGGCGTTGTCGGCCTGATCAATCAGTTCGGCGGTATCCCGCGCGCCCTGTGCTATCGATGCCACACCGAAGCTCGAGGTGATCCGGATCCCGGGAATGTCGCGAATGGCCGAACCCGCGTGGGCTTCAATCTCGGCCCGCAGCCTTTCCGCAATATCCTGAGCCTGCTCAGCGGTCGAGCCTGGCAGCAGGATGCAGAACTCCTCGCCGCCATATCGGCACAACAGATCGACTTCCCTCAGATCTGACCCGAGGCACTTGGCCACCGACTTGATGACCATGTCACCCACCGTATGACCATATCGATCGTTGAAGGACTTGAAGTGATCGATGTCACTCATCACACAGCACAGCTCGCCCTGACTGGCCCTGAGCTTGTCAAAGAGAGGGTCGGCAGCTTCAAAGAATGCGCGGCGGTTGAGGCAACCTGTCATGGGATCCCGGGTCGCAAGGCGATGCAGGTCTTCGTTCTGACGCCGGATCTCTTCCTTGGAGGCTTCCAGGTCGCTCAAAGTCACCAGGAGCTGGTTATTGATACGGTGCAGCGCGGTGACATCAGAAAAACTGACTAGGCAGCCTCTGAGCCGCTGCCGCCCATCCAGAATAGGAGCACACCCCAAGATCATGCGCCTGGGCTCATCGCTATCCGGGCTGATGATCTCCAGCGGTTCGCCCTGAATCTGCACACGCTGCTCCATCGCCTTTGTCCAGGGATAGGACGGGAGCACATGGTGTGCGTGGAAGCCGGCGACCAGCCAATCCAGCTCGGCAATCTTTCTTCCAATCATGCTGTCGCCGGCGTCGGGATGAACGCCGCGAAAGACCTTGTTGGCAAGTACAACCCTGCTGTCCTTGTCGAGCACCAACACCCCTTCCCCAAGGGTGTCAAAGGCGGTACGAACCCGATCTGGAATGGCCTTGGTCGGGTCAAGATATTCAAGGACCCGCCTCAGGTAGAGATAGAACGCGGCATAACTGGTCACGGCAATGATGCCCAGGGCCACCACGCTCGGGTAGAGCAGCCACTCCAGGAGTGTCTCGGGGAGGGCAGGACGAAAAGCCAGCTGAATCTCGCCCCAGGTCACCCCGCCAGACAGAATGGGTACCCGTATCTGATCCAGGGTGGATGAACCATCCTCCGGGGGATGCCAGTGCGTGTTGTAGTCGCCCGCCGACACAAGCTCGTCACCGTTCGCAGGACGTACTGCGATGGCGCGTAAGTCTCGATGGCGCAGCAGCGCGTCCCGTAGCGTGCGGTGCAATGCCATCGCATCCCCGGTCTGCAGCACACTGGCTGTCTGACTGGCGAGGTACTCACTGACTTGTTGGCGGCTCTGACGGATGTGCTCGAAGCGATCTGGTAACAAGTTAAAAACGAAGTCGAGGCAGATCAGCAAGGACAACAACAAGGACACCAAGCCAAACGCAATGCGTGCCACCGGACGCAGGGAAAATCCTGGAAGCTTCATCGCCGAGCCCCACGATAATCAACATCGAGGAACATCTCATCGACACTCGCTTCGTCAGGCGCGTCACTTGGCCCCTCCTCCGTGCTCCAATCCGGCTTATCCTCATCCTGCGGCCCCAACACCGGCAGGGGGTCGAAGGTGATCCAAGCGGGTGTCGCCACCAACAGGCTGGCAGCCAATCCGCCGGCGCGGGTAGCCCACCAGATCGTGCCAACGGATACGACCAAGCTGGCCACGCCAACCAGTTCCAGCCGTCGTAGCGTCTCCTCGTCCCCCCCCTCATCCAGCGCGGCGGGTGGGCGGCCTGCCACGATCACCGCACGCGCAGCCCTGCCCTCCCCCCCGCTACCATCGGACATCTCGCCGGAGAGCAGAAACTCCATCAAGGCTTCACTCGGGACGCTACCGATGGTCAGCACGACTTGCGTGCGCTCCATGTACAAGCCGGTCCTGGTCTCAAGTTGTCGCCTCGCCAGCGTCTCCGCTGGCTGCAACGGATTTCCCCCGACCTCTCTCGCGTCGGTGGACACTGAGGGGCGAGTTGATGAGAGCACATCCTCAGTCATTCCCTCAGGCTTGGGTTTGGCTAGGGGTGGGACCTTATCCCCCGGAGACGGCTGGGGAACTGGCTGCGGTAGCTCCGGCTGTTGCGGCAGAGCCCCCTCCCCGACAATCGGCGGGCCAGATCCGTTCGATCCTGGCGCGTTGCCATTATTGGGATCAGTAGCTGGGGGGAAATTGTCCCTCACGTCTAGCACACTGATCAGAATCCCCTGGGTGGCTGAACCACCCGCGCCATCACTGACCTGAACGGTGACGTCGTAGATGTTGTTGCCTCGTGCATCCGTCGGCGCTTCGAAGTCCGGGGCAGTGACAAAGCTCAGGGCACCGGTGTTGGCATCGATCTGGAATTTCGCTGCGTCGGCACCGCCGACAATGCTGTAGGTCAGGGTCTGGGTCGGAAGGTCGGCATCCGTGGCGGTCACGGTCAATACCGCGGTGGAGTTCTCCGCAACGCTGGCCGTGGCGCTGCTGGTGATTACCGGGAGGTTGTCGTTCACCGGCGTGACGGTCACGGTGATGGCCTGGCTGGCTGTGCCACCGGCGCCATCGCTGACCTGCACGGTCACGTCGTAGAGGTTGTCGCCGCCGACGTCCGTCGGGGCTTCGAAGTCGGGCGCAGAGATGAAGCTCAGCGCGCCGGTGTTGGCGTCGATCTGGAATTTGGCTGCATCCGCACCACCGATGATGCTGTAGCTCAGGGTCTGGGCTGGGAGATCAGCGTCGGTCGCGGTGACCGTCAGCACCGCCGTCGTGTTCTCCGCAACGCTCGCCGTGGCACTGCTGGTGATCACAGGTGCGTTGGGATTCTCATCAACATCAGTCACCGTGATCGTGATGGCCTGGCTGGTCGTGCCGC
>JAFLDU010000169.1 GCA_017309145.1 Zoogloea sp. | reverse complement strand
AAGGGTCGGGTGCTGGGTGAAGATTTTCTGGATGACGTTGAGGGACACATCCCGCGGGGTGGCATCCTCGACGGACTGCATCAGGGCCTTCTCGGCACGGGGCGTCGGGCCGAAGACCTTGCTCACCACGGTGGGCGAGCCCTTCAGGCCGATCTTGGTGACGTCCTCGATGCCGGCGGCTTCCTTGTTCCACTTGCGCACCGGGTAGCGGGCGGCGTGGATCATGTTTTCCAGCGGCGCGAAACGCATCTCGTTGGTGCCTTCGAGCATGGTGATCAGGCAGGGCACGGCGGTCTTCAGCACCTGCACGCCGCCTTCGGCGCGGCGTTCGACGGTGATGGTGTCGTGCTCCAGGTCCAGGTCGGCGATGCGCGACACATAGGTGAGGAGCTGCAGGCCCAGCCGTTTGGCGATGCCCGGGCCCACCTGGGCGGTGTCGCCGTCGATGGTCTGCTTGCCGGTGAACACGATGTCCACCTTCTGCTCCTTGCCGAGCTGGCGCACCGCGGCGGCCAGGGCGTAGGAGGTGGCCAGGGTGTCGGCGCCGGCGAAGGAGCGGTCGGTGACCAGCACGGCGTCGTCGGCACCGAAGGAAATGCACTTCTTCAGCGCATCCTCGGCCTGCGGCGGGCCCATGCAGATCACCGTTACCTTGCCGCCGAACTTGTCCTTGAGGCGCAAGGCTTCTTCAAGGGCGAACAGGTCGTAGGGGTTCACGATGGCCGGGACGCCCTGGCGCATGATGGTGTTGGTGACCGGATGGACGCGGATCTGCGCCGAGTCCGGAACCTGCTTGATACAGACGACGATGTGCATGGCGGCAGTCCTGTCGGATCAGGTGGCGGAGGGAAGGGTGGCGCGCAGGCTGTCGAGGCTCACCTGCTGGCGGCCGTCGCTTTCCTGGAACACCTTGAAGACTTTTTCCTGGGCGGGGGTGGAGCGCACGAAGTCGTCGTACGCCGCCACCAGATGCCCCCGGTAGCGGCTGAACAGCTCGCCGCTGTCGAGCCCGGCGAGGGCCGAATCCCGGCGCAGGTATTGGTAGAAGCGCTTGAGGATGTGCAGCCGGCTCACATTGACCACCTTCTGGTCGAAGGGCACGGCAAAGAACTGGAGGAATTCCTCGGCAGAGGAGAGCTTGGCGAGTTCGCCGGTCAATTCGTTCATGGCGTCAGGCTCCTGGTGCGATGGGGGTGGTGGCCTTCCAGCTACCGTCGAAAGTGGGTTGCGAGCAGGTGTCGTCACAGGTCCGGCAGGCGCCGTCCGCAGGGCCGGGTTCGCCCTTGAGTTGGGCGATCTCCCGTTCCATCTGGGCGATGCGGTCGAGCAGGCAGCCGATCGCCTTGCCGACCGGATCGGGGATCTGATGGTGGTCGAGGTCGATGCCGTGGGCGATTCGCCGACCCTCCTTGGGCAGCACCATCCGGCCGGGGATGCCGACCACCGTCATGCCGGGCCGTACCGCGTCGATGACCACCGAGTTGGCCGCCACCCGGGCGTTGTCGCCGACGGTGATGGGGCCGAGGATCTTGGCGCCGGCGCCCACCACCACCCCGTTGCCGAGGGTCGGGTGGCGCTTGCCCGGGTTCCAGGTGGTGCCGCCCAGGGTGACGCCGTGGTAGAGGGTCACGTCGTCGCCGATCACCGCCGTTTCGCCGATCACCACGCAGGCACCGTGGTCGATGAAGAAGCGCCGGCCGATCACCGCGCCCGGGTGGATGTCCACATTGGTCAGGAAGCGCGCCAGGAAGGACAAGGCCCGCGCGGCGTAGCGCCAGTTGCAGCGCCACAGGCGGTGGGCCACCCGGTAGAGCATCAGGGCCTGCACGCCGGGGTAGATGGTGAGCAGCTCGAGGGTGCTGCGCGCTGCAGGGTCGCGGGCGAACACGCAGCCCACGTCCTCCCGCAGGGTGGCGAAGAAGCCCGGCGCGGCGCCCTGGCGGGCAGCGCTGTCGGCGAGGATCTTCATGTCGGGCTCCCTCGGGCTCATGATGCGCTCCCCGCGCAACGGCTCACTTCGAGGAGGAAGCGGGCCAGCTCCCCCGCCGAGGGGGGGCGCTTGGTGCAGGTGGCGTGGTCGCGGATGCGGACCAGCAGGCTGCGCGCCTCCACGTCCGACACCCGCATGCCCAGCTGGGCGTAGGCCGCGATCACCGCCCGCGAGCCCGAGTGCTTGCCCAGCACGGTGCGGTGGCTGCGCCCCAGCTCGGCCGGGTCGAAGCCCTGGTAGGTGCGCGGGTCCTTCAGCAGGCCATCCACGTGCAGGCCCGCCTCGTGGGTGAACACCGCCTCGCCGACGATGCTCTTGTTGGCCGCCACGGCACGCCCCGAAGCCTGCGCCACCAGGGCCGAGATGGCCGGCAGGGCCTGGGTGTCGATGCCGCAGTCGATGCCGTGCAGGTGGCGCAGGCCCATCACGATCTCCTCCAGCGGGGCGTTGCCGGCCCGCTCGCCGAGGCCATTCACCGTGGTGTTGGCATGGGTGGCACCGGCCCGGAAGGCGGCCAGGGTGTTGGCGGTGGCCAGCCCCAGGTCGTCGTGGGCATGCATCTCGATCTCCAGGTCCACCTGACGGCGCAGCGTGGAGATGGCCTCGTAGGTGCTGAAGGGATCGAGGATGCCCAGGGTGTCGGCAAAGCGGACACGCCGGGCGCCCGCGCGCTGGGCCGTCTCGGCCACCCGGGCGAGAAAGTCGCCGTCGGCGCGGGAAGCGTCCTCGCAGCCTACCGATACCGCAAAGCCGGCGTCGCGGCCCTCGCCCACGTAGCGGGTGACCTGCTCCAGCACCCACTGGCGACTGCGTTGCAGCTTGGTCTGCAGGTGGATGTCGGAGACCGGGATCGACAGGTGCAGGATGTCCACCGGGCAGGCCCGCGCCGCCGCCAGATCGGCGTCGGTCATGCGGCACCACACCATCAGCGAAGCGGGCAGCTCAAGCGCGGCAATGGCCTGGATCGCCTCGATCTCCAGCGCCCCCATGGCCGGAATGCCGATCTCCATCTCGGGGACACCCACCTCGGCGAGATTGCGCGCAATGGCGCACTTCTCGTCGAAGGTGAAAGCCACCCCGGCGGTCTGCTCGCCGTCGCGGAGGGTGGTGTCGTTGATGATGGTCAGCGGGTTCATGGTCGGCGGTGTCCTTTCACCACCAGACCAGCAAAGGCCGTGCCATCTGCGGATGTCGTTTTAGTGCTCTGATTTAAAAGGGTTTAATTATTCGGGGGCGATGCAGGGCGAGGGGGGAAGGGCGGGGCTGTAGGCTTTGTCGGGTTCCGCACAGGGGAAGCGGGCCGGTATGTGTAGAGGGCATGTAGGGGCGACTTCAGTCGCCCGCAGAGCTTGATCGGGGGCGATGTAGAGAAACCACTGCATGTGGCAACTCGACAGGGACGCGACGAAGGCCTCCTCCGGATCAACGGCGTCGATTGCCGAACCGGGCGTTGCTGCAGGCCGTGGCGAGGTGCTTCGGCGAGGGGCAAGGCGGTCTCTCGAGTGTCCAAAGTAGCTACAATGGGCAGCATCCGATCACTCAAGAGGCAGCAGCCATGAAAGTCATGTCGGCACGAGACGCCAAGAACCGGTTTGGCGAGTTCCTCGACACTGTTCGGCGGGAGCCTGTCGTGGTTACGAAGAACGACCGTCCCGTAGGGATCATGATCTCCATCGAGGATGCTGCGGACACGCTGCTCCCCGAGTTCTTGCTTGACAAGGACCCGGGCTACGACGGCTGGCTCTTCGACAAGGTCTCTGCAAGCCTCACGCGCGTCGCCTCGGGTGAGACCGGAGTGCGGGGGCATGACGAGGCCATGGCCTTGCTGAAGGAGCGCCTGCGGGTGCGTCTGGCCGGGAAGACTGAGTAGGGATGGAGATCGTCTGGACGGATGAGGCGCTCGACGACCTCGAGGAAATCCTCGCGTACTACCACCTCAATGCAGGGCCTGTAACGGCGGATGCGCTCCAGAACAGGATCGTCTCCGAGGTTGAATCCCTTCGCACGTTTCCGCAGCGGATCCGCGAAAGCGACCGCGTCCCGGGCGCCCGCGAGCTCATCGTCCGGCGGCTGCCTTATGTGGTCTTTGTGAAGGTGGCTCCGGACAGTGTCATCGTGCTCAACGTCGTGCACATGGCCCGGAGGTTTCCGCTTTGACGACAGGTATTGGTAATGACGTGGCAGGGTAGCCACGGTTTGCCCCATTACCTTCAGCCTCCCTCTCGCGCACCAATGATGGAATGCAATTCCTGGCTCTCGGTTTCGGAGAGGCTGCGCTGATGCTGGCCAACCGTGATCACCTTCTTCATGAGGTTGGCCGAGGTCTTTGTGTCATCCGCATGATTGATCCAGACAAGGCGTGATGGCTGGTAGGTGGCCATGACCGGATGCCAGCCCCATCGATGGCTCTGGAGCCAGTCAGATAGTTTTTTCACTTGCTCGGGGTCGAGTTGCTGCGCGGTAGCTTGCGGCTTGCCGTCTTGCCAATGAGTGACGTTTGCCGATTTGACTGGAGGGAAGGCTTTGTAGCACCCAACCAGCAGGAGACACAGGAAGGCAATTGCAAGGGAGCGACAGCTGCTATTCATGTGGTCAGAGCGGGGGGCGGTGCAGATGCTCATCGACGGGACGTCACCGGGGATCAGGGCTTGGTCATCAGGAAGTATGGACCATCAGGCCCGATTTCTTCCCGAAGCGCCCTCCAGCCCTGGGATGCATAGAACTGCAGGGCCTTGGTGTTTGCCTTCATGCACTTGAGCGTCGGCGGCGCGGAGAAGTGCTTTGCGCAGCCTGCCAGCAGCGCCCGGCCGACGCCTTTGCGCGTGAAGGAGGGATGCACGAACAGGTTGTGCAGGAAGCAGTCGGGCTCCCAGATGGAGGCGAAGCCGAGGAGGCTTCCGTTGCCTTCCGCGACCAAGATGCGCTCGCCGTCCGTATGAATGTCGAAATCGCCAGCCTGGAACGATTCGATCGCGCTCCAGGTGAAGGCGGCCTTGCGGGATGCGAGGTAGAGAAGACGGAGAGGCGCCCGATCGGCTTCGTCGAGTTCCCGCACGGTGATGTGCATCGGTGCGACGGGCTGCTGCGGCTGCGTGGCAACAGGGTCATGGCGTGGCGCGATGGCCGCGTGAAACTGATCAAACTGCACGATCAGCTTGTTGAGAGACTTGTCGAGTAGATCAATCTCGGCACTGGTGTCCGCCGCGTCGCTGCATTCGGCCGGCTGGAGATTGTTCGTCGTTTTCATGCTTGGCTTTGCTAGTCATGATGAACTGTTGCAACGATATTCACATTTCATGACCTAGCCGCCTATGAACTGTTTCACTCCGCCGGCCGTCGTCCGCTGCGGCCGGGTGGCGTTATACGGGGCGTTCAGCTTGATGCCGCCGGCTTGGTGACGCGCCTGGGGCGGTTGCGTTCGGATTTCTTCTTGAGGCCGAGGGCGGCGATCTGGTCGGAGTCGGCTCCGTAAATGACCATGGCTTCGTCCTTCACGCCGAGGATGATGCGGTGGAATTCGGCGCGGGCGAGGAGGGCGTTGCTGCGGGCCGTGGCGAGGGCGGCTTCGGCGAGGGTCAGGGCGGTTTCGGCCTGGTTCAGGGCGTTGAGCGCGCCTTCGGCCGAGGCGAGGCTGAAATCCGGGTTGTGGGCCTTGTAATCGGCCATGCCGGTGAGGGCGCGGAAGGTGTCGATGTCTGCGTCGATCTGCTGGGGCGGGATGCGGGAGGTGCTGGTCATGCTGTCTCCTTGTGGTGTTGTCCGATGGATCCTCGGTATGTGGACGTTACATGTCGAACTGCCCTTTTGGCATATATCTATGTCATATTTTGTGTTGTGGGGTAGGGCTTGAGGATCGCTGCCGGTGGCAAGTGCAGGAGTCCGTGCAGACTGCAACTCGCTCCTGCTGGATCGATCGCGAAGGCTGCGAGGACGATTCGCAGGGCTGTGGGAAGGATTCACAGCACTGCGTGAAGGATTCGCAAGGCTGTAGGAGGGATTCGCAGGTCTGTGTGAAGGATTCGCAGGGCTGCGAGGATGATTCTCAGGGCTGTGGCAAGGATTCGCGGGGCTGTGAGAAGAACTCCCGACTCACAGCGGCTCTGGGACACTCCCGCCCGGCCTCGAAACGGCGCCGGGCCATCGGACCGCTCCTTCCTTTGCCGATCTCCGGCGACTATCGGGAAATCGCGACTAATCGCCTCCGGGCCAGGCCGGGGCGTGTTTGTGCGGCGCACTTGCCGTTAGATTGGCGCGCATCCGGCACACGCCAGGACACGAACACATTCAATCCCGATATACGCAAAAGGAGGAAGACATGCTTGGAATGCTAGATGGCAAGGTGGGGATCGTGACGGGTGCAGGGCAGGGCATCGGGCGCGAGTCGGCCCTGGTGATGGCGCGGGAAGGCGCGCGGCTGATCGTCAGCGACATCAAGCTCGCGATGGTCGAGGAGACGGCCCACCTCATCGCACAGGCGGGCGGCACGGCGTTGCCGCTGAAGGTGGACGTGGCGCGGGGGGAGGACCTCCAGGCCCTGGTCGAACTCGCCGTGCAGCACTTCGGGCGGCTCGACTGTGCGTTCAACAACGCCGGCATTTCCGGTGAAGGGGCGCTGCTCGCCGACTTCTCGGAAGAAGGCTTCGACCTGCTGATGGCGGTGAACCTGAAGGCCGTGTGGCGCGCCATGAAGCTGCAGATCCGCCAGATGCTCAGGCAGGGCGGGGGCGGTGCCATCGTCAATACTTCGTCGGTGGGCGGGCTGGTGGGCAAGGAGCACCTGTCCGTGTACTGCGCCACCAAGCACGCGGTGCTCGGGCTCACCAAGTCGGCAGCCCTCGAGTACGGCGCACAGGGCGTGCGCGTCAATGCGGTGTGTCCCGGCGTGGTCCGCACGCCGATGGTGGAGGCGGTGATCAGTGGTACCGGCACCTCCCTGGAGGACTGGAGCAAGCTGCAGCCCATCGGCCGCTTCGGAACGCCGTCGGAGATCGGCGAGGCGGTGGCCTGGCTGTGTTCCGATCGCGCTTCGCTGGTGCACGGCCATGCCTTGGTGGCGGACGGAGGCCTCACCTGTGCGTGAGTGGCGTCTGATCCCGTCCTGTCATTGATCCCTGGCGGGGGGCGGCTCACCCCCTGCCTGCAGCCCGGGCCGCGTGGTGGCGCGGCGGGCCCCGATTTGAGCGATTTCTGCAAAGTCACCCCCTGGAATCGGGAAACCGGACCATTACAATCAGGGGATATAAAAAGAGCAGCATTCACTAAAGTGACATCCCATCAGGAGGAGACAATGACGGGATTGCTTTCGTCGACCCCACAGCTCATCGAGCGTGCCACTGCGTCCCGCCCCGACTACGTGCTGGAGGGGCGCAACGGTGACATCTTCGGGGCGCGCTGGAACCACCCGGCCGGTGAATCCCAGCTGCGCCGCAACGCCGAGCACGTGCTGGTCTATCACCTGTCCGGCAACACCGACGTCGAGCGCCTGCAGCAGGGCGTCGTCACCGGCTTCCGCTCCCGCGTCGGCTCGGTGACCTTCATGCCGCGGGATTCCGAGTCCGACTGGCGGCTGGGCGGCAACACCCAGGTCATCCACCTGTACCTGCCGCAGACCCTGCTCGACAGCTTTGCGCAGGACGTGCTCGATCGGGATGCCTGTCCGGAGATCGAAGACTTCTTCGCCGTGCCCGACACCTGGCTGGACGGCTTCTTCCGCATGCTGGCGAGTGAGGCGCCCCCCTCGGCGGCCAACGGCAACCGCCTTGAGACCCTGGTGCTCGATCAGGTGCAGAGCCTGCTGGTGAGCCACCTGGTCACCCGCTACGCGCGGGAGCGTCTCCCCGACGGTGAGCGCACCCTGATGCGCGGCGGCAAGACCAGCCAGCTGCGGCAGAGTGTGCTGAAGAAGATCAATGCGCTGATCCACGAGCGCCTGCACGAGGACATCTCTCTCAAGGACCTTGCCGAGGTCGCCTGCATCTCCAAGGACCATTTTCTGCGCGCCTTCCGCGACACGGTGGGGCAGACGCCCTATCACTACCTGCTGTCCCAGCGGCTGGAGCGGGCCAAGGTGCTGCTGCGCGAGGAACCGGGCGTGCCGGTGGCAGAGGTGGCCCGGCGTTGCGGTTTCAAGAACCTGAGCCATTTCTCGGCCACCTTCCGGCGCATGACCGGCGTCAGCCCCAAGGGCTACCGCAGCTGAGCCGGCCCCCCTGGCACGGCTGTGCCAGGGGGATTGCCGCCTAGCGGTGCACGCCGTCCGCGACGCCGTCCCGCTCGGCCATCTCCAGCATCATTTTGTAATCGATGATCCCGGCAATGGAGCCGTCCGGGGCCAGCCCGGCAATCGGGCCGTCGAATACGCAGAAGAGCACGCAGCCATTCTTGGAGCGGGGCTGGTGGATATCGCCGGCCGGTTCGAACATATAGTTTCCGGCGACGCCTATATCTGCCTCCTCGTAATAGACATCTCCCTCCATCACCATCACCTCGATGGCGCCGATATGCTGGTGGATCGGTGCTTCGACGCCCGGCAATACCTTCAGCATGCAGGTGAAGCCGCCGGTTCGGGAATTGACGCTCAATAGTTTGTATTCCACGCCCTCCATGGCATAGGGGCGCCATGGAATGCTCTCGATCTTCTGGAATTTCGGATAGGGCAGGGTGATCCGCTCATGGGCCTTGCTGGGGGCGGCATGCTCGGACGTGTCCTTGTTCGGGATCTGGCTCATCGTGTTCTCCTCCTTTTGATGCGGGTCTGTGGGGTGTTCTCATGGCATCCGCATGCCGCGTGTGGTCCTTTCGGGATGCGTGCCGGTCACGATATTAGGCGCGCCGGGGTGGCCTCGCCCTATTGGTGGGCAAATCGCCGCGACTAATCCAAAGCAGCGATAAATCGAAAGTCGCGCCAGTGTATTTGCGAAAAAACGGCATTTTCGCGATATCGGGCAGATTCCCCCGGTGCTGTGTTTGTGCGCTGCGCTCGCAGTTAGATTTCGTCTCGCCGGCTTATTCGCCGGAATACAAATAATCAGGAGACACGCTATGACCCCCACCGCCATCGGCCATGCCCCGGCTGCCGACATCAATCTCACCCAGCGCCACGGCAAGGATTTCGTGGACCTCTCCGCCGTGCCCTGGACGCCGTGGGTGATGGAGGGCACCTATTTCAAACTGCTGGCCGTCAATGAACTGTCCGGTGGCTTTTCGATGCTGCTGAAGGTCGATCCCGGCGTGCAGGCGCCGGTGCACGCCCATATCGGCTCGGCCGAGGCCTATCTGGTCGAGGGCGGCTTCTATTACGAGAAGGATGACCCTGGCTACGTGGGTTACTACACCTACGAGCGCGGCGGCGCCGTGCATCAGCCCGTGTCCCCCGAGGGCTGTGTGATGTTCGCCGTGACCCACGGCCCGTTGGCGGGCTGCAACCCGGACGGATCCATCGGCGCGGTGGTCGATTGCCGCCTGATGCTGCAGCTGGCCGAGGCCAACGGCGTGGCCGGCCACGTCGTGCAGATCGCTTCCGGCCGCTGAGCCGGCGCATCCCCCCTTTCATCTCCCCAAGGAGCGCAGATGAACGGCCAACCTCGGAGACCCGGCCTGCGCCGGGCCGTGCTCGCCTCCGCCATCGCTGCCTTCGGCAGCGGCGCCAGTGCGGGCGACTTCACGCTCGGTGACGACGTCACCGGCACCTGGACCCTCAACGCCACCCTCGGCACCAATGTCCGCATGCAGGGCCGCGATGCCGCCCTGACCTCCTTCGGCAACGCCAACCACAACGGTGGCCGGCCCGGCACCGGCGGCGGCAGCACCGACGACGGCGACCTGAACTTCAAGCGCGGCGACGTCACCTCCACCACGCTCAAGGTGGTCGGTGACGTTGAGCTGCATTACCGGAACTACGGTGCCCTGGTGCGTGCCAAGGCCTGGCACGACTTCACCCTGGCCACCAAGAAGGTGGAGCACGGCAGTTTCGACAACGGCTATGAGCCCAACCAGCGCCTCGACGACAGCCACTTCGACCGCGCCGCCCGGTTCACCGGGGCCGACCTGCTCGATGCCTTCGTGTATGGCAACTGGGCGCTGGGCGAAGACAGCAAGCTCAATCTGCGCCTGGGCAACCAGGTGGTGAACTGGGGGGAGAGCATCTTCATCCAGGGCGTCAACGTGGTGAATCCCATCGACGTGCCTGCGGCCCGCCGCGCCGGTGCCCAGGTGCGCGAGATCCTGCTGCCGGTGCCGCTGCTCTACGGCAATTTGGGCCTGCCCGGCGGCGTCAGCCTCGAGGCCTTCTATCAGCTGCAGTGGAAGAAGACGGTGATCGACGGCTGCGGCACCTTCTTCTCGCCGGCCGATGTGATCAACTGTGGCGGCTCCCAGTTCGGCCCCGATGCGTTCTCCGACCGGGAGCAGTACCACGGGGTGGCCGCGCTGGGTGGCCTCAATCTGCGCTCCCTGCGCCAGGCCGACGCCAAGCCCTCCAACGCCGGCCAGTACGGCCTGGCCATGCACTGGCTGGAGCCTGGCAGCGAGACCGATGTGGGCCTGTACTACATCAACTACCACACCCGCACGCCTTACCTGAGCCTGTCGAGCAAGCCCTCCGAGGCAAGCTCCCTGTACGGCAGCGCGGCGCCCCTGTCCTACCTGCTCGACTACTCGGCCGAGAACATCCAGACCTACGGCCTCAGCCTGTCGAACACCCTGGGCGGCGTCTCGGTGATGGCCGAGTTGTCCTATACCCGCGACCTGCCGGTGCAGATCAATGGCGGCGACCTGGTGCAGTTCGGCGTCTCGGGCGGCACCCAGGGGCCGCTGGTCGGCAAGCGCGGCTACGACCCGGCGGGGGCGACCATCCGTGGCTACGACCGCATGGACAAGGTCCAGCTGCAGCTCGGTGGGATCAATGTGTTCAGCCAGGTGCTCGGCGCCCAGTCCCTGCTGACGGTGGGCGAGGTGGGCATGAGCTGGTTGCCCAACCTGCCCAACGCGGAGACGGATGTGCGCTACGGCCGTGCCTTCACTTTCGGCACCGCCTGGCACCAGGCCTACACGATGCCCTCCCTGAGCACCCGCGGAGGCTGCAATGCAGCCAACAGCGCCGGTATGGTGACCCCCGCCAACTGCGCCCAGGATGGCTTCGTCACTGCCTTCTCGTGGGGTTACCGCCTGCTCGGCGAGCTGGAGTACCCCAACGCCGTCGCCGGCTGGACGGCCAAGCCGCGGCTGTACTGGGCCCATGACGTGAAGGGCAACGCCGCCGACGGTGCCTTCCTCGAGCACCGCCGCACCCTGGGCAGTGGCATCGCCTTGTCGCGACTCGAGAACGGTCGCCGGCTGACCCTGGATTTCGCCTACACCCGCTTCATCGACGCGGCACGCTGGGACACCAACCGCGACAAGGACTTCCTTGCCGCCAGCCTCAGCGTGGCGTTCTAAGGACATGGACATGACCCGACTTCTTCCCGCCCGGCATCTCGCCGCCCTGATCCTGCCCCTGGCCGTGGGGGCCGCCCATGCCGCCATGAGCGCCCAGGACATCGCCCGCCTCGGCAAGGATCTCACCCCGGTAGGCGCCGAACGCG
>JAFLDU010000168.1 GCA_017309145.1 Zoogloea sp. | reverse complement strand
CATCACGGGCGTGAAGCGCGGCGTCGAGCATGGTCTGAACCACCTCGCTCATGGCCGGCAGGGCGCCTGCCTGCGTGCCGTCCGGCGGGGTCGGTGGTGCCGCCTTGAGCAGGCTGGACAGCTCCTTTTGGTTTTCGGCGACAACCTCGTTGAAGTCACCGGCGTAGCCGACGATCTGATCGACCAGCTGCTGGGTGGCGGCGGACTGCGCCTCCTGCCAGTTCTCGAGGTTGCGCGCGCGGGCCAGGGCCTGCACCGACGCCATGTTGCGCTCCATCAGCGACTGGGTGGCACGGATGTTCAGCGCCACCAGGCGCTGGGCGGCGACGAAGGCTCCGAGGTAGAGCGAGGAGACCGCGTCGAGATTGTCCTTGCCCGGGCCGGCGAGCATCGATTCGAGAGTGATCATGGTGTTCGGCTTCTCCGTTGAGCGGTGACCAGGCTCCAAACATAGTCCGGGCCCGGTCCCCCGCCATTGCGCCACATCAAGTTCGTGCCCGCTTGCGCTGCGGGTTCAGCCCAGGAACATCCGGTACGCCGGGTTGGCTGTCTCGTCCACGTACTCATAGCCCAGCCGCGCCAGGAAGCCCTGGAAGGCTTCCCGGTCCTGCGGCGGCACCTGCATGCCCACCAGCACCCGGCCGAAGTCGGCGCCGTGGTTGCGGTAGTGAAACAGGCTGATGTTCCAGTCCGAACGCAGGGTGTCGAGGAAGTTGAGCAGGGCGCCCGGGCGCTCGGGGAAGATGAAGCGGTAGAGCACCTCGTTTTCCGCCTGGGGGGCATGGCCGCCGACCATGTAGCGGATGTGGCTCTTGGCCATCTCGTCGTCGGTGAGGTCCAGGCAGGGCAGCTCGTGACGCTGCAGCATTTCGGTGAGGCGTCCGCCCTCGGCCCGGTTGTGTACGCTGACGCCGACGAAGATGTGGGCCTTCTGCGGGTCTGCGTAGCGGTAGTTGAACTCGGTGATGTTGCGGTTGCCCAGCAGGTTGCAGAACTTCTTGAAGGAGCCCGGCTTTTCGGGGATGGTCACGGCCAGCACGGCTTCGCGCTGCTCACCCACCTCGGCCCGCTCTGCCACGAAGCGCAGGCGATCGAAGTTCATGTTGGCGCCGGAGGCCACCGCCACCAGGGTCTTGTCCTTCAGGTTGTGGCGCTTGGCGTACTCCTTGGCTCCGGCCACGGCCAGCGCCCCGGCGGGCTCGAGGATGGAGCGGGTGTCCTCGAAGACGTCCTTGATGGCGGCACAGATGGCGTCATTGTCCACCACCACCATCTCGTCCACGTGCGCCTGACACAGGCGGAAGGTCTCCTCCCCCACTAGCTTGACCGCCGCGCCGTCGGCGAACAGGCCGACGGTGGGCAGTTCGATGCGCTTGCCCGCAGCCAGCGACTGGGTCATTGCGTTGGCATCCACGGTCTCCACGCCAATCACCTTGATCTCCGGGCGCACCCGCTTGATGTAGGCCGCCACGCCGGCCAGCAGGCCACCGCCGCCGACGCAGCAGAACACCGCGTGGATGGGCTTGGGGTGCTGGCGCAGGATCTCCATGCCGATGGTGCCCTGGCCGGCGATCACCTCGACGTCGTCGTAGGGATGCACGAAGGTGAGCTTCTCGGTCTTCTCGAGCTCCTTGGCGTGGCCGTAGGAGTCGGAATAGCTCTCGCCGGCCAGCACCACCTCGCCGCCGTGGCGCTTGACCGCGTCGATCTTGATCGCCGGGGTGGTGGTGGGCATCACGATCACCGCGCGGGCGCCGAGCTTCTTGGCCGACAGGGCGACGCCCTGGGCGTGGTTGCCGGCGGAGGCGCAGATCACCCCGCGCTTGAGGGCCGCCGGGCTGAGGCTGGCCATCTTGTTGTAAGCGCCGCGCAGCTTGAAACTGAACACGGGCTGCATGTCCTCGCGCTTGAAGTAAATCGTGTTGTGAATGCGCGCCGACAGGTTCGGAGCCAGGTCGAGGGGCGTTTCGATCGCCGCGTCGTAAACCTGGGCAGTGAGGATCTTCTGGAGATAGTCGGGGTGCTGCGCGCTCATGGCTGAACCTGTGCTTTTCGGCTGGGGAAGTGCCCGAGGGTAGCAGCCGGAGCGTTCGCACTGCAACATGAGCACTTTTTTCCGTTTCTGGAGCTGCCCATGAGCGAAATCCTGCGTGCCGGTACGACCCCCCGCTATTCCGACTACACCGTTCACAACGGCGTGGTGTATTGCGTCGAGGTGCCGCCTGACGCCACCGCCGACATCACCGCCCAGACCACCGCCATGCTGGCCAGCGTCGAGCAGCTGCTGCTCAAAGCGGGTAGCAGCAAGGGCCGCATGCTGCTCGCCACCCTCTACCTGACTGACATCAACGACTATGATGCAGTGAATGCCGTATGGGATGCCTGGGTGCCCGCCGGCACGGCGCCGACGCGGGCCTGTGTGCAGGTGGCCGGGCTGGCACATCCGGGCTGGCGCGTCGAGATCGCCGTCCAGGCAGCGTGCGGCGTGAACTGATCGAGCAACCCGGCGTGCCGGGGGCTTTCGCACTGACCCGGCCGCAGGCCGATCGTAAAAGGGGAAAAGTCCATGTCCTGCCTGTCACGTCTGTCCCGCGGCCTCGTCGGCCTGTGCCTGTCTGCCGCCGCCTGCGTCGCTCAGGCAGGTTATTCGAGCCTGACCTTCTTCGGCGACAGCCTGTCCGACACGGGCAATCTGTTCATCTCGAGCGGCGGCACCTTCCCGCCGCCGCCCTATTACGACGGACGGCGTTCCGACGGACCGGTGTGGGTGGAGTATCTCGCCCAGGGGCTGGGCATGTCCGCGGCCGCTGCGCCCTTCCAGGCCGGTGGCAGCAACTATGCCTTCATCGGCGCCCAGACCGGGCTGGACGGCTACGGGGGGCTGACCGGCGTGGGCTTGCAGGCCCAGGTCGGCGGCTTCTGGACCACGGTCACCGGCGGGGTCGCCGATCCCAATGGGCTCTACGTCATCGGGATCGGCGCCAACGACCTGTTCTCGGTGGTCGAGGGCAACAGTGGCATGGGGGCGGCGGATATCCAGGGGCGGAAGGTCGCCTCCGACGGAGCCCTCGACAACCTGATGCTCAGCCTTGGCTTCCTCGCGACCAAAGGGGCCCGCAATTTCCTGGTGGCCAACGTGCCTGACCTGGCCACGACGCCCGAGGCGCGGGCCCTCGGGACGTCGGACGCCTATGCGCAGACCACCACCTATTTCAACGACCAGCTGGCCCTGCGCCTGGCCGCATTCCGCACCTCCTTCGCGGTGGGGGTGGCCGAGTTGGACTTTTACGCCATCTCCCAGGCGGTGACCCAGGATGGCCTGTACAACGGCGGTCTCCGCTACGGCCTGGGCAATGTGCTGCAGCCCTGCCTGCTGCCCGGCGCGCCCGACTGCGGTGTGTCGATGTACGCCGACGGTGTGCATCCGACCACCGCCATGCACGCCCTCGTCGGGGGGCTGGCCCTGGCCACGGTTCCCGAGCCTGACAGTGCCATCCTGATGCTGTCTGCCCTGTCCTTGTTGCCGCTGCTGCGCCGCCTGAAGCGCTAGTCGTCCCACGGGAGGCCCGGCCTCCCGCCTGCCTGGCTGAGCGGAACCCCGCCCCCTTTCGCGGGTCCATCACCCTGCCTGAACGCTGTTGCCGAGAACCCCCTGCAGCCGTAAGGCTTTGTTTCCGGAGACAGAAGGCGGGTCCGTCCGCTAAAATGTCCCGTTCTCCGCCGTCAGAACCCAGGTACCCCGATGACCCAGCGCCTGCGTGAAATTCCCTATAACTACACTTCGTTCTCCGATCGGGAGATCGTCATCCGCCTGCTTGGCGCCGATGCGTGGCACACCCTCGACGCCCTGCGTTCCGAGCGTGTCACCGGCCGCTCCGCGCGGATGCTCTACGAGGTGCTGGGGGACGTCTGGGTGGTCCAGCGCAACCCCTACCTGCAGGATGACCTGCTGGCTAACCGTGATCGCCTCGGTGCCCTGATCGGCGCCCTGCGCCATCGTCTCTCCGAAGTCGAGAAGCGCCGCGAGGAGGCCAGCGCGGAAGATCCCGAGCGCAGCGCCAAGGTGGCCAGCCTGGTGGTGGCCGCAAATGGCGCGGTCGACCGCTTCGCCCGCCTCTTCGACGAGACCGGCGAGTTGCGCAAGCGCGTGCTGCGTGAGCTGGCCCGCCACACCCGCAAGGACAACATCTGCTTTGACGGTCACGCCCGGGTGTCCCACGTGACCGATGCCACCGACTGGCGTGTCGAATATCCCTTCGTGGTCCTCTACCCGGACACCGAGGACGAGATGGCGCCGCTGGTGAAGAGCTGCATCGAGCTCGGCCTGACCATCATCCCGCGGGGCGGCGGTACCGGCTACACCGGCGGCGCCGTACCCCTGGACGCCCGCTCGGTGGTCATCAACACCGAAAAGCTGATTTCCATGGGGCCGGTCGAGGAAGTCGTGCTGCCGGGCCTGCATGGCCCGATGGCTGCCCCCTACGCCACCATCCGCACCGGCGCCGGCGTCGTCACCGAGCGCGTCTCCGAAGCCGCCTCGGCGGCCGGCCGTGTCTTTGCGGTTGACCCGACCTCGGCCAGCGCCTCCTGCATCGGTGGCAACATCGCCATGAACGCTGGTGGCAAGAAGGCCGTGCTGTGGGGCACCGCGCTGGACAACCTGGCCTGGTGGAAGATGGTCACGCCGGATGGCAACTGGCTCGAGGTGGAGCGCCTCGACCACAACTTCGGCAAGATCCACGAGCAGGAGACTGTTCACTTCCGCCTCAAGCGCTTCGACGCCAAGGGCTACACCTTCCTGTCCGAGGAGATCCTCTCCATGCCGGGCGCGGCCTGCCGCAAGGACGGCCTGGGCAAGGACGTGACCGACAAGTTCCTCGGCGGCGTGCCGGGGGTGCAGAAGGAAGGCACCGACGGCCTGATCGTGGCGTCGCGCTGGGTGCTGCACAAGATGCCGCCGGTCACCCGCACCGTCTGCCTGGAGTTCTTCGGCCAGGTCCGCGAAGCGGTGCCCGCCATCGTCGAGATCACCGACTACTTCAAGCCGGGCGGCGCCGGCAATGCCGCCGGTGTGCTGCTGGCCGGCCTGGAGCACCTGGACGAGCGCTACGTCAAGGCGGTGGGCTACACCACCAAGGCCAAGCGCCATGGGCGGCCCAAGATGGTGCTGATCGGCGACATCGTCGGCCATGACGAGGCCGCGGTGATGACTGCCGCCTCCGAGGTCATCCGCATGACCAACACCCGTGGGGCCGAGGGCTTCATCGCCGTCAGCCCCGAGCAGCGCAAGAAGTTCTGGCTCGACCGCTCGCGCACCGCCGCCATCTCGCGCCACACCAATGCCTTCAAGGTGAACGAGGACGTGGTGATCCCGTTGCCGCGGATGGGTGACTACTGCGACGGCATCGAGCGCATCAACATCGAGCTGTCCACCCAGAACAAGCTGTCCCTGTGCGACGCCCTCACCGAGCTGCTGCAGGGCGATCTGCCGCTGGATACCGGCGACGCCACCATCTCCCGCGACGAGCTGATCGGCGAACGCCGCAAGGACGCGCTGGACTACGTGGCCAGCGTGCGCCGTCGCTGGCAATGGCTGCTCGACAATCTCGACATGCCGTTGGCCGAGGCCGAGCCCCATTTCGCCGAGTATGGCGTGGTGGCCGGCGAACTCTCCAACCGGGCCGCCAATCCGCGCCTGTTCCACCGCCTGCAGGATTACTCCGTGCGCACTGGCTGGAAGACCGAGCTCAAGCCGCGCCTCGACAAGATCTTCGACGGCCAGCTGTTCGGTCCGCTGCGTGAGGAGATCAAGAAGCTGCACAAGCAGGTGCTGCGCGGCCGCGTCTTCGTGGCGCTGCACATGCATGCCGGCGACGGCAACGTGCATACCAACATCCCGGTCAACTCCGACAACTACGAGATGCTGCAGACGGCCAACAAGGCCGTGGACCGCATCATGGAGCTGGCCCGCTCGCTGGACGGTGTGATCTCCGGCGAGCACGGCATCGGCATCACCAAGCTGGATTACCTCACCGACGCCGAGATGGCCAACTTCTGGGCCTACAAGAAAAAGGTGGACCCGGAAGGCCGCTTCAACCGGGGCAAGCTGTTGCGCGGCGGCAACCTGGACAACGCCTACACCCCCAGCTTCAACCTGATGGGCCACGAGTCCCTGATCATGGAGCAGACCGCCATCGGCGAGATCTCCCATGACATCAAGGACTGCCTGCGCTGCGGCAAGTGCAAGCCGGTGTGCTCCACCCACGTGCCCCGCGCCAACCTGCTCTACAGCCCGCGCAACAAGATCCTCAGCACCTCGCTGCTGATCGAGGCCTTCCTGTACGAGGAGCAGACCCGCCGCGGCGTGTCCCTGGCCCACTGGGCCGAGTTCGAGGACGTGGCCGACCACTGCACGGTCTGCCACAAGTGCGAGAAGCCCTGTCCGGTGGACATCGATTTCGGCGACGTGTCGATCAAGATGCGCAACCTGCTGCGCGAGCAAGGCAAGAAGTCCTTCAACCCGGGCAAGGCTGCCGCCATGGCCTTCCTCACCGCCAAGGACCCGGCCACCATCAAGGCCATCCGTACCGGCATGATCGGCTGGGGCTACAAGGCCCAGCGTCTGGGGCACCGCATCGGCAAGTCGCTCGGCCTGATCCAGGATCAGGTGCAGCACCCGCCCGCCACCCTGGGCAAGCCGGCGATCAAGGCCCAGGTGATCCACTTCATCAACAAGCCGATGCCGGGCGGCCTGCCCAAGCGCACTTCGCGGGCCCTGCTCGACATCGAGGACGACACCATCGTCCCGGTGATCCGCAATCCGCAGGTCAAGCGCGACGAGTCCGAGGCGGTGTTCTACTTCCCCGGCTGCGGCTCCGAGCGCCTGTTCAGCCAGGTCGGCCTGGCCACCCAGGCCATGCTCTACCAGGTCGGTGCCACCACGGTGCTGCCGCCGGGCTACCTGTGCTGTGGCTATCCGCAGACCTCGGCGGGCGAGGAGGACAAGGGCCAGCAGATCACCACCGACAACCGGGTTCTCTTCCACCGGGTCGCCAACACGCTCAATTATCTCGACATCAAGACGGTGATCGTGTCCTGCGGCACCTGCATGGATCAGCTGCAGAAGTACCAGTTCGAGAAGATCTTCCCGGGCTGCCGCCTGCTCGACATCCATGAGTATCTGATGGAGAAGGGCCTCAAGCTGGACGGCATCACCGGTACCCGCTACATGTACCACGAGCCCTGCCACACCCCCATGAAGGTCCATTCGGGCATCAAGGTGGCCAACGAGCTGATGGGCACGCGGGTCGATCTCAGCGACCGCTGTTGCGGTGAGTCCGGCACCCTGGCGGTGTCCCGTCCAGACATCTCCACCCAGGTCCGCTTCCGCAAGCAGGAAGAGATCGAGAAGGGCGCGGAGAAGCTGCGCGGTGCCGATGCGGCCACCCCGGTGACCATCCTCACCTCCTGCCCGAGCTGCCTGCAGGGCTTGTCGCGCTACACCAACGATGCCAACGTGGGGGCGGACTACATCGTCGTCGAGATGGCCAAGCACCTCCTCGGCGACAACTGGATGGCCGACTACGTGAGCAGGGCCAACAACGGCGGCATCGAGCGGGTGCTGCTGTAATCCGGGTCGTCCCGCTTGCCCGGCAGGGCCCGCCCAGGCGGGCCCTGCCGCGTTTACGCGGTGATGAAGCGGAAAACCAGAATGCATGGCCGATGCCTGGAGCCGCTCCGCCGGCCGATACCGCCCGACGTTACCGGCCGCGGGGGCAAAAGGCTTCGTGCTATTCTGCGGCCCCCGTTTTTCCGGTCGTGCATGGGCATGGCCGCCAGAACATGAGCGAAGACAATCTCATCCTCCCGGAGGCCGTGCTGGCCGACGCCACCACCGAAGCCGTCGAGGCTGCCGAAGCACCCAAACCTGCCCGTCGCAAGGCGACGGCGCGCAGGAAGACGCCCGCCCCCGCAGCTGACGACGCCCTCTCCGAGGTGATTGCGGCATCGCCCGCTGAGGAGGGGGCGCCACCGGCCAAGCCCAAGGCCAAGCGCGCGCCGCGCAAGCCCAAGGTGGCTGAGGTGGTCCAGGTGGATACTGTCACGGCGGATCTGTTCGCCACGCCGCCCGAGGTGACGCCGGAGCCTGCCCTTGAGCAGCCTGCCGCGGGCCAGCCCGATGAGCCGGTCTCCACTGCGTCTGTCCCCCACGATGCGGCGCCCACGGAGGCACCTGCCCTGGCGCTCACGCCCGCTGAAGAGGTCGTGTCACCCCTGGATGTGCCGACCGTCGCCGAGTCGGAGGGCATCGACGAGCCAGCGGAGGACGAGCCGGCCGGCGCCGAGATCGACAGCCCCGCCGCGCCCCGTCGCAAGCGCAAGCGTCGGCGTGGACGCGGCGAGCGTGTGCCGGCGGTGCAGGGTGAGCAGGTGGAGATGCCGGGTCTTGGCGAAGCCGATGGCGAGTCCGCTTCCCTTGAGTGCGGTGACGCGCTCTCCGAGGAAGCGGGTGAAGCCGCTCCGTCCGTCGCTGCCGCCGCCGAACCTGAGGCGCTGCCGCCCCTCACGATCGTCAGCCTGGGGCTCGAGCAGCCGCCGGTCCTGTCGGCCGCGGCCCAGGCTGCCCTGCGTGCCGCCCGCCTGGTGCTGGGCAGCGCAGATGCCTTGGACCGCCTGCAGGGTCTAGCGCCGGATGCCCCCCAGCGCCTGTGCGCAGCTGACTCGGTGCACCTCGAGGTGCGCAGCGCCGGACATGCCGGCAATGTGCTGGTGGTGGTGGGTGATGCTGCCGGCGATGGCCCCGTGCCCGAGCTGCTGGCCGAACTGGGACCGGCCCATGTGCGTGTATTGCCCGGTGTCGGGCGGGTGCAGGCCGCCTGCTCCGCGCTGGGCCTGTCCGCCGAGATCGTTTCGGTCGTGGATCTGCGCCGTGCGCCGCTGGCGGCCCTGCGTGGCCAGCTGCGCGCCCACCGCTTGCTGGCGGTCCCCGTGGCTGATGCGGAGGCTCCCCGTGCGGTGGCCCGCCTGCTGCTCGACAGTGGCTTCGCCCAGGCCCGCGTGTGGGTGTGCGAGTTTCCGGCCAGCGGTCTGCAGGCCCAGGCCTGGCTGGCCTCCGAACTGGTGGAGTTGCGCGAGCAGATGGATGCCCGGGCGGTGCTGGTGATCGCCACCGGCCCGTCGTCGGGTGTCTTCAGCGAGCTGCCCGGGCTGTCCGATGCGGCCCTCGGCGACGGCGCACCGGCGGCCCTGCCCCTGGCGGCCCGCTTGTTGGCGCTGGCCTGGCTGCAACCGGCAGCCTGGGAAAGCGGTTGGGCCATCTCCGACGGCGAGGCCAGCCTGGCCCTGGAATGGGCCCGTGCCGTACCGACCGCCCGGGTACGGGCTGTCGGCATCGAACCGAGCCTCCTTGGCGTCAGCCTGCAGGATGCCGGTATCGGCGAGAACCTGGCGGCCACCCCGGCATCTTCGCCCCTGCGCTGTCGGGAATGGCCGATGCCTGATGCGGTGTTCATCCGCGGCGGTGTGGGTCTGAGCGACTGGCTCTCTGCCACCTGGGCGCGCCTTGCCCCGGGGGGGCGGTTGGTGGCGACGGCCGAAGATGACCAGGCCCGTGCCGACCTGCTGGCCTTCTCGGCAGAGGTTCCGGCGGAAGCCTGGCAGGAGGTCGGCCTGGCCCGCGGCGAAACCGTCGCCGGCCGCCTGCGCTTCGCCCCGGGGGCGCCGGTGCGGCTGGCCCTGTGGCGCAAGCCGGCGCTATCCTGAACCTTTCTCCCGGAGCGCCGACGTGCCTACACGGACCCTTCCCCGCGAACGCAATCCCGCCCGTCCTGGCTGGGTGTATCTGGTGGGCGCCGGCCCAGGCGACCCGGAGCTGCTGACCCTGCGGGCCGCCCGCCTGTTGATCGAGGCCGACGTGCTGGTCTACGACAACCTGGTCAGCCAGGAAGTCCTGGCCTGCGTGCCCGACGAGGTCGAGCGCATCTACGTGGGCAAGAAGGCCTCCAACCATGCCCTGCCGCAGGATGGCATCAATGCCCTGTTGGTGGAGCAGGCTCGCCTCGGCAAGCGCGTGGTGCGCCTGAAGGGTGGAGACCCCTTCATCTTCGGCCGAGGGGGGGAGGAGGTGGAGGAGCTGGTGAAGGCCGGCGTACCCTTCGAGGTCATTCCCGGCATCACCGCCGCCTCCGGCATCGGCGCCTACGCCGGCATTCCCCTGACCCATCGGGACTTTGCCCAGTCTTGCGTGTTTGTCACCGGCCATCTCAAGGATGGCACCGTGGATCTGGATTGGGACATGCTCGCCCGGCCCCGTCAGACCCTGGTCTTCTACATGGGGATCACCCAGCTTGCGACCATCTGCGCCCGCCTGGTGGAGCATGGCCTGCCCGGCACCACGCCGGCTGCCGTGGTGCGGCGTGGCACCACCCGGGCCCAGCGGGTTGTCAGTTCCGACCTGGCCGGTCTGGCCGAGGCGGTCAAGGCCGCCGGCATCACGCCACCGGCTCTCACCATCGTGGGGGATGTGGTGAGCCTGCAGTCACGTCTGGCCTGGTTCCACCCCGAAGAGGAACGTGAATGAACGCTACCCGCCCGTTCGAAGCGCGTCCGGCGAGCACGCTGGATCAAGCCGCGCAGTGCCCGGCCCTGTTCGTGGCGGCCCAGGCCTCCGGGCAGGGCAAGACCACCGTCACCGCCGCGCTGGCCCGCCTGCATGCCCGTCAGGGGCGCCGGGTCACCGTCTTCAAGTGCGGCCCGGACTTCCTTGATCCGCAGATCCATGCGGTGGCCAGTGGCCGGCCGGTCTACAACCTCGATCTGGGAATGTGCGGTTCCGCCGACGCCGCGTGGCGCCTTTACCGGGCCGCCCAGGAGTCCGACCTGATTCTGGTGGAAGGGGTCATGGGTCTGTTCGACGGCAGTCCGTCGGGGGCCGACATTGCCCGCTACTTCGGCATTCCGGTGATGGCGGTGATCGATGCCAAGGCCATGGCTCAGACTTTCGGTGCCTTGGTCCACGGGCTGGCGACCTGGCAGCCCGACCTGCCGTTCTCCGGCGTGCTGGCCAATCACGTGGGCAGCGAAGGCCATGCCCGCTTGTTGCAGGACAGCCTGCGGCCCGGCATCGCCTGGTATGGCGCGTTGCCCCGGGATGCGGAGGCCGCCCTGCCGGAGCGGCATCTGGGCCTGCTGCAGGCCGCCGAGATCGCCGACCTGGATGCCCGCCTGGAGCGCCTGGCCGACCACCTGGCCCGCACCGGTGCGGCGGACCTGCCACCGGCGGTGGTCTTCCCGGCCATGCCTGCACCCTTCGTCGAACCCCTGCTGAAGGGCTGCCGGGTGGCGATCGCCCGGGACGCAGCCTTCGGCTTCATCTACCCGGCAAACCTGGACACCCTGCAGGCCCTGGGGGCCGAGCTGAACTTCTTCTCGCCTATCGCCGGCGAAGCCCTGCCGGCGTGTGATGCCTTGTGGCTGCCCGGTGGCTATCCCGAGTTGCATGCCGAGACCCTGGCGGCCAACGCTGCCTGGCAGGCCGGGCTGAAGGCCCACCAAGCCGCCGGCAAGCCGTTGCTGGCCGAGTGCGGCGGCATGAT
>JAFLDU010000167.1 GCA_017309145.1 Zoogloea sp. | reverse complement strand
AACGGATCTCCATCGCCCGCGCGCTCTTGATCGACCCGCGCATCCTGATCCTCGACGAAGCCACCTCGGCCGTCGATACCGAAACCGAAATGGAAATCCAGGCCGCCCTCGAAAACCTCATCCGCGGCCGCACCACCATCGCCATCGCCCACCGCCTGTCCACCCTGCGCAAGGCCGACCGGCTGGTGGTGCTCGACCGGGGCCAGATCGTCGAGATCGGCAACCACGACACCCTGATGGAAAAACAGGGCGCCTACTTCCGCCTCTACGAGGCCCAGACCCGCAAGCTCGACGACGACGCCATCGGTGGCGAACCCCGCGCGCCCCAGCACCGCGAACATGCACCCGCCTGAAGATCACGCCATGCCTCAGCACACCCTGCCTCTTACCCGCAACAGCTTCGGCCAGCTGATGTTCACCGACGGCGACGGCAAGGCCCACCTGGTCACCCCGGTGCGCGCCTTTCCCATCGCCGCCCCCGCCGAGAACATCGGCCTGATCAATACCGACGGCGAAGAAGTGGCCTGGATCGAACGCCTGGCCGATCTGGCGGAGGCGCCCCGGCGCCTGCTCGAAGAGGAGATGGCCAGCCGCGAGTTCATACCGGTGATCCAGCGCATCCACCGGGTCTCCAGCTTCGCCTGCCCGAGCACCTGGGAGATCGAGACGGACCGGGGCACCACCAGCATGGTCCTGAAAGGCGAGGAGGACATCCGCCGCCTGACCAGCCCGGCCCTGATGATCGCCGACAGCCGCGGCATCAACTTCCTGATCCGCGACCGCTACGCGCTGGACGCGCACAGCAAGCGCCTGCTCGACCGCTTCCTGTAAGACCCCATGCCCTTGCAGCGGCGGCACCAGCCACCGCTGCACTCCACTCAGTCGCCCCCGCCGCCGCAGCCACCTCCACAGCCGCTGCCGCCATCCCCCCCGCCATCACCGCCGTCGCCCCCCGCGTCGGCCTCCCCGGCACAACCGCCCCCCGAACCACCGCAGCCGATGTCGGTGGCGCAATAGGCGTCTCCCGTACGGGTGCCGTCCGGCCCCATGCAGTTCAGGGCGTAGCGGAAGCCGTCGGGGATCAGCAGCAGTCCGTCGAGGGCGAACAGCATGGGCAGGCGCGCCGGCTTGCGCGGGTCGATGCCCTCCAGGTGGCAGGCCTGCAGCCAGGTACGCCGCAGACCGCCGCGGGCGGCATCCGGCGTGGCCATGTACTCGGCTGGCGTATGGTCCAGGAAGCGCCCGAGGCCCTGCCGGCAGAACAGCCGGTAACCCTTGGTGAACAGGATGAACTCGTGCCAGGCCACATCCACCGCCTGGCTTGGCATCGACACCATGCGCCCCTGAGCCGCAAGCGCCACGCGAAAGAAGTTGCGCAGTTCCCGGATGACCATCTCCGCCTGCGCCTCGGTGAGGTGTGGGTAGTGCTCCCTCACCTTGCGCGCCAACCCCGGTGGAAAGCGGAAACGGGCCAGGAAGCGGGCCCGCGCGCCCTGGCGCCGACTGCGCCAGATGAGCCCCAACAGAATCAGCGCACTACCGCCCAGAAGCAGGCGCGGAATCCACGGGCCGGCATCAGGCTGGGCATGGATGAAGAAGGCGAGCGCCACCGCCCCCAGCAGGGCGATCACCAAGCCGCGCGTGCCGTTCAGTCCGCTCATCGCCCCTCCCGTGGCGCTGGATATCAGGGTGGCATTCTACCCGCCACCGCGAACCGAGGCCTTGCGGACACCACGCCGCGATGCCGGCACACCATCACGACGCCTTAACATTTCCGCAGCCGCCCGGTAACGCACGCTTCTTAGTCTTGCCTTGAAGGCCATTTCGCCGACTCGAGGAGACTTCATGAAGGACTTTCTGCGTGCATTGGAACGCCAGCGCTGGGATGACCACCGCTTCTACCACCACAGCCGGGTCAACCAGACCCTGCACTTCATCAGTGCGGTGAGTTTCCTCATCGCCTATTCCCTGGTCTTCGTCGAGCCGGTCAAGGCGGCACTGATCGGTTGGCTGGTATCCATGGTGACCCGTCAGTCCGGCCATTTCTTCTTCGAACCGCTGGGCTTCGATGAAGAGAACCAGGTCAGCAACGAATACAAGGAAGCCGTGAAGGTTGGCTACAACCTGAAACGCAAGGTCGTGCTGCTGAGCATCTGGGCCTTCATCCCGGTGGCCCTGTGGATCAACCCGAGCTTCTTCGGGCTGTTCGAGGCGCACAGCGAGATCGGCGGCTTCATCGATCACCTGGGCATCCTGTGGCTGGCCCTGGGGGTCGCCGGTCTGCTCTTCCGCACGGTGCATCTGTTCTTCATCCGCGACGTGCAGACCGGGCTGGTCTGGCTGACCAAGATCCTCACCGACCCGTACCACGACATCAAGCTGTACCACAAGGCGCCCCTGCACCTGCTGCGCGACCTGCGCGCCCGCCAGGCCGTCTGAGCCACCATCCGCCGCTCCATCCCCTGCCGGGGCGGAGCGGCGTTTTCACGTTTACTTCCCGGACAAGCGATGGCGCACCATCTCCTTGAGAATCCGCCGGCGGATGCCCTTGTCGGTCAGTCGGCCGTCATGCCACCACCAGCCGTCCGCCTCCATCCGCCGGGCTGCGGTAACGAAGCGGTCGGCCACCGCCTCGAACTCCGCATCCTCGTAGTTCAGGCTGAAGATGAAGCGGCCGGTCCCCACCCAGCTGAGGGCCAGCCCCTCGAGGCGCAGGTAGTACTGCAGCATCCAGTTGTAGCGGCTGGGGCGGGTGTACAGCACTGTCCAGATCGTCGACAGGTTGGCCACCTGCACCGGCAGCCTCTCGGCCGCCAGACGCGCGTTGAGCCGTGCCGCACGGCCATTCCAGATCGCCTCCAGCCCCTGGTACAGGGCCTGAACCTCAGAGGTCTCCAGGCGCTCGAGGAATTCCGCCATCGCTCCCATCACGTGAGGGTGCGAATTGAAGGTACCGCGGGCAAAGCAGATGTCCGCCGGACGGTCGTCCCGGTAGCGGCGCATCAGATCGGCACGGCCGCAGACCACGCCCACCGGCAGCCCGCCGCCCAGGGTCTTGCCATAGGTCACCAGGTCGGCCTTGACCCCGAAGTACTCCTGGGCGCCCCCCGGCGCCAGCCGGAAGCCCATGAATACCTCGTCGAAGATCAGCGGAATCCCCCGCTCGGTGCACACCTCGCGGAGCGCCTTCAGCCAGGCGGTGTAGGCCGCCCGATCGAAGCCGGCGCGACGGCTGCTGTCCACCAGGGACGAATCACCGGGCGCGGAGCCATTGGGGTGGAGCGCCTGCAGCGGGTTGATCAGCACGCAGGCGATGTCCTTGCGCCGCCGCAGCACCCGCAGCGCGTCCGGGTGCATGTCCTTCAGGGTGTAGGTCTGCTCCGCCGCCACCGGGTTGCCTACCCCGGGCTGCACATCGCCCCACCAGCCATGGTAGGCGCCGCAGAAACGCACCAGATGGGTCCGCCGGGTGTGGTAGCGGGCCAGACGCACCGCCTGCATCACCGCCTCGGTACCCGACATGTGGAAGGACACTTCGTCCAGTCCCGAAATGGCCTTCAGACGTTCGACGTTGTAGGCGAGCAGCGGATGGTAGGCCCCCAGCACCGGCCCCAGGGCCTCCACACGGGCGCTGCCACGGGCCATGCACGACTTGTAGAAGTCGTAGCCGAACACATTGACGCCGTAGGAGCCGGTCAGGTCGTAGAACACATTGCCGTCCAGATCGGTGACCGTGACGCCCTGCGATGCGACGACGAAGGCACCTCCTTGCAGATGTGCACGCACCATGCGGCTGTACTGAAAGGGCACCCGGTAGGCGCCGGTGAATTGCAGGTCCGACACCCCCTCGCGGACTGCCGCCGTCTGGGCGGCGCTGCGCGCAAAGCGCTCCCGGTAAACATCGGCCAGACGGAAGAAGCCCGCGCGGCGGCGCGCCACCACCTCGGGCGGAGCGTCATCGGAACAGAAGAAGCCCGTCTCGTCGTATTCGTAGAACGGCAGCAGCCTGGCCACCCGACGGGACATCTTGGAATGCCCCGCCAGCGAAGGGTGCTTGCCCTTCGACAGCTCCAGCCGGCGCTTCGCCTTCAACACCAGGGCCGGTAAGGCCATCGCCCCCAGCCCGGCCAACATCCATGCATCTTCCACGCCTGTGCTCTCCACAACTGAAAGATGACTGATTTAACCGAACCCGGTTACAACGCCATGAAAGACATGCCCCCCTCCCCTCGCCTGCTGTCCCGCCTGCTCGATCAGGAAGACCTGAATTTCCTGCTCACCAACCGCCTGCCCCGCGCCCTGTTGACCCGCTTCATGGGCTGGTTCAGCAAGATCGAGCAGCCCTTGGTGACACAGCTTTCCATCGCAGTCTGGCGGCGCTTCGCCGACCTGGATCTGAGCGAGGCGAAGGAACAGACATTCCGCAGCATGCACGCCTGCTTCACCCGGGCGCTGAGGGATGGCGCCCGCCCGATCAACGCCGATCCGGAGATCCTCAGCAGCCCTTGCGACGCCATCATCGGCGCCTGCGGGCCGATCGACGGCACCACGGTGCTGCAGGCCAAGGGCGCGCCCTACCCGCTGCTCGATCTGCTGGGGGACGAAGATCTGGTGGCCCACTACCGACGGGGCAGCTACGTGACGCTACGTCTCAAGTCGAGCATGTACCACCGCTTCCACGCCCCCGCCGACCTGCAGGTGGAGCATGTGACCTATATCTCGGGGGATGTCTGGAACGTCAATCCGCCCGCCCTCAAGCGGGTCGAACGGCTGTACTGCAAGAATGAACGGGCGGTGATCCGCAGCCGGCTGCACGCCGACGGGGCACTCCTCACCCTGGTACCGGTGGCCGCCATCCTGGTCGCCAGCATCCGCCTGCACTGGCTGGACGTGCTGCTCCACCTGCGCTACCGGGGCCCCAATGAGATCCCCACCCGGGCGAACTTCCGCAAGGGTGAGGAAATGGGCTGGTTCGAGCATGGCTCGACGATCATCGCCTTCATCCCGGAAGGCTACCGGCTCTGCCCCGAGATCCGGCCGGGCCACGTCATCCGCATGGGCGAGGCCTTGCTGCACCGCATGGCGCCGGGCTGAAACGCACCATCCAGGTCGAGTCCGGTCACAGATGCAGGACAAAACAAAGCCCTCCTTCAGATGAAGAGAGGGCTCAACGTTTTACGCATCGCCGGACGATACCGGCGGACGGCAGATCGAATCAGCGATCAGCGGTCAATTGTGCGATGAAGGCGGCTTCCTTCTCGGCGGGGAAGGCGTGTTCGGCCATCACGCGCTGCACGGCACGGGGATCGCTCCCCTGACCCGCGACGCTGAACTCGATGCCGAGCAGACGGCCGTTTGCGGCCAGGGTCATGAAGGCACTGCGCCAGCGCTGGGACTCGGCCAGACGCTCACGAACTTCGTTCTCGTTGCGGATGACGACACCCGCGGCCTTGAGGGAATCCAGAAACTCTGCGTAGGACTCGTTGCAATAACTGCCCATCGACTTCTCCTGTGAAAACCGGCGATCTCTCGCCTGTCCTTCCTTAACGCCGACATCCACCTTCCGGATGACACGATTTCCAAATTTTTTTTCGCTTTCTGACACACCCCGGAAACCGCGCGGACACCGCCCGCCGGCGGGCCAGGCGCTGCCCCTCAGGAAGGCAATACAGACATCGCGCCAGAAGAACGTTTCAAGTATCGAAACGCCCGCCCCGATCTTTAGGGCGGGCCGGAAGGCAGCCAGATCAGGAGAGGCTCAGAGGTCCAGATGGCGGAGGATCGGGTTCAGCATGGCGGCGCCGAGCCGCTTGCTGCGCTCGCCGTTCCAGCCATGCAGGCCGTCGGGGAGGTTCGCGTTGTCCTTGAAGGGCATCTCCAGGGTCAGGGAGACACAGCCGAAGCGATGCGCCACCCACTTGGAGGCGAGGGTCAGCAACTCGTCCCGGAAGCGGCCGGCGAGGTAGCCCTGCTCGGTCTGGAAATCCGGGCTGGCGGCCTTGAAGGCGTCCACGAAACGCGCCTGCCTCACCCGCTGGGTGTCGCTGAAACCCGGCACCTCCTCGGCGGTGGAGAAGAAGACGTAGGGCAAGGCTTCGTCCCCATGGATGTCGAGGAACAGGTCCACACCGCTGGCTTCCATCGCCTGCCTGACCCACAGCACCTCGGGGCTGCGCGCGGCATCCGGCTCACGCCATTCCCGGTTGAGGTTGGCACCGGCCGCATTGGTGCGCAGGTTGCCGCGGATGGCGCCGTCCGGGTTCATGTTGGGCACGATGTAGAGCACCGCCTTCTCGCGGATGCGCCGCGCCACCGGATCGGCGCCATCGAGCAGCCGTTCGAGCAATCCTTCGACGAACCACTCGGCCATGCTCTCGCCAGGATGCTGACGGGCGATGATCCAGATCGGCAGCTTGCCGGGGGCCGCACGGCCGACGGTCACCAGGTCGAGGTCGCGCCCCTCCACCGTCGCGCCCAGGTTGCTCACCGAAGCGAAGGGCGACATCTCCACCCTGCCCAGCAGGTCGAGGTGACGCTCGTGGGAATAGGGCTCGAAATAGGCGTAATAGATACTGTTGCGCTCGGGCGTGTGCTCGACGATCAGCTGCCCGTTTTCGTAGCACGTGCTGCGGATGCGGAACCAGTTGCGGCGATCGTAGGAAGCCACGCAGCGGTAGTCCGGCCAGCCGTCCGGGTAGGCCGCCTCGGCAGCGTTCTCGAAGACCAGGCGGACAGCCTGGCCGGCCGCCCCATGCAGGCGGAAATGGAACCACTGGCGGAAACCACCGTCACCGGCCACTCCCTGATCGGCCCGCAGGCGCAGCCGGATATCCCCGGCCTGCTCGAGGGACAGCACCTCGATGGCGCCGGAATCGAAATTGCTACTGATGCGGAGTGTCATCGGAGGCTCACGGGAAGAGTTGGGTCAGGGCATGCAGGGCCAGGCCGATGCCGCCGCCGACGAAGGTGCCGTTCAGGCGGATGAACTGGAGGTCTCGGCCCAAGCTGACCTCGATCTCGCGGACGAGGTCATCATCGTTCCAGGAGCGGACAGTCCCCGCGATGTGCTGGGCCAGGCCGGCACGCAGCTCCGGGGCCAGGGCTTCCACGGTACGCTCGATGTGCTCGTTGAGGGAGTCGCGCAGGGCCGGGTTGTCAGCCAGGCTCGCCCCCAGGGCCGCCGCGGCCGCGGCCAGCTTGCGCCGGACTCGCGACTCCGTCCGCCCCATGTCGCGGGCCAGCCAGTCGCGCAGGTCGTTCCACAGGCCGCGGAGGTAATCCTCGATGCCCGGCTGGGCCAGGAAATCCCGCTTGGCCTGGTCCACCCGGCTGCGGAAGGCCTCATCCTGGCTCAGGCGCTCGATATAGCGGGCCAACAGTTCATCCACCGCCTGCCGGCGCGGGTGCTGCGGGTCACGGGCGATCTCGTCGAGCAGGCCATGCACGGCACCGATCAGGCCGGTGGACACCCGCTCGCCCAGTTCCTCGGCGTTCATACCGACCAAGCCCAGCATCGCCACCACCTTGGGGTATTCGCGACTCGCCACGTCCACCACCATGCCGGCAAAGCCCTGGCGGACCGAGGGTTCGTCAAGCCACAGGGACAGGCGGCGCAGGCCTTCGTCGAAGAGGGCCTGATGGCGCCCCTGATCCTTCAGCGTATCCAGCACCTGCCCCATGCTGTCGGACAGATCCAGCGCGCCGGCCCGCCGACGCAGGGCGTGCAGGAACAGGCGCCTGACCCGCGGGTCTTCCATGAAATCCAGACGGCCCGCCAGCAACCCGGCGTTGTCGGGATTGGCCAGCCAGCCGGCCAGGTGCCGGGCTGGATCCACCGCACGCAGCCGCGCCACCAAGGCGGTGGTGTCGAGGAAGCGGTCACGGATGAACTCCGCCAGGTTGTCGGCGATGCGCGCCTTGTTGCGCGGCAGGATGGCCGTGTGTGGGATGGGCAGGCCGAGGGGGTGGCGGAACAGCGCCACCACGGCGAACCAGTCGGCCAGCGCGCCGACCAGGGCCGCCTCGGCAAAGGCCGCGAGCCACGGCCAGCCCTGGTGGCGGGCCAGCGCCCACAGCAGGCCGACCGCCACGGCCAAGCCGGTGGCCAGCATCTTCATGCGGCGTAGAGCCGCCACTTTGTCCGGGTGCGCCATCGCCTCAACCCTCCCTGCGCCGGAAGACCCAGCGGCTGTCGTCCGATGCCTCCGCCGCAAAGGCGTAGCCATCCAGGTCAAAACCCTTCAGTTGCTCCACGCTTTCGACGCGCCGGTCGATGGCATGGCGGGCCATCAGGCCCCGGGCGCGCTTGGCGTAGAAGCTGATGATCTTGTAGCGACCGCCCTTCCAGTCCTCGAAGCCGATGTTGAGCAGACGCCCCTTGAGCTTCGCCGGCTTGACCGACTTGAAATACTCCTCGGAGGCCAGGTTCACCAGCACGGCCTCGCGCCCCGCCTCCTCCTCGGCCGCCAGCAGGCGGTTGAGGGCATCGGTCTGGGTCATGCCCCAGAAAGCGTACAAGTCCTTGCCGCGGGGATTGGCGAAGCGGGTCCCCATCTCGAGGCGGTAGGCCTGCATCAGGTCGAGGGGCTTGAGCAGGCCATACAGGCCGGACAGGATGCGCAGGTGCCGTTGCGCGTAGTCCAGGTCGTCTTCGGAAAGACTGCGCGCATCGAGGCCGTCGTACACGTCGCCGTTGAAGGCCAGCACCGCCGGGCGGGCGTTGTGCGGCGTGAAGGGCCGCGACCATTCCGCGTAGCGCGCCACGTTGAGGGCCGCCAGGCTGTCGGAGAGGTCCATCAGGCCGGCGACTTCGGCATGGGACAACTGACGCAGTCCGGCGATCAGCTCGGCCGCGTCGTCGAGGTATTCAGGCTCGGTGAAACGGGACGTGGTGAGGGGCGACGTGTAGTCGAGGGCCTTGGCAGGTGAAAGGACGAAGATCATCGGGAAAGACCGGAAAGACAGGACAGTCAGCAAAACAGGAAACGGCGCATCTTAGCAAAGGGCGCCCATCCTTTTCAGGGCAGGGGCTCCAGATGGGTCGTCACCTCAGTGCCCGGCAGCGCCTGCTCGAGCGCCTGCTCAACCTCGTCGAGGAGGTCATGCCCCCGGCGCACCGTCCAGTCGCCGGGCACCAGCACCACCACCTGGAGGAAGGACGAAGCCCCCGCCCGACGGGTGCGCAGATTGGCGAAATCGACGCCGCGCGACCGAAAACCGTCCAGCACGGACTCGGCCCGGCTCACCGACTGCGCATCCAGGCTGCGGTCCATCAGGCCATCCACCGACTCCTTCAGCAGGGCCTTGGCCTCCCAGGCGATGTGCAGCCCCACCGCCAGCGCAATCAGCGGGTCGAGCACCAGCCAGCCGGTGAGCGCCACCAGCGCCACCCCGGCGATCACCCCGACCGAGGTCCACACGTCGGTCATGAGGTGGCGTGAGTCGGCCCGCAGCGCGATGGAGTTGAGGCGCTCGCCCGCCCTGCCCAGGATGCGCGCCACCAGGAAGTTGAGGAAGGTCGCAGCGGCCGACCAGGCCAGCCCCCAGCCCGCCGACTCGATGGGACGGGGTGCCATCAGCCGGTCCACCGCCGTCCAGACGATGCCGGCGGACGCCCCGAGGATCAGCAGGCCCTCGAAGCCGCTGGAGAAGTACTCGGCCTTGCCGTGCCCGAAGGGGTGGTTACCATCCGGCGGGTCGCGGGTGATCAGGATCATCCACAGGGCAAAGGACGCACCGGCCAGGTTGACGAAGGACTCCAGCGCATCCGACAGCAAGCCCACCGATCCGGTGAGCTGCCAGGCCAGGGTCTTCAGTCCGATCGTCGCCACCGCGGCGCCGATCGACAGCCAGGCAAAGTGATGGCGATCCAGTGAAAGCATCCTGGAGGGTGGCCCTCAGCCCCGCTCCACGTCGGTGACGCCCTTGACCTCCCGGATCAGCGCCAGGGCCCGCTGGATCTGGTGGACGCCCTGCACCTCGAGGGTGAAACGCATGCGCGCGGCCCCCTTGCGGCTGAGCGTATTGACGGCAATCACGTTGAGTTTCTCGCGGGACAGCACTTCAGAGATGTCGCGCAGCAAGCCCTGGCGGTCCATCGCATGGACCAGCACATCGATCGGGAAGACTGCGTCCTTGGGCGAGGCCGCCCCGCCCCACTGGGCACTGATCAGGCGCTCCGGATGGGAACGCACGAGCTGCTGGAAGTCGCGGCATTCGACCCGGTGGATGGAGACACCCCGCCCCCGGGTGACGTAACCCTGAATGGCATCCGGCGGCGCCGGCTTGCAGCAGCGGCCGAGCGAAGTCATGAGCTTGCCGACACCGACGATCAGGATGGTGTCGCCGGCATCGCCCGAGTGGCTCTGCCCGATGATCACCTCCGGCGCCTGCGGCTCGTCCTCGAGGGCATCGGCGCCGCGCAGCGCCACCTGGATGGCCCGCGGCCCCACCTCGCCACGGCCCGCGGCGATGAACAGGGCGTCCTGGTTCTTGAAACCGAGGCGGGTCGCCAGGTCGTCGAGGTTCACCTGGCCGTGGCCTTCACGCTGGATCTCGCGGGTCAGCACGCTGCGTCCGCGGACCAGCAGCTCCTCCTCTTCAAGGGCGCTGAAGTACTGCTTGATCTTCTGCCGGGCCCTCGGGGTCGCCACATAGGACTGCTGCGCGTTCAACCAGTCCCGGGAAGGCCCACCCTCCTTGGTGGACATGATCTCCACCGTCTGGCCGCTCTCCAGCGGGGTATTCAGGGTGACGAGCTGACCATTGACCTTGGCCCCCCGGCAACGGTGGCCGAGATCGGTATGCACCCGGTAGGCGAAGTCGATGGGCGTGGCCCCCCGTGGCAGGTCGATGACCCGCCCCTGGGGCGTCAGCACGTAGATGGTGTCATCCAGGGAGGCCCGTTTGAACTGCTCCAGCCAGTCGGCCGAATCCGTCACCTCGTCGCGCCACGACAGCAGGCTGCGCAGCAGGGCGATCTTCTCGTCGTACTCGCCGGTGGAGGCACCACTGCCCTCCTTGTAGCGCCAGTGCGCAGCCACGCCCAGCTCGGCGTGGTTGTGCATCTCGTAGGTACGGATCTGCACCTCGAGGGCCCGCCCGTCGCCCGCGTAAACGGCGGTGTGCAAGGACTGGTAGTTGTTGCCCTTGGGCATCGAGATGTAGTCGTCGAACTCCTTGGGGATGGGCGTCCAGATCTGGTGCACGATGCCCAGCACCGCATAGCAGTCCTTCACCTCGCTCACCAGCACCCGCAGCGCACGCACGTCGTAGATCTGCGAGAAGTCCAGGCGCTTGGCGCGCATCTTGTTGTAGATGCTGTAGATGTGCTTTGGGCGCCCGTAGACTTCGGCCTTGATGCCGATGGCGGCCACCTCGGCCTTCAATCGCGCCACCGCATCAACGATGAACTGCTCCCGCTCGACCCGCCGCTCGTCAAGCATTCGTGCGATGCGCTTGTAGGTTTCCGGCTCCAGAAAACGGAAGGAGGATAGAAAATCGGATACAAAACGCCTTGAGTGTCCTGATAGTCAAAGAAGATACCGCCAACTCCACGAGTTTCATTGCGATGCTTCAAATAGAAGTACTCATCACACCAGAGTTTGAAGGTGGGA
>JAFLDU010000166.1 GCA_017309145.1 Zoogloea sp. | reverse complement strand
CATCGACGATGCCCCGCGCAGCCGGCCCGATGCGTCCGGCGTGGCGCGGGCCAACCTGCAGGCCCTGCCCGAGGCGGCCGGTGCCCGCTGGTCACCCCTCCAGGTGGGCAGCGGAGGCACCGCGCGGATGCTCGGCGTGCTGGACCTGAAGCATCTGGCCGCCACCCTGTGCGGCCAGACGGTGCCTGCTTAGTACACGTACAGCAGGCGGGCCTGCAGGCCGCTGATCTTGGGGCCTTCCTCGACCTTCAGGTCATGTACGTACTGCAGCTGGACCTGCCATTGCTTGTCCACGAAGGACGCCCAGGTGAGCATGGCCGTGCCGTTGTTCTTGGCCCCGGCGATCTCCGCACCGTTGAGGGTCTCCTTGGCGCCCCAGGCGTGGCGGTAGGTGGCGGCCACATAGGTGGCATCGCTGAGGTGGTAGCGCAGATGGCCGTGGGCCTGCAGCAGCGGGTCCTTCTGCGACTTGGTATCGCGCTGGTCCTGGTAGAACTCGGTCTCGCCGATCAGATCCACGGTCCAGTTGTTGCTCAGCTTACGGATGTAGCCCACCTGCAGGTCGGTGGCCCAGCGGTTGTTGCTGAGGGCGAAGCCCTGGTTCTTGTCGCTGCCGGTGGGGGCGGTGAAGAACACGGACCAGCCCAGGTGTTCGCCGCGGGCCAGGTCGGCGATGGTCCACAGGGTGCCGCCGAAGATCACGTCGCCGATGCCGCTGGCCTTGGTGTCGGACAGGCCGATCTTCTGGCTGCCGAAGGGCATGATGATCTGCGGGTCGATGATGTAGTCGCCCAGCTTCATGAAGTGCACGTAACGCAGGATGCCGGCATTGAGCGAAAGGTCGAGGTTGTCCACCGCCTTGTTCCCGTTGGCATACACCTTGTCGGCGCGGGGGAACTGGGCGTAAACGAGGGCCAGGTTGGTGCCGGCCGGCAGGCCGGTGTAGTCGCCCGGGTCAGGGCGTACGTCGGCCTGGGCGGTGCCGCCGACGAGGCCGGTGGCGGCCAGGGCCAGGGTGCACAGACGGACTGCGAAGGGGCGCTGCTTGAGCTTGCTGGTCTGCATGGTCTTGTCTCCGTGTTGTTGTAGGGCGCTTTCCTGCGGGTGATGCGGGGGATGCGGAATAAAAAGGCCGCGGCCGTCCGGAAGGGGGAGGGAGGAAGACACTGGCCGCGGCAAGAGAGAGGTTTACTTCTTCGGCCGCACGGCGTCGGCCGTGCCCTGGATGAAGGCCTTGATCTTCTCCACGTCATCCAGGCTCAGCTTGCCGGTGAAGTCGGGCATGCCCTTCTTCAGGAAGGGGCCCTTGAAGACGAAGTCGGAGAGGTTCGCGATGTCCTGCGACGGGACGTAGCCCAGGTTGGGGATGTTGCCGCCCTTGTCCACGCCGGGTACGCCATGGCAGAAGACGCAGTGGCTGACGTACAGGCGGGTGCCTTCGGCGATGTGGGCCGGGTCGTACTTGACGCCGGAGATCAGTTCGCCGAGGGCGTAGGCGGGCGGTTGGGGCAGGGGCGTGGTGCCACCCAGCGCGAAGGTGTAGACGCGGCCGTTGTCCTGCTTGTCGGTGGCGCGCTGCATCAGGCCGAAGACGCCGCCCCAGCCGACGGCGATGGACACGTACTGCCGGCCATCCACCTCGTAGGTGACCGGCGGTGCGATGATGCCGGTCCCGATCGGTGCCTCCCACAACTTCTCGCCATTGTCGGCACGGTAGGCGGCGAAGCGGCCGTCGGCGCTGCCGGCGAACACCAGGTTGCCCGCGGTGCTGAGGGTGCCGCCATTCCAGGGCGCGGCGTACTCCTGCCGCCAGACTTCCTTCTGCTTGACCGGATCCCAGGCGATCAGCCGGCCGAAGGCCTTGCTCTTGGGCGGCTGGGTGTTGATCAGCATGCCGGTGTTCCAGCCGGTGCCCGACTGGGGCTGCCCGGGCTGGTTGCCATTGTGGGTCCAGGCCTTGTCCTCGGCCAGGTTGATCGGCACGTTCTGCACCGGGAAGTAGGCCAGCCCGGTCTTCGGGTTGAAGGACATGGCATGCCAGTTGTGGCCGCCGAAGGGGCCGGGCACGCTGTCGAAGGCTTCCCGCGAGCGGGCTTCCGGCGTTTCGATCGGACGGCCCTTCTTGTCGTAGCCGGTGGCCCAGTTCACTTCGGTGAAGGGCTTGGCGGAGATGAACTTGCCATTGGTCCGGTCGATGACGAAGAAGAAGCCGTTCTTGGGGGCGTGCAGCAGGACTTTCCGCTTTTTCCCGTCCAGGGTCAGGTCGGTGAGGATGATGTCTTGTACCGAGGTGTAGTCCCAGTTGTCACCCGGGGTTTCCTGGTAATGCCAGACGTACTTGCCGGTGTCCGGGTCGAGGGCCACCACCGAGGCCAGGTAGAGGTTGTCGCCACCGCCGGGGCTGCGCTTGCGGTGGTTCCAGGGAGAGCCGTTGCCGGTGCCCACGTACATCAGGTTGAGCTCGGGGTCGTAGGCCATGGAGTTCCAGACCGTACCGCCTCCCCCGTTGACCCACCATTTGCCGGCCGGGTCCCAGGTCTTGGCGGCCTTGGCCATGGAGGCATCCTCGAAGGGCTTGGCCGGGTCGCCCGGCACGGTGTACCAGCGCCACTTTTGCTCGCCGCTCTCGGCGTCGTAGGCGGTGATGTAGCCGCGCACGCCGTATTCGGCGCCGCCGTTGCCGATGATCACCTTGCCCTTGATGACCCGCGGAGCTCCGGTGACGGTGTAGGAATGGCTGCGGTCCTCGATGGTGTCCTTCTCCCACACCGGCTTGCCGGTGGCGGCGTCGAGGGCCACCAGGCGGCCGTCGAAGGTGCCGACGAAGACCTTGCCCTTGTACAGGGCGACGCCCCGGTTGACCACGTCGCAGCAGCCCTTGAAGGCCATTTCGCGGGGGACCTTCGGGTCGTAGGACCACAGCCGCTTGCCGGTGCGGACATCCACCGCATGCACCACACTCCACGAGGCGGTGACATACATGATGCCGTCCACCACCAGCGGGGTGGCTTCCACCCCACGGGTCGATTCGAGGTTGTAGGACCAGACCAGGCCGAGCGTGTTCACGTTGCCGGCATTGATCGCCGTGAGCGGGCTGTGGCGGGTCTCGGCGTAGTCGAGGCCATAGGCCGGCCAGTCGTTGCCACGGGCAGCATTGGCCCGGATGGCCGGGGCGTCCACCCGGGCGGTGACCGCGGCGATGTGCTCGCGCGAGCCCTTGGCGGGTTCCGCATGGGCCGGGCCGGCGAGCAGTGCGCAGGCCAGCAGGGTGCTGCCGGCTGTACGCAGGGCGCGCTGCCCGGTGCGCCGCATTTCACGGTGTCCTGTCATCTTGTCTCCTCATTGACTTGAGTTGTCGAACTTATTTAATGTGGTGCGCCCCGTCCGGGACAGGGATGTTCCGCTCGGGGTGATTAATCCTTAGCAGCCGGCGTGCCTGCCGGAAATTTGCTGGGGTTTATATAAAAACAAATAAAAATCATTGGCTTGAATTTATTTCTGGGCGTTCTGGATGAATGGCCCGAAATGGGGTGTATTGAAACGAGTCAACGCCCGGGAAAGGTTGACTTGTTATTCGCCAAATAGAGGAGACAACAGCATGGGCGAATCGGCAGTGTCCTTCGGACAACGGGTTGAATTGGCACGACGGCATTTCTTCGGGGAGGGGAAAAGGCCGGACGGGCTGGTCCCCGAAATGGTGATCCGCTCCTGGGAGCGCTCCCGCGAGCTGGGCCTGGGGACGGGAGACCGGCGTGTCTTCAACCCGGTGGCCCGCCACGAGAAGTCGTTGATCGAGGAGCGGAGCCGTCCCTTGATCAGCAGCGCCCTGCCGGAGATGGAAAAGCTCCACCTGTCGCTCGGGCATGGGGGCTGGGCGCTCGCCTGCATCGACATGGACGGCATCGTGGTGAGCGCCGTGTGCGGTAGCGGCGTCGAGTCCCGTGACCTGGCGAGCATCTTCCAGGTGGGCCGCAATGTCAGTGAGGCGGCGGTGGGCACCAACGGCCCCGGCTGTTCCCTGACCGAAGGGCGGCCGATGGTGGTGCGGGCGGCCGAGCATTTCCTGGATGAGGTACGTCCCTTCAGTTGTGCCGCAGTCCCCCTCTTCGGTCCCTCGGGGAGCCTGGTCGGGGTGCTCGACGCGACCCGGGTGGGGCATGGCGAGCCCGTCACCATCCTGGAGCCCCTCGGGATTGCCGCCCGGGCCATCGAGAACCGCATGCTGTCCGAGTTGCAGGGGGCCCTGACGATGGGCTTCCACTATCGCCCCGACCTGCTCGACACGCCGCTTGAAGGGGTTGTTGTGTTTGCCGAGGATGGCTCCCTGCTGGGGGCCAACCAGAGCGCGCGGCATCTGCTCGGCCTGGGCTCCGGCGACGGTGGCGCCGAGCGCTTCGAGACGCTGTTCGACTGTCCGCCGGAGACCTTCCGGCGGGCCCTGGCCGGCCGGCTCGACAAAGGGGTGCTGCGCAGCGAGGGGGGGCTGCGCTTCGATGCGCGCTTCCAGGCGGCCCGTACGGGGCTGATGCTTGCCAGCCTGCGTGAGAGCGTGCAACGCATCCACGCAGTGGCCGCCCGGCCGGAGGCGTCTGCCCAGGCCGGGGGCGTGCCGGGGGGCGGCGGAGCGATCGGGTTCGACCCGGTGGCCGGACAGGCCTTGCACGTGGCCCGGCGTGCCTTCGAGCGCGACATTCCGGTCCTCATCAATGGCGAAACCGGCACGGGCAAGGAGGTTCTGGCGCGCCGCCTGCACGATGAAAGCACCCGTTCTGCCGGGCCTTTTGTGGCGATCAATTGTTCATCGCTGCCGGCGGGGCTGATCGAGTCGGAGTTCTTCGGCTATGAGGACGGAGCCTTCACCGGCGGCCGGCGCGGTGGCGCGCCTGGCAAGTTCGAACTGGCGCGGGGCGGCACGCTCTTCCTCGACGAAATCGGCGATATGCCGATGGAGTTGCAGGGCCGCCTGCTGAGGGTGCTGCAGGAACGCAGCTTCAGCCGCCTGGGAGGCGCGCGGCAGATCGTCTTCGATGCCCGTGTGGTGGCGGCAACCCACCGTCGGCTGGAGAGCCTGGTGGCGGAAGGCCGTTTCCGGGAGGATCTGTATTACCGGATCAAGGGGGTGCGGGTGAGCTTGCCGGCCCTCCGCGAGCGGGATGATCGGGCCGCCTTGATCGATGCGCTGATGGCCCGCGAAGCGGGAGACGGCGAGGTGCCCAGCCTGTCGCCCGAGGCCCGTCATGTGCTGATGCACTACCGCTGGCCGGGCAACATCCGCCAACTTGGCCATGTGTTGCGTCTGGCCCTGACCCTGGCGGAGGGGGAGGCGGAGATCGGCCTGCAACATCTGCCCGAGGAGTTGTTGACCGATCTCGACGAGGCGCCGGCTCCGCGCACCATGCCGTCACGCGGCAGCGAGGTGTGCCTGCGCGACATCGAACTCGAGGCCGTGCGCGCGGCGATGGCACGCAATGCAGGCAATGTGTCGGCCACCGCCCGGAGCCTTGGCGTGGCGCGGGCCACTCTGTACCGCAAGCTGAAGCTGCTCGGACTGGCTTGAGCCGCCGGGATGCCTTGAACCGGGGGAGGCCCCGGTTCAAGGCAGGCAGCCTAGAGCCGGAACCGCGACACGCTGCTCCGGAGGCTGTTCGACACCGACTGCAGGGTGTGGGCGGTGCTGGCGACCTCACTGACCGCTGCGGAGTTCTCTTCCGACATCTGGGCGATGGATTCGACGTTGCGGGCGAGGTCGGTGGAGGCGCTGCGCTGCTCCTGCAGGGCGGCGTTGATGCCGCTGATCGAGTGCTGCATGGTGGCTGCCGACTCCCGGATCTCGCCCATCGACTGGCTGGCCCGATTGGCGTCTTCGACCACGTTGCTGACCAGGTTGCGGCTCGACTGCATGCTCGTCACCGCGTCGCTGGCGCCCTGCTGGATGGTGCCGATGACGGCGCTGATCTCCTGCACCGAGCTGGTGGTGCGTTCGGCCAGTTTGCGCACCTCGTCGGCCACCACCGCGAAGCCGCGGCCCTGCTCGCCGGCCCGTGCGGCCTCGATGGCGGCGTTGAGTGCCAGCAGGTTGGTCTGGTCGGCCACCTCGCGGATCACCACGGTGATACGGTCGATCTGCTGAACGTGGTTGGACAGGGACTGGATCTGCTGGGCGGTGTTCTCCACCTGCTGGGCGACCTGACCGATGCGCTGGGCGGCGCTGTCCACGCCCCGCCCGCTGTGGCTGGCCAGGCCTTCGGCCTCCTGGGCGCGGCGGCTGGCATCTTCGGCACTGCTGCCCACATGGTCGATGCTGACGGTAAGCTCTTCAACTGCGGCGGCGGCGGATGAGGTTGCGCTGGATTGCTGCTCGCTGCTGACCGAGACCTGCTGGGCCGCACTGGACAGCTGGCTGGCGGACTGGGCGACCTGCTCGGACTCGGTGACGATCTCGCCGATGGTACGCGCCAGGTCGGCCCGCATCGAGTCCAGAGAGCCCAGCAGCTTGCCGATCTCATCCTGCCCGCCCGTGCTTGCCGCATGCTCGGCGGCCAGATTGCCGGAGGCGATGCGTGCGGCGGAGCGGTTTGCGTCGTCGAGCCGGCGTGTGATGCTGCGGATGGTGGTGACACTGAGGGCGACCAAGGCCAGCGCCGCGATGGCCAGCAGGCCGATGCTGATCTGCAGTGCGCTGCTCAGCGTACCGGCCGCCTTGTCGGCGGCTTCCTTGCCGATCCGCTCGTTGTAACGCATGTGTGCGCCCAGCTGGTCCACGAAGCGGGCGGCCGTGGGCGCGAGTGCATTCAACTGAGCGCGCGCCTCCTCGGTCTTGTTCTGGCGCGACAACACGAGGAGGGTGTCCACCTGCTTGTTGTACTCGTGGAGCGCTGCGCGTTCGGCCTCGAGGAACTGCCGGTCTTCGGCGTCCACGAGCAGCGGCTCGTAGGCTTTGAAGTCCTTCTCGATGGCTTCGCGGGCCGCCTGGATGCTCTGGTCGATCTCTGCCATTTCCTTGGGGTCGGTGGCCAGTACATGGCGGTAGATGCGGACCCGCAGACGCCCGGTATTGACCTCCGCGTCGGACAGGACCAGCAGGCTGGGGACGACATTGACGGTGCTGAAGTTGGCGGCGTCGTAAACCCGGTGGATCTGCTGGTAAGACATGCCGGCTATGGCGATCAGCCCGAGCAGGGCGGTGCCGACAATGAGCATGAGGCGGTGGGATATGGTCATGGCGATATCCAGTACTTGATGTGATCTATGGGCGCAGATCCCCGCTTGAAGAGACTCTGCAGAATGCCTTACGGCATCGCTCGCGCAGTCTTTAAGAGGTGTTTCCCGGTTTTCGGGGGCGTACAATGCCGCCCTGTCGCTCCCACCCCATCCTGTCCGGTCGCGCTTGTGTCGTCTGTGTCCACTTCCCCCGCCATCCTGGTCCTGCCCAGCCCCTTTTTCGCCGATTCGGACACCATCCACCTGCTCGAAGCGGCGGATTGCGATCAACAGGGGGTGTTGCGGCAGGTGGTGTCGGGGGCCTACGACAAGCCCTACGTGATCGACGACGGTCAGACCCGCAGCCTGCATTTCTCCCTGTCGCTGATCCAGAGCACCATGAGCCTCAAGGATCCGTTTGCGCTGGAGCTGGACTACACCCAGGCGATGATGAGCTTCCTGCTGTTCCTGGGGCGCCCCCGCCAGATCCTGATGCTCGGGTTGGGCGGGGGGTCGCTGGCCAAGTTCTGTCATCGCCACGTGGGGTCGGCGCGCATCACGGTGGTGGAGATCGATCCCCGCGTGATCGCCTTTCGCGATGTCTTCGAGCTGCCCCCCGACGACGTCCGGCTGCGGGTCTGCGAGGGCGATGGTGCCGACTGGGTCGGGCTGAGCGCAGGCTGGGAGGAGCGTCCCGACGTGATCATGATGGATGCCTTCGACCGCCATGGCCTGTCGGGCTCGGTCAGCTCCATCGCCTTCTATCAGTCGGTGCTCGATGCGCTGACCGGCAAGGGCGTGATGGTGGCCAATCTGGCCGGCGAGCGGGATGACCGCGAGGATCACCTGGCCATGATCGCCGAGGTCTTCGATGACCGGGTGCTGCGTTATTCGCTGCCCGACGGCAACGACATCGTGCTGGCCTTCCGGGCTCCCGGCTTCGCTCCCCGCTGGCGCGAGATCGCCAACCAGGCCAAGGCCCTGCGCAGCCGCATGGGCCTGGATTTCCCGCGCTATGCCGAGCGCCTGGAGCGCAGCCGACGGCTACGTTACACCTGAGCCGTCGGGGTGAAGTGTCCGGCGCCGGCGTAGATCACCATGCGCCGGTCGCGGGCGAAGCCGGCCAGACCCAGGCCGGCGGCCTCGGCCAGTTCCACCGCCAGCCCGGTGGGGGCTGAGACGGCCACCAGGCTGCCGATGCCGAGGGCCAGCGTCTTCTGCACCATCTCGTAGCTGGCCCGGCTCGACACCAGCACAAATCCACCCGCCGGATCGAAGCGGGAGGCAGCCAGGTGACCCAGCAGCTTGTCGAGGGCGTTGTGACGGCCCACGTCCTCCCGCAGGGCCTGGATCGATCCCCCACGGTCCACCCAGGCCGCGGCATGGACCGCGCCAGTGGCCTGGCGCAGGGGTTGGAGGCTGGGCAGGGCGGCGAGGCCCGCGAAGGCTGCCTCGACGGGTACCGGAGCCCGCGGGGGGAGAGGAGGATGGGAGCGGGCCAGGGCATCCAGGCTTTCCACGCCGCACAGGCCACAGCCGGTCCGCCCGGCGAGGTTGCGTCGGTGTGCCTTGAGGGCCGCAAAGCGCTCCGAGGCAATCTCGAGGTGCAACTCGATGCCCCGGCTGCCGTCCACCCGTTCGGCGTCATACAGCTCGGCGCGGCTGGCCAGGATGCCCTCGCTCAGGCTGAAGCCGAGGGCGAGGTCTTCCAGGTCGGTGGGGGTGGCAAGCAGTACGGCGTGGGAGATGCCGTTATAGACCAGGGCGACAGGGATCTCCTCGATCAACTGGTCGAGGCCGGTGGCGATGTGGTCACCATCAACGCGCCAGACCTGGGCGCTGCGGCTGGGACCGTGGGCATCTGCGGGCTGGTGGGGGCGGTCGGGAGAAGGGCAATGCATGCCCCATTGTAACGTCAGCCAGCGCCTGCCTTCAGCCTTCGATGCGTTGTCCGCCACGCCGCTTGGCGCGCTGCATGCGCATGTCGGCCATGTCGAGCAGGCCGGCGGCAGTGTCGGCGTCTTCCGGGAAGAGGGCGATCCCCATGCTGGCGCCGAGGGGCGAGCGGGGGAGGGGGCGCTGGACGGGCTCGTGGAGCGCGGCCAGCACCTTGGCGGCGACCTGCTCGGCGTGCTGCAGCTGATCCAGCCCCGGCAGCAGGATCACGAAGGCATCGCCCTCGAGCCGGGCCACGGAGTCGCAGGTGCGCACGGTGTGGCGCAGCCGGTCGGCGATCTCCATCAGGATCTGATCGCCCGTGGCGTGGCCGGCCAGGTCGTTGATCCGTTTGAAGTCATCCACGTCGAGGAGGATGATCCCGACCCGCTCCCGGCTCCGGCGGGCCTGGGCGATGGCCTGGCCCAGGCGGTCGCTGAGGAGGCGGCGGTTCGGCAGCCCGGTGAGGTGGTCGTGATAGGCGAGGTGGTGGATGCGCTCCTCGCTGCGGATCCGTTCGGTGACGTCGATGGCGGTGCCGTGGTAGCCCGCGAAGGCGCCATGGTCGTCGAGGCGGGGGGTGCCGGAGAGGTGCAGGTGCAGGGGCGGGCGCATGCCGTCGGGAACGGTCACGCGGAGGTCGCGGAAGCGTTGCCGGCCTTCGAAGATCTCCCGCAACTGCTCGCTGCTCAGGCCCGGGCTGCAGTCGCTGCGGGGAAACTGCCACCAGGTGCGTCCGACATTGCGGCACAGGCGTTGGTCGTCCCCCGAGCCGTGGTGAACAATGTGCATCAGGCGGTGCTCGCAGTCCGTCTGCCAGTACCAGTCCGATCCTTGCTCGAGCAGCGCGCGCAGCTGCTTGTGGGCCAGAGCCTCGCGGGCGTCTTCGAGGAGGCGGTTGGAGATGTCTGCGGCCACCCAGACCGCCTGTACGGGGCGGGTGTTGGTGCCAACCCTGCGGCCCGAGATCTCCGCCCAGAAATCGCTTCCATCACGTCGCCGCAGGCGGGTCACCCCATGGTAGGTCGTGCCCCGGCCGAAGGCTTCCAGGGCGGCCCGCGCATGACGCCGCCAGTCACTGCGGTCGGCGAGGCAGCGGCGCAGGCTGTGGTCTCCGGCCCCATGGTGCGCCAGGCGCATCACATCCGAGAAGTTGCGGTTCCAGCGCTGGATGCGATGCCCGTGGGTCAGCACCACGGCCTCGCGGGTGTTGTCCAGCATCAGCTGCTGGGCCTCGATCTGGCTCGCGCCGTTGGCGCGACGGCGCACCACGCTGCGGTGGGATGAGTGCAGCAGGCTGTTCAAGGTCAGCGCGAACAGCACGAAAAGCCCGAGCAGCAGGCTGCCATGGGGCAAGCCGGAAGGAGGATCGGCCAGGGTCTGGATGAACAGGGGCAGCAGGGTGGCGGTGATGAACACGGCGAACGCTGTCCGGCTGCCCGACAGGATGCTGGCACCGGCGAGCGTCACGCCGCCCAGCACGGCGTACTGCGTGGCCAGGGCCAGCGCCGGTGCATCCGAGGGGACCACCAGCGGCAGCGTGCCCCAGGTGCCGCCGCCGATCAGCGCGCTGGCGGCCGAGAAGTAGTGGCGTAGCAAGGGGTCGCGCAAGGGCGCCAGGCCCTGCCATCCGTTTGGAGGGTGCGCCATCAGCAGCAGCACGGCCTGACTGGCGGTGAGGGCCAGCCACCAGGCAGCCAGTGCGGCCTGCGCATCGATCTGGGTGGACAGCACGATCACGCACAGCAAGGCGGTGAGTTGGCCGGTGCCATGTATCCGCAGGGCATGCGACAGGCGGGACGGGGAGGCCCGGCGCCGCACGGCGTGTGCTGGCCTGGTGTCCTGGCGGAAGAGGGAGAGGCTGCCAAGTTTCATGCGGAATGCGTCAGGACGACGGCTGGATGCGGGAGCGTCGGTGGTGATATGCCCATTTCGCGGCAGCGGCTTCGCTGCGACAATCGAACTTTCGGCCCATTCGAATGCTGGATTATCCCGGCCTGGGCATGGGGACGGAATATGCCGAAAGTTATAGTTTTCAATGACTTCTGCATAGCATTTTGATTCTTAAAGATATTGTTTCATTTGTAAGAGGATGAAAGCGGTGCAGGAATCTCATCCCGGAGTCATGCGAGGCCAGGTTGTCGGGCGGTTTGCGCCTTCACCCACCGGTCCATTGCACTTCGGGTCCCTGGTGGCGGCGCTGGGCAGCTGTCTGTCGGCACGCAGCCAGGGGGGGCAATGGCTGCTGCGCATCGAGGATGTGGACGTGCCGCGCGCCATGCCCGGTGCTGCGGACGGGATCCTGCGGACCCTCGAGCACTTCGGTTTTGAATGGGATGGGGCGGTGGTCTGGCAGAGCCGCCGTACCACGGCCTACCAGGACGCCTTCGAGCGCCTGAAGGCCGGGGGCCATCTTTTCCCCTGTGCCTGCACGCGCAAGGAAATGGCGGACTCGGCGCTGGCCCGGGACGGCACGCGGCGTTACCCGGGAACCTGCCGCGACGGGCTGGCGCCGGG
>JAFLDU010000165.1 GCA_017309145.1 Zoogloea sp. | reverse complement strand
AGCGTTTATCACCCAAGTCCGCGCCGCCAAACTCCTCTTCCGCCCACGTCATCGCTTGTTGTCCGAAAAATCACTCAGAGTCATAGATTACGAGGGCTGGAAGAGTTGTGTACAACGCAATGCGTTAGGGGTGGAGGGCGTTGGGGCCCACTACATATTCGTGGTTGACGCACAGCAGGCCCTTGTCGGAGCGCTTGGCGTCGAAGCTGCCACTGTCGGACAGGCCGAAGTAGTGCATGCCGTCATGGCCGTCGCCGACGCGGCGGTTGTAGGACTCGGCGCTCTCGCTGCCGTTGTCGGCCCAGGCCGCGTCGGTGCCGCTCAGCGGGTCGCCGAGGGCGTGCAGGATGCTGACCTCGTAGCCGGCCGGCACGGTGACCTTGTCGTTGAGGTTCTTGGCGACGGCCTCGAAGCCGAGCGGCGGCACGCCGTGGCGGGAGCTGCCATTGCCACCGCAGGCGGCCATGCCGAGGCTGCCGAAGAGCGCGGTGGTGGTGGCCGCGATGCCGCCCTTGAGAACGCCGCGACGGCTCAGGCGAACGTCGATGATGTCCTGGATGTGAGTGTTGGTGGACGGATTAGCGACTTCACCGTCGTTCATCAGGGAGGTTTCGGGGGTGGTGCCGAGCTGCTGGGACATTCTCGTGATTCTCCAAGAGGGGGACAAAATAACCCCGGCATCCTGACGGGTCGAGATGAAGCTTTGATGAAGGGCAGTGCTTGGAGAAGTTTTGATGACTTGTAACGAAACTGAAACTTCGGGTGTGTAACTTTCGGTTTGTCCGATTCTGTTGCGGTGCGGCAGATCACTCATGATTCGCCAACCATTCCCCATGGAGATGCTCATGTCCGTAGTTAATAAGACGCTCGTCGCTGTTGCCGGTTTTGCCGTGATGTCTGCGGCCCACGCCAATACTCTGGTCAAGGTGGACGGTTCCAGCACGGTCTATCCGGTGACCGAGGCGGTGGCTGAAGATTTCCAGAAGGCCCAGAAGGGCGCGGTCAAGGTGACGGTCGGCATCTCCGGTACCGGCGGTGGCTTCAAGAAGTTCTGCCGCGGCGAGACCGACATCTCCAACGCGTCCCGTCCGATCCTGAAGAAGGAAATGGAAGAGTGCGCCAAGCTCGGCATCAAGTACTACGAACTGCCGGTGGCCTTTGACGCCCTGACCGTGGTGGTCAACCCGAAGAGCAAGATCAGCCAGCTGACCGTCGAGCAGCTGAAGAAGATGTGGGAGCCGGCCGCCCAGGGCAAGGTGACCAACTGGAACCAGGTCGATCCGTCCTTCCCCGATGCCCCCCTGAAGCTCTTCGGTGCGGGTTCCGACTCCGGTACCTTTGACTACTTCACCGAAGCCGTGACCGGCAAGGCCAAGTCTTCCCGTGGTGACTACACCGCCTCCGAGGACGACAACGTGCTGGTGCAGGGCGTGTCCCGCGATGTCAACGCGCTGGGCTACTTCGGCTATGCCTACTACTACGAGAACAAGGCCAAGCTGAAGGCCGTGGCGATCGTCAACTCCAAGGGCAAGGCCGTGCTCCCGTCGGAGCAGACCGTGATCGACGGCTCCTACAATCCGATGGCCCGCCCGATCTTCATCTATGTGAACGAGAAGTCCCTGGAGAAGCCGGAAGTGCGCCAGTTCGTCGAGTTCTACATGAAGAACGGCCCGAAGCTGGCTTCCGAGGTGAAGTACGTGCCGCTGCCCGCCAAGGCCTACCAGGCCAACCTGGAACACCTGGCCAAGAAGAAGCTCGGCACCGTGTTCGGTGGCGATGCTGAGGTCGGCGTGACCATCGAAGAGCTGATGTCCCGCGAAGCCAAGATGTAACCGGGGCTCCGGCCATCGACCCCCGGTGGCGTTTGCCAGCGGGGGGTTCTACTTTGGAGTAGGCTCGTGAATTCGACCCATGCACTGTCGCCCGCAATGAACAGTATCCCCGCAACAACCGTCGTGAGTGACCGGCTGGCCCGCAACGTCCAGCGGAACATCCGGGAGCGCGCGATCGAATCCATTCTTTTTGGCGCTGCCCTGGTGTCGGTACTGACCACGCTGGGCATCGTCTGGGTGCTCGTCTCCGAGTCCCTGAATTTCTTTGATCACGTACCCTTCAGCGATTTCCTCACCGACACGATGTGGACGCCGCTGTTCTCCGAGCCCCGCTACGGCATCCTGCCGCTGCTGATGGGCACCGTCACCACTTCGCTGGTGGCGCTGGTGGTGGCCATTCCTCTCGGTACGGTGATTGCGGCTTACCTGTCTGAGTTTGCCTCGCCCCGCGTGCGCGAGATCGTCAAGCCCTTCCTTGAGCTGCTGGGTGGCATTCCGACCATCGTCTATGGCTATTTTGCGCTGACCGTGGTGACCCCGGTGCTGCAGGCCATCTACCCGGACCTGCCGGGCTTTTCGATGCTGTCCGCCGGCCTGGTGATGGGCATCGCCATTGTTCCCTACATCAGCTCACTGACCGAGGATGCCATGCGCGCCGTGCCGATGAGCCTGCGCGAGGGCGCCTACGGCATGGGCAGCACCCGTTTCCAGACGGCTATCCGGGTGGTGATCCCGGCGGCGCTGTCCGGCGTATTGTCGGCCTACATCCTGGGCATCTCCCGGGCGGTGGGCGAGACCATGATCGTTGCCGTTGCGGCGGGCATGCAGCCCAATTTCACGATGGACCCGACTGAGCCGGCCCAGACCATCTCGGCATACATCGTGCAGGTGGCACTGGGCGACCTGCCCCACGGTTCCATCGGCTACCAGTCGATCTTCGCCGCCGGCCTGAGCCTCATGTTGATGACCCTGATGTTCAACATCCTCGGTCATGTCATCCGTCGCCGTTACCGCGAAGCCTACTAATCGGAGTTATCCATGAAGGCAAACGAACTCGATCAGATCCGCAGCGTCATCAAGACCAACAAGCGGGCCGACCTGATCTTCGCCCTGGCCGGTTTCCTGGCCCTGATGGTCGGTGTGATGGCCTTTGTCACCCTGTTCGGCGAGATGGTCGCCAATGGCTGGGAGCGCATCAATCCCGACTTCTTCAGCAACTTTCCTTCCCGGCGTGCCGCCAACGCGGGCATCCTGTCGGCCTGGGTGGGCTCTCTGTTGGTGATGCTGGTCACCGCCCTGTCGGCGATTCCGCTGGGCATCGCGGCGGGTGTCTATCTTGAGGAGTACGCCCCCAAGAACTGGATGACCGATCTCATCGAGATCAACGTCACCAACCTGGCCGGCGTGCCCTCGATCGTGTATGGCCTGCTGGCCCTGGGGGTGTTCGTGTACACCTTCGGCTTCGGTCAGAGCATCCTTACCGCCGGTCTCACCCTCGGCCTGCTGATCCTGCCGGTGGTGATCGTCTCCACCCGGGAAGCCCTGCGTGCCATCCCCATCCATATCCGCGAAGGCGCCTACGGCGTGGGCGCCACCCAGTGGCAGGTCGTCAGCGACCACCTGGTGCCTTATGCCACTCCGGGCATCATGACCGGCGTGATCATCGGTATGTCCCGGGCCATCGGCGAGACCGCGCCCATCATCACCATCGGTGCGTTGACCTTCATCGCCTTCCTGCCGCCGTCGCCGATCACCGATACGGCGCCCTTCCTCAACTTCGAGTGGCTGTTCTCGGGCTTCACCGTGATGCCGATCCAGATGTTCAACTGGACGTCCCGTCCTGAGGAGGCCTTCCAGCAGAACGCCGCCGCCGCCGGCCTGATCCTGGTGCTGATGACCCTCATGATGAACGCCATCGCCATCTGGCTGCGCTATCGCCTGCGCAAGAGCATTGCCTGGTAAGCCGGCCCTGACGCTACGCCATATCTTCCATTGAGGCTATCGAGAGTACCCATGACCACAACCGAGCAGAATCTCCCCGTCAAGGCCTTCACCCGGGACTTCAATTTCTACTACGGCAGCTTTCATGCCCTTAAGTCGATCAATCTTCCGGTCATCGAAAAGCATGTCACTGCACTGATCGGCCCGTCCGGCTGTGGCAAGTCCACCCTGCTGCGCAGTTTCAACCGCATGCACGATCTCTATCCGGGTAACCGCTACCAGGGCGAGATCGTCCTCAACCCGGACAACACCAACATCCTCGATACCCGTGTTGATCCGATCGAGGTGCGCATGCGGGTCGGCATGGTCTTCCAGAAGCCCAACCCCTTCCCCAAGTCCATCTACGAGAACGTGGCTTATGGCCTGCGTGTGCGTGGCGAGAAGAGCCGCTCCATGCTGGATGACAAGATCGAGGATGCCCTGCGTGGCGCGTCCCTGTGGAACGAGGTGAAGGATCGCCTCAATCAGCCGGCAACGGCGCTTTCCGGCGGTCAGCAGCAGCGCCTGTGCATTGCCCGCTGCCTGGCGACCGATCCCGAGCTGCTGCTGTTCGATGAGCCGACCTCTGCCCTTGACCCGATCGCCACCGCCAACATTGAAGAACTGGTGACCCAGCTGCGCGATCGCGTGACGATCCTGATCGTGACCCACAACATGCAGCAGGCGGCCCGCGTCTCCCACTACACCGCCTACATGTACCTGGGCGAGGTGGTGGAGTACGGCATCACCGATGAAGTCTTCCTGCGTCCCAAGAAGAAGGAAACCGAGGACTACATCACAGGCCGTTTCGGTTGATGTGCCCGCCGGGGTCTTCCCGGCAGCCATTGCGTTGCGTTCACGCCCTTCGTGCCCCGGCCGGAGGGCGTTTTCGTTGACCCGGTCCGAGCGGGGCAGGGGGGCGATCAGCGCACCCAAAAACAAACGGCACCCGAAGGTGCCGTTGCGGTACTGCTGGCTGAGCCGGATTACTTCTTCGGGGTCAGCTTGGTGAAGGCCTGGAAGGCTTCGGTGGAGGCCTTGGTCATCTGCTCGTAGGCGGCACGGGCGGTGTCCATGGCGCTCTGGATGGAACCCAGGGCGTTGTTGTCGCCGATCGGCATGCCCTTGAACATCTTCTGCAGGGACTCGAACATGTCCTGGCCGCCGCCGGTGAGCTGCTCGCTGACCATCTTGCCGACTTCGGCCTGGGTCTTGGAGGTGATCTCGGCGATCTCGCGGGCACAGGCCAGCATCTTCTCGGTGGTGCTCTGGGCGTAGGTGGTACGCAGGTTCAGGGCTTCGGCCGGATCCTTGACGGAAGACAGGGCCTTGGCGTTGGCCACGCCTTCTTCAAACAGGGACTTGGCGGTGCCGACCTGCAGCTCCATGATGCGCTGGGAGTTTTCGATGGAAAGCTGGGCCAGACGCATGGCGGCTTCGAGGTTCTTTTTCTGGATCTCGTTGAATTGCTGTTCTTGCTTGGTCGCCATAATTTTTCTCCACGTATATGTTTGTTGAACAGTCAGAGACCCAGATTTCTTCCTTCCGGTCGCCTCTTGCCGACGACAATATCACAGGCCCATGCACCGACAAGGGGCATGGATCAAAAAAACGGAACTTCCTGCGAAGTATGTTGCACTGCAGCAACAAGTGTTGTGTGCATGCCTCTCATCATGTCTTTCCAAGGCTGGCACGGGCCTCTTCCGCAGTGTCGAAAAGCCCGGGAGACAGATGCCTGGCAACCAGGGCCTCACCGAGCCGCGCGCGCAGGAAGGTGTTGGTGGCATAGCGGGTCACGTGGCTGTAATACTGCTCCATCAGGCCCTTGATCATGTTGGCATAGGGGTCGATCAGCTCGTCCTGGATGTCGAAGCCGTGGTAGTTGACCACCGCGGGCACCTTGCGGCCCAGGGGGGCCAGGAGTTGCTCGATGAGGCTGCGAATCCGCTCGATGTCCTCCATGCTGCGAAGCCGCATGTTTTCGAAATCGACGAAGAAAATGTTCTGCTCCATATCGAAATGGAATCGGGATTCGAGCGGTGTGGTGACAATGCTGGCGCGTAGTCCCATCGGGTCGTTGCCGAAGATGCGTGGGTCCATCAGGCGCGGTGTGCCGCGGATCACGGGCTTGAATTCCATGTGCGCCAGGATGTCCCGCTCGATGTCGATGCCCGGTGCGACCTCGATCAGCTCGACGCCATCCGGGGTCAGTTCGAACACGCAGCGCTCGGTGATGTAGAGCACCGGCTGGCGGCGGCGCAGTGCTTCCTGGCCGCTGAAGGTGCGGTGCTCCACCTCCTTGACGAACTTGATGGCCTTGCCTTCCACCAGGATCTTCAACTGGCCGTCCTCCAGGCCAACCTCCAGCCCGCCTGCGGTGAAGGTGCCCACATAGACCACCTTCTTGGCGTTCTGGCTGATGTTGATGAAGCCGCCGGCGCCGGTGAGCTTGGGCCCGAATTTGGAAACGTTGAGGTTGCCCTGTTCATCGGCCTGGGCCAGGCCCAGGAAGGCGATGTCGAGCCCGCCACCGTCGTAGAAGTCGAACTGGCTGGGCTGGTCCACGATGGCGGCGGTGTTGATGGCCGCGCCGAAATTGAGCCCGCCCTGGGGAATACCGCCGATCACGCCCGGTTCTGCGGTCAGGGTGAGCAGATCGATCACCCGTTCCTCGGCGGCGACGGCGGCCACGCCTTCGGGCATGCCGATGCCGAGATTGACCACCGCGTTGGGGGTCAGCTCCATGGCGGCCCGCCGGGCGATGATCTTGCGCTCGCTCATCTCCATGGGCTCGAGCGAAGTGACGGGTACCCGTATTTCCCCGGAAAAAGCTGGGTTGTACTGCTCCAGGAAGGTCTGCATGTGCCATTCGGGCCGTTCAGCCACCACGATGCAATCCACCAGGATGCCGGGGATCTTCACCTGGCGCGGGTTGAGGGAGCCGGACTCGGCGATGCGCTCGACCTGGGCGATGACGATGCCGCCGCTGTTGCGGGCGGCCATGGCGATGGCCTGGGCCTCCAGGGTCAGGGCCTCCTTCTCCATCGTGATGTTGCCGTCCTGGTCGGCGGTGGTACCCCGGATTATCCCGACGCTGATCGGGAAGGCCTTGTAGAACAGGTACTCCTCGCCGTCGATCTCCATCACCCGGACCAGATCGGCGGTGGTGCGGCTGTTCACCTTGCCGCCGCCATGCCGGGGATCGACGAAGGTGCCCAGGCCGACCCGGGTCAGGGTGCCCGGCTTGCCGGCGGCGATGTCCCGGTACAGGTGGGTGATCACCCCCTGGGGCAGGTTGTAGCCTTCGATCCGGTTCGCCACTGCCAGCTCCTGCAGGCGTGGCACCAGGCCCCAGTGGCCGCCGATGACACGCTTGACCAGCCCCTCATGGCCCAGGTGGTTGAGCCCCCGGTCCTTGCCATCGCCCTGGCCGGCGCCATAGACAAGGGTCAGGCCCTCCGGCTTGCCGCGTCCCTCCGGGTCCTGCTCGCGGGTTTCCAGGAAACGCTGCTCAAGGGCGATCGCGATGTTTTCCGGGAAGCCGATGCCGACGAAGCCGGTGGTGGCCACCGTGTCACCCGAGCGGATCAGCTTGACGGCGTCGGCAGCGCTGACGACCTTGCCGGTGTTGCGCCCCTGGGGGCGGACGAGTTGCTGGCGGTTCTGGCTCATCAATCGTTCTCCTGTCCGGTTTGCTGAATACAGCCAACGATACTGCAGGTGCCGCTTCACAGCGGGGCTGGCAAGCCGGCTGCACCTGCGCCGGCGCGGCGTGGAGGATGCGGCTCCGCTGCTCAGGATTATGATCCATGCTGCCACGAAAATTCACCGCCTCGCGTCCGACCGAGGCCGGAGGCCGTGCGCAGCACGTCCGGACAGGGGTCAGACGGGGGATTCACGTTTCTTGAGCCGGTAGTTGAGCTGGGGTCGGGTGATGCCGAGAAGGCGGGCTGCGCCCGACAGGTTGCCGCCGGACTGCTTCACCGCGTGCTGGATGAGGACCTGCTCCAGGTCATCCAGACCGATCCCGGTGTTGATCACCTGGTTGCACAGGGCTTCGATGCCGCCCTCATGGGGGCCGCCGGGCGCTTCCGAGGCCAGGTTGCCGGTGGCGTCGATGCCGTGGCGTACGGCTTCGAAGTCTTGCGGGCCGGCGAACAGGTGTTCGATCTCGATCCACTCGTTCTGGGGGGCGAGGATCATGCCGCGCTCGATCATGTTCTCCAGTTCGCGGATGTTGCCCGGCCAGGCGTAGCCCTTGAGTGCCCGCAGTGCCTTGTCGGTGATGCCTGCCACCCGTTTGCCGTGGAGCGCACCAAAGCGCTGCAGCATGGATTCGATCAGCAGGGGAATGTCCGACAGGCGTTCGCGCAGGGGGGGGATGAGCACAGGGTATACATTGAGGCGGTAATACAGGTCGCTGCGGAAGCGCCCTGCCTTGACCGCGGCCTGCAGATCCACGTTGGTGGCGGCCACCAGGCGCACATTGATCTTGCGGGTACGCTCGTCGCCGAGGCGTTCGATCTCGCCTTCCTGGAGGACCCGCAGCAGCTTGGCCTGGGCGGCCAGCGGCAGCTCGCCGATCTCGTCGAGGAAGAGGGTGCCGCCATCGGCCCGCTCGAACTTGCCCATGCGCGACACCTGGGCGCCGGTGAAGGCCCCTTTCTCCACGCCGAACAGTTCGGACTCGATCAGATCGTGGGGCAGGGCGGCACAGTTGATCGCCACGAAGGGGCCGGCGGCGCGGCCGCTCATCTCGTGGAGGGCCCGGGCGAAGCGCTCCTTGCCGACGCCGGTCTCGCCGAGCAGCAGCACCGTCACCTGGGTGGCGGCCGCCTTGTCGATCAGGGTGTAGGCGTGGCGGAAGCCGGAGGAGGCGCCGATCAGGTTGGGGCGGGGCAGGTTGCGCTCCAGGGAAGCGCGCAGGGCGTCCACCTGGCTGCGCAGTTCCAGCATGCGGCCGACAATGGAGTCCGCCTCGTAGTAAGGGGTGTGTTCCGCGGCGTCGGGCCATTCCTCCACCGGTTTGCCGACGATCCGGCAGTGGTTGTTGCCGGTGGCCGTGCATTCCACTTCCTTGAAGAGGATGAAGCGGCGCATGAAGGCCGAGGTGTAACCCGAGGCGTAGCCGATCTCCATCCAGCAGACGGGGTGCTCCGAGTGACCGTACTCACGCACGTGCACGTCGGCCTCGCAGGAGTTCTCCCACAGGAAATTGCCGTAGAAGCGGCCGCTCTCCAGGTCGCAGTCGAGCTCGATGGGAGTGACATGGACCATGCCCTCGAGCATGTGCAGCTGGGGGCCGACCACGAAGGCGTCCTTCAGGCTCATGCCGCTGCGGATCTTTTTGGCCAGTTCCGCATCACGCACGCCGGAGGCGTAGCCCATGCGCGTCAGGATGCGGCGGGCCTGGTCGATCCCGACCGAGTTGATCAACTCCTTGCGGAGTTCGGCCAGGGCGGCTACGTGCATCAGGATCATGCGGTTTTCGTCGAGCCAGATCAGGCCCTTTTCCGCACAGAAATGTACGAGGCTGCGCAGATCATTGTTCTGCGGGTAGCGGATGTCGTTCACGTCTTCTCCTCCGTTGCCCCGTTCGCTCGATAGTAGATGATCTTGACGGCCCGGAGGACCGCGGCGGGGTGGGGCATCGCCTTATACCATGCAGGGCTGCCAGGAGGGCGGATCGGTGACTCCGCCGCTTGAAGTTTTTCCATAAGCTTGCATAATGAGTCGATTAGCGATAATAATACAAAATCTCGAGAAAATTGAGGTTCCGGATCGATAGCAGATCGTCAGGCAGCGACCGCGATCCGGCCCAGGGACCAAGGAGGAGCGCACGTGGGCGAGAAGTACAGGATCCATATTGAGAACAGCGGGGAAGACTATTCCTGCGCCTCGGATCTGAGCCTGCTTCACGGCATGGAACAGTTGGGCCGCAAGGGCATTCCGGTGGGTTGCCGGGGTGGTGGCTGTGGCGTGTGCAAGGTGCACATCGATGCCGGCCCCTATGAGGCCCGCAAGATGAGCCGCGCCTGCATCAGTGCCGAGGAGGAGGCCCAGGGCGTGGTTCTGGCCTGCCGGGTCTATCCCCGTGGAGAGATCAGCCTCACCGTGGTCGGCAAGATGTGCAAGGCCATCGAGCGCAACGCGCCGACCAGGTCCGCTGCTGCTGACGCCGCCGAAACCCGGCCAGCTTGATGAGTGTCTGGAGTCTTTGACCGACCTGGCGATTGATCAAACGAATATCCGTCCGCAACCTGGAGCTTCTAACCCCCCCGTTTCCTCCCTCTCCCGGCGGGGTGCTCCGGTTTTTTAACGGCCGTCACAGATGTGACGGCCGTATTTTTTTGTTGCGCAGCCCGGCTCAGTTGAAGGGCTGGGGGCGCGGCGTGGCGTCCGCCGAAGGCGGCAGGATGGGCATCGCGAAGCTGGGCTGCTTGCCGGTCAGGGTCTTCAGGAAGGCCACGATGCGAGCGTTCTCTTCCGCGCTGAACTTGCGGCCCAGCTGCACCCGGCCCATGGTGTCCACGGCCTCGGCCAGCGTGTTGGCGGCGCCGTCGTGGAAGTAGGGGTAGGTCAGTTCCACATTGCGCAGGGTGGGTACCTTGAAATTGAAGCGGTCGGCATCCTTGCCGGTCACCGCCACGCGGCCTTCGGCGGGGCTGCTGGCCGTGTAGGCCTCCACCACGCCCATCTTCTGGTAGGAGTTGCCGCCCACCGCCGGGCCGTTGTGGCAGGCCACACAGCCGCTGTCCTTGAACAGCGTGTAACCGGCCAGCTCCTCGGCGCTCAAGGCCTTCTTGTCCCCCTTCAGCCAGCGGTCGAAACGGGAGTCGGGCGTTACCAGGGTCTCTTCGAAGCTGGCGATGGCCTGGGTCAGACGGTCGATGTTCACCTCGTCACTGCCGAAGGCCTTGCGGAAGGCACTGCGATAGCCGGGGATGGTCTTCACGGTATTCACCGCCAGTTCATGGCTGTAAGCCATCTCGCCCGGGTTGGCGATGGGGCCGCCGGCCTGCGCCTTGAGGTCGGCGGCGCGGCCGTCCCAGAACTGGGCCAGGTTGAAACGTGAATTGAGCACCGTGGGGGCGTTGATCGGACCCTTCTGCCAGCCGTGGCCGATGGACGACTTGAGGTTGTCGCTGCCGCCCATCGACAGGTTGTGGCAGGAGTTGCAGGAAATGAAGCCAGACTTCGACAGGCGGGGATCGAAGAACAGCATCTTGCCCAGCTCGACCGCGGCGGGGTTGCCGATGCGGGTGGCGGGGATGGGCTGGATCGGCTCGCTGGCAGGGGCTGCCAGGGCGGCAGGGATCGGGGCGAAGGGGGCGAGGGCACAGAGGATGGCGAGGGCCGCTGTGCGAGGCTTGAAAGGCATGGGGGGCTCCTGATGACGTAAGGATGGCCCGGCACGCACCCGGCGGGGGCTGGGGCGGGGCGTCCGGGGAAGCCCCGATCGTCCCGCCTGTAGCTTAAGGAATGCTTAAGGAATATACCGATAGGATGTTTTTTGGTGGCTTCAAGTCCGGCTGGCCAGCCAGGCGCGCCAGCTGCCGAGCGCGGTGATGTCCTCGGCACCGGCCAGCCCGCCGCTCTCGCAGATGAAGCCGCAGACCTGGCTGCCGTCCTCGAGCTTCACCTTGCCGATGCCCAGCGGTGCCGGAATGCCGGCCACGAAGCTGCCGAAGTGGCGGGCCGGAAGTTCCCAGATCTCCATGTCCACGCGGCCTCCGCCTTCCGCGACGCGGACCATGCCGGGGCGCAGGGGCGGGCCGCCGGCCAGGGCGTAGAAGCGGTATTCCGGTGCTGACCGCACCGCTCCGATCAGCCGGGCGCCGCGCTGGGTGAGCTGGCTGTTGAGGGGCAGGCCGGACAGGTGGGCGCCGCACACCGCCACCCGGACCATGCCATTGTCGGCAGGCTCGGGGATGACCGGCGCAGCAGCCAGGACCTTGCCGGTAGCATATGAACGCGAGCGCGAGAGAGAGAAGCGCCGTCAAATGGACGCCTGGAAACCCACGGAAC
>JAFLDU010000164.1 GCA_017309145.1 Zoogloea sp. | reverse complement strand
CAGCTTCACGCAGATGTTGCGGGTCTCGGTGTAGAACTCGAGGGAGTGCACGCCCCCTTCGCGGCCGATGCCCGACTGTTTCGACCCGCCGAAGGCCGTGCGCAGGTCGCGCAGGAACCAGCTGTTGATCCAGGTGATGCCGACCTCGACCCGCGCCGCGACACGGTGAGCACGGGCCAGGTTGGTGGTCCAGATGGTGGTGGACAGCCCGTAGTCGGTGGCATTGGCCAGCTTCACGACCTCGTCCTCGCTGTCGAAGGGGCGGATGTGACAGCACGGGCCGAAGATCTCCTCGCGCACCACCGCCGCCGTTTCAGGCAGGCCGGTCCAGATGGTGGGCTGCACCCAGGCCCCCTCGGCCAGCTCGGCCGGCATCGCCGGCTCGCCGCCGCCGGTCACCAGCGTGGCGCCCTCCTCCACCGCCTTGCGGTAGTAGGACAGGACCTTCTGCTTGTGCTCCTGACTGATCAGCGGGCCATAGTTGGCCGTGTGATCTTCCGGCCGGCCGTACTTGACGGCCTCGGCCTTGGCCTTGAGGGCCGCCACGAAGCGCTCGAAGATCGGCCGCTCCACATAGACCCGCTCGGTACCCAGACAGACCTGCCCGGTGTTGAGGAAGGCCGAGCGGAAGATGCCGTCCACCGCGGCGTCGAAGTCCGCATCGGCGAAGACGATGCCCGCGTTCTTGCCGCCCAGCTCGAAGGACACATCTCGCATGCCGTCGGAGGCGGCCTTCATGATGGCCGCCCCGGTGCGTGTCTCGCCGGTGAAGGTGATCGCGTTCACACCCGGGTGGCGGGTCAGGAACTCACCGGCCGAATCCGGCCCGAAGCCCTGCACCACGTTGTACACACCCTTCGGAATGCCCACCGTGTTCATCACCTCGCCGAGCAGAGCCGCGGTGTGGGGCGACTCCTCGGAGGGCTTCACCACCACCGTATTGCCACAGGCCAGGGCGGGGCCGACCTTCCAGGTCATCAGCAGGAAGGGGGCATTCCACGGGCTGATCACGCCGATCACGCCCTTGGGCACACGAATGCCGTAGTTGAGGGCACCACGGCCATCCGGCGTGGCCATCTGGAAGGACTCGGCCGGCACGTTCTTGACCACGTCGGCAAAGACCTTGAAATTGGCCGCACCGCGGGGGATGAAGACATGCCGCATGACATGCGAGGGCTGGCCCGTGTCGGCCATCTCGGCGGCGACAAAGTCCTCGAATCGGCGGGTGATCTCGTCGGCCACGCCGTACAGCAGGTCCACCCGCTGCTCCAGGGTCAGCCCGCCCCATTCGCCCTCCAGCGCAGCCCGCGCGGCCCGCACCGCGGCGTCCACGTCGGCTTGATCGGCCTCGGTGATCCGGGCGATCACCCGGTTATCCACCGGGGAGCGCTTCTCGAAGGTCTTGCCGCCCTGCCCGGTGGTGTATTCACCGCCGATGAAATTCTCGATGAGACGCATGCTTACCTCGATATCAAGTCTGGAATCGCCAAACCCCGAGGGCTCGGCATGGAGACCAGTCTATGAATCGAGACTCATACCGTCCAATACCTAATCACTTCACATTCAATACTCTTAGGGTATGAAAAAAGGCACAACACAATTCGGCCACTGCCCCATCGGCGCGTGCTGTGCTTACTTCTTCGTACGGCCCTGCATCTCCCTGACCAGCTGATCCGCCGGCTTGATGCCCTTGCAGTCGCTGCCCAGGAAGCTCATGCGCGACTCGGTCTGCATGGTGTGCTTGCCGCTGGCGTCGGTGACGGTCATGTCCATCCGGGTGGTGACCGTGTCGCCGTTGATGAGGCTCTCGCCCTTGCCGACCACGCCCGGGCAGTTCATCTCGAAACTCAGCTTGTTGCCACTGCGCGTGGTACGGGTCGGTTCGCACCGGCTGTCGCCCTGCAGCACCGGCTTGTCTTGTGCCGCCATCTCGGGACTGATGCAGATCCGGTGAGTGTTCGGGCTGCCGCCCATGCTCTGGCCTCCCATCGCCTGCTCCATCTGCCTGCGACGCTCCGGCGGCATGCTGGCCATGTGCTTCTGCATCTCGGCCTGCATCGCCGCCATCCGGGCAGTCATGTCCTGACCGTCGATGACCTGCTTATCCATGCGGATCTCCCACAGGCCCGGCCGGGTCATCGGCTCGGCCGACGCGCTCACGGAGAGCAGGGCGAAGCACGCAGCCACAATCACTTTCTTCATGTCAGTCTCCTGTCAAGATGCTGGTCCGCGGCTTTCCCCGAGAATATCCTGGAGCACCTCTACTACCGTCTCCGGGGCACTCACATGGGGAAGGTGGCCCGAGGCATCGATCAGGCTCAGCCGGCAATCTGGGATGGCCGCCTCGAGATACCGAGCCACGGCCAAGGGCACGAAATAGTCGTCACGCGACTGGATCAGCGAGACCGGCACAGGGACACCGGGTAACAGGTCACGCTGATCCGTCTGCAGCACGGAGCAGAGTACGGTAAGCATCATCTCTCTGGGCACCCGGCCCATCGTCTCGGCGAAACGCTCCGCCAAGTGCGGCTGATCCGGATTGCCCATGGCCAGTTCGGCGACGGTCCGGGTCCACACTGGGTAATCCGACATCAGCGCCGCATAGGCTTTGTCGATCTCCGCCTTGGTGAAACCGCCCTCGTAGCCCTCGGTATCGGCGTAGCGCGGGGACACGCCAAGCAGCACCAGCGCCTTGAACTGCCGGGGGGACCGGACCGAGGCGATCAGGCCGGCCAGGCCTCCCAGCGAATGCCCGATCAGGATGGTGTCCCCGGACAGGTTCAAGGCCGCGCATATGTCCAGGATATCGGCCGCGTAGCCGCCGACGTTCAGATAGCGGAACTGGTTCTCCCGAAAATCTCCCTGGTTCGATGCCACCGCACCGACGTTGTCGAACACGACCAGCCGGTAGTCGCGCAGGAAGGCCGGGGTCAATCGACTCCATACAGACTGATCGGAGCCGAGGCCATGGACGAACAACAGCGTCGTGGCCGCCGCCGGGTTGCCCAGCAGGGTGACATTGTGTCGGGATAGGGGATCGCGGCTCAAGCTCACTCCCGTCTCAGGCTACCCTGCCGGAGTCCGCAGGCGTGTCAGCCATTCTCGATCAGGTCATCCCGCATCTGGCGCAGCCCTTCCGGCATGCTCAGCGTATTCCTGTCCCATCCCTCGAGGGTCAGGATCTCGTCCATGCAGGCCTCCATGATGGCATGGGCCTCGGCCGCCGCCCGGGCAATGATCTGATGGACTTTCGGATCCGTCTTGGTCGATGACTCGCAATTGACCTGATACTTGTAAAGATCACGCAAGCGCCGCACCTGCTCGGCGACCTGGGCGGGGCAAGCGCACATGTAGAGCATCGCCTCCTCGACGATGACGGTCAATTGCTGCTCGGTGAATTGCTTGTCCATGGTGGTTGTCTCTACCGACTGATTTACATTCGCAGTGTAGCAAGAATTTTTTTTGACCCGCAGAAACGCCTGGTTCCCCATGCCGGAACGACTAGAATCCGCGGGCAGCAATGCATTCCCCACCTCTGGGGTAGCCGCCGCCTTCTCCCATCGTCGCCATGCTCCTCGATCTCTTTCTGCTGTCCGACCGCCCTGCCCCCACCCCGCTCCAGGGTGAATACGACCTCACCCTGGTGGCGCTGTCGGTCTTCGTGGCCGTCCTGGCCGGCGTCATGGCCCTGCAGCTGGCCGGCATGGCGCGAGGCGGAAAGCGTCCCCTGACCCGGCAGATCTCCCTGTTCTCGGGGGCCTTCGTACTGGGCTCGGGCATCTGGTCGATGCACTTCATCGGGATGCTCGCCTACAGCGTGTGCAGCTCCGCCCGCTACGATCCTCTGGTCACCCTGCTCTCCGTGCTCCCGAGCTTCCTGGCATCATGGATCGCATTGGTCCTGCTGGCCCAGAAGCAGGTCAGCGCCTGGCAACTCATCGTCAGCGGGATATCCGTGGGTGCGGGCATCGGCGTGATGCACTACAGCGGGATGGCGGCCGTGCACACCTCGCTGGTCCTACGTTTCGAGCCCGTCATGTTCGGGGTCTCCATCGCGGTGGCCGTGGTGCTTTCGATACTGGCCCTGTGGCTGCGCTTCGGGCTGCTCATCAACAAGCGCATCGGCCAGCACGAGATCAACCTGCTCAGTGGCGCCGTGCTCGGCCTCGCCATCTCCGGCATGCACTATACGGGCATGGAGGCCGTGCGCTTCCTGCCCAACCCTGAGTCGGAATGGATGCTGGAATCCAATGCCAACCTCGCTGTCGCCATCGCCGGAGCCACCATCCTGGCCATCCTGATCACCGGCGGGGTCAATGCGCTGCTGCGCTACCGCAGGCTCTACCAGCGCATGGTGCTCAACGAGGCACGTACCCGGACCATTGTCGAGACCGCCGTCGACGGCATCATCACCATCGACAGCCAGGGCATCATCCGCGCCTTCAACAGCGCCGCCGAGAGCATTTTCGGCTGGCCCGCCGCCGAGGTGATCGGCCGTAACATCAAGATGCTGATGCCCGAGCCCGAGCACAGCCAGCACGACACCTACCTGCAGAACTACTTGCGCACCGGGCAGGCCAGGATCATTGGCTCGGGGCGCGAGGTGACCGGCCTGCGCAAGGACGGCAGCACCTTCCCGCTGCGCCTGGCTCTCGGCGCGGCCACCCTCAATCACGAGACCGTGTTCGTCGGCTTCATCACCGACCTCACCGACAGCAAACAGCGCAACGCCGAATTCGAGGGTGTGGTGAATGCCATCAGCCGTTCCCTGGCCGTGATCGAATTCGAGCTGGACGGCACCATCCGACATGCCAACCCGAACTTCCTGAGCATCACCGGCTATCGCCTGGACGAACTGGTGGGACGCCACCATTCCGTCCTCTGCGCCCCCAGCGAGGTGGCCTCCAGCGCCTATCGCGAACTGTGGGACACCCTGCGCCAGGGCGGCTATGCCTCCGGCGATTTCCACCGCATCGGCAAGGGGGGCAAGGAGGTCTGGATCCACGGCAGCTACAACCCCATCCTCGGCCCGGATGGGCGGCCCTACAAGATCATCAAGTTCGCCAGCGACCTCTCCGAGCGTCACGCCATGGAGCAGGATCTGCGCGAGGCCAAGGCCCGGGCCGAACAGGCCGCAGAGGCCAAGAGCAGCTTCCTGGCCAACATGAGCCATGAGATCCGCACGCCGATGAACGCCATCATCGGCTTCACCGACGTGCTCCTCGGCGAGCCCACCAGCGACGCCCAACGCCGCCACCTGACCACAGTGCGCAACGCGGCCCGCAACCTGTTGCTGCTGCTCAACGACATCCTCGACACCGCCAAGCTGGAGCGCGGCGCCATCGAGCTGGAAGTCCGCGACTTCTCCCTGCGCGAAGTCTGCATGCAGAGCCTCGCCGCCCTGCGCGTCAACGCCCGGGCCAAGGGCCTGCCCCTGGTGCTCGACTATCCGGAGCAGACACCGGAGTTCTTCAAGGGCGACGCCCTGCGCATCCAGCAGATTCTGCTCAACCTGGTCGGCAACGCCGTCAAGTTCACCGAGAAAGGCCATGTCACGCTCAGCGTCAGCCACCGGGAGGGCGTGCTCCACCTGGACATCCAGGACACCGGCATCGGGATCCCGGCGGACCGCATCGCCCGCATCTTCGAGCCCTTCTCCCAGGCCGACGCATCGATGAGCCGCCGCTTCGGCGGAACCGGCCTCGGCACCACCATCGCCCGCCAGTTCATCGAACTGATGCACGGCCGCATCCGGGTGGACAGCGAGGTCGGGGTCGGCAGCTGCTTCCACGTCGAGCTGCCGCTGCCCCTCGGCGAAGCGGTCTTGTCCCGCCAGGAACTGGCCGTCATCGAACTGCCCCCACTCAAGCTGCTGGTCGCCGACGATGTGCCGCAAAACCTGGAGCTGCTGCAGCTCATGCTGGGTCGCCTGGGCCACACCCTCACCACCGCCAGCAACGGCGAAGAGGCGGTACGGGCGTTTGCCGCAGGACGCTTCGACGTCGTGCTGATGGACGTGCAGATGCCCATCCTCAACGGCCTGGACGCCAGCCGGCAGATCCGCCGGCTGGAAGCCGGGAGTGGGCGCCCCCCCACGCCCATCGTCGCCCTCACCGCGAGCGTCCTGGAAGAGGACGCCCATGCCGCCCGGGAAGCGGGGATGGACGGCTTCGCCAACAAACCGATAGACCTTCACCAACTCACTCTGGAAATGGCCCGGGTGCTCAGGATCCCGCTCCCGACAGACCCGTCGGCGAAACCACGCAGCGCCCCCGACGTCCGTGGTTCGGTGATCGACTGGACCACGGGGCGCCAGCTGTGGGGCGACGAGTCCGCCCACCGGGCAGCCATCCACCGTTTTCTCGCCGACTTCGGCCAGATCGTTCCCGAGCTGCGCCAGGGCCTGGACAACCCCGCGGAGCTGGCTGCCCGCCTCCATCGCCTGCGCGGTGCGGCGGGCAATCTGGCCCTGTCCCGGGTGGCCAGCATCAGCGGAGCCCTCGAACGCGACCTGTCGGCCAACAGTCGTCAGGAAACCCTTGCCATGCTCGACCGCCTGGCCGACGAATTGATCGACGTCACCGAGGCGCTGGGCCTCCCCGCCGCAGCCGGCACGGTGACGCCAAGCCTCCCTGCACGGGAAGACAGCGCCCTCCTGCTACCCCTGCTACAGGAAATGGACACGGCCCTGTCCCATGGAGAACTGGCCGAATCCGCCCTGGTCTCACTGCGCAGCATGCTGCCACAATCGAGTCTAGCCCCCCTGGAGCAGGCCCTCGACACCTTTGACTTCGATACGGCAAGACAGGTCGTTGCCGACCTGCAGACCCGCCACCGCAAGGACGAATCCGCATCATGAGACAGCAGGACGAACGGCCGAAGATCCTCATCGTCGATGACGAGCCCACCAATCTGCACGTCCTGCGCCAGGTGCTGCACGAAGACTACCGGCTGCTCTTCGCGCGCGACGGCGAGAAGGCCTTGCTGCTGTCCCGTGACGAACGCCCCAACCTGATCCTGCTGGACGTCATGATGCCGGGCCTCACCGGTCTGGAGACCTGCCGGCACCTCAAGGCCGAACCGGCCACCCGGGGCATCCCGGTGATCTTCGTCACCGCCCTGAGCGATGCCAGCGACGAATCGGCCGGTTTCGAGGCCGGCGGCGTGGACTACATCACCAAGCCGATCAGTCCCGCCGTGGTCCGTGCCCGGGTCAGGACGCACCTCTCCCTGGTACGCGCCGACGAACTGAAGCAGACCCGGCTGCAGATCATCCAATGCCTCGGCCGCGCCGCCGAATACCGCGACAACGAAACCGGCCTGCACGTAATCCGGATGAGTCACTACTCGCGCCTCCTCGCCCTCGCCGCCGGCTGCAGCGAAGGCTATGCGGAAGAACTCTTCAATGCCGCCCCCATGCACGACATCGGCAAGATCGGCATCCCCGATGCCGTGCTCCTCAAGCCCGACCGGCTCGACGAGGCGGAATGGACCATCATGCGCAGCCACGTGCTGATGGGCGCCGAGATCCTGGGCGAACACGACACGCCGTTGCTCCAACTGGCCCGCAGCATCGCCCTCTTCCACCACGAGAAGTTCGACGGGAGCGGCTACCCTCACCGCCTGGCCGGCGAAGCCATCCCCATCGAGGCGCGCATCGTCGCCATCGCCGACGTCTTCGACGCCCTCACCTCGGTACGCCCCTACAAGAAGGCCTGGCCCGTGGACGAGGCGGTGGCCCTGCTGCAGAGCGAAAAGGGCAGGCATTTCGACCCAGAGCTGGTGGACCTGTTCGTCGCCCAGCTACCGGCGGTGCTGGAGATCAAGGAGCGGTACGCGGAGGATGCGGCGGAGGGGACGGCAGCCTGACGCGTCGTGCCCTGGCCTGCACACAGGCCGGTTGGGGCACGCCAGCGGCACGCCTCCCGTGCGGGAGCGACTGTGGGGCGACTGTAGGGGCGACTTCAGTCGTCCATGGACATCCAGGATGAACCAGAGGGAACCCGGCGCCAAGGGCGACTGAAGTCGCCCCTACAGAACCGGACGTGTTGGCGCGCCCAAAAGCCCCAATCGTAGAAACAACGCATCTACACCCCGAGACGCCTTCCCTCACCGGCGTTCGAGCCCCCCACAGCCTGATGGTTACGTGCAATCCACAAGGGGCTGGTGGTCACCTGCTGGATCAGGTCCGCCTGCCGCCGGGTATTGGTCTTCTTGAACAAGGCCTTGAGCTGGACTCTCACCGTCGCCGGACTGACTCCGCTCCCCTGCGCGATCTCCTCGACACTCAGGCCCGCGGTGAGACGTTCCAGCACCCTTGCCTCCGCAGCGGTAAGGCCGAACAGGCGCTGCAGCAGTTGCTCCGAGGTCTCGATGGGCTTGTCGGGGTCGGTGAGATACAGCGCCAGGCGAGGCCGGGCGATGAGGTTGGGAGAAGTCGCCGCATCATCCAGCCGCAGGCGGGTCACCAGGCATTGCAACGGTGTCTTCATCCAGCCGCGGTGGAATGAGATTCCGGTGAAACCCCCGGGCCTTAGTGCGAGCTCCAATGGAAACTCTGGCTCATCTTATTTGTTCAATTATTTTTCCAAAAACTTGCAAAATGCCGACCTAATTTATCAATCCTTACCCGGCACCGGTTCCGACGGTTCCTATTTGTACGGATATCAGGCCATTTATAGCTATGTCAATGCCTTCGACCTGGAGCTGAAGTACGATCAGAACTGGTCTTACGTTCCGCAAGCAGGCGACCAGCAATACACCACCTTCCAGCTAAGCGGCCCCGGCAATGATCAAACCGCATTTAGCTCGACCGCCATCAGCAGCGTCTCCATCAACGGCCCCCGCCCGACCCAAGGCACCGTTCCCGAACCCTCGTCCTTCGCCCTGCTCGGCATCGCCCTGGCGGGCGCAGGCCTGATGCGGCGCAGGCAGCGCCGCTGACCTGAATGGTGAGCGTACAGGTCCCGCCCGTCAGCTTGATGCACTGGCACGCTGGCCAGAAGAGTTTTCCCCACGGCGAGAATGATTGGCACAGCTGCCAGAAGTGTTTGCTCAGCGGCTAGAAGGACTGGCGCCACGGCGATAAGTGTTGGCAGGCGAGCCAGAAAGATTGGCTCGCCCGCTAGAAGCATTGGGACGGCCGCAATAAGGATTGGCATGCCTGCCACAAGCATTGGCGGCTACGCCAATCCTTCTGCTGACCATCACATCGCGGCTGGACGGGGCGCCGGCGTCTACCGCGCTACGGCCGGACTGCCCGGCTTCAATCAGCCGCTACCCTGCAGGCGCCGCTGGCGCTCGGTGATGTAGCCCACCGAACCGCCGATCAGATTGGCCGAGACGATGAAGAAGTCGTGGCCGAGCAAGGTGTGCGGGGGATAGTCCAGCAACCCCCAGAAGATCAGGTTGTAGGCGGCAAACAAGGCCAGGTCCACGCACAGGGCATGGATGAAGCGAGTTCCGATGAAGTTGTAGGTGTAGACGGTCACCAGCACCAGCACCGGGTAGTAATAGGAGGCGCTGTCGGGGGACAGATGCATCTGCATGGCGAGCAGCCCGGTACCCGCAGCAGCCCCAACCAGGGCCAGCAGCACATGCGCGATGGGATCGAAGAAGCGCGTCAGCGACAGCAGCAGCACGACAGAGTTTCCGCCCTGCCACGCAGCCCAGAGACGGCTGCAGTCAAAGAAAGTAGACTCTGCGGGCTACAACCAAGGCCGTCGCCTGCGGCTTGCCGCCCCTCACCCGACACGCTCCTGCCCCCTGCCCTCCTTGACCTTGATCCCACCCGCCTGCACCCAGCTGTTGCTATGCCTCGCCCCCGGCTGGAACGCCACGTCGGCACACCTGCAGCGCTTTGAACGCCCCGTCGGGGGGGACTGGCGCGCAGTGGGTGCACCACTGCCGGTGGTGCTGGGCCGCAATGGGCTGGCCTGGGGACGCGGGCTGCATGCACCGGACTCGGCGGGTGACAAGCGTGAGGGGGATGGCCGGGCGCCGGCCGGGGTGTTTGCGATCACGGCGCTGTTCGGGGAGGCCCCCGCCGATGCCCCTTCGGTGGCGGCGCTGCACCTGCCCTACCTGGCCGCGGGGCCGGGGCTCAAAGCCGTGGATGACCCTGCCTCGGTGCATTACAACCAGATCGTCGACGAGGCGGCGGTGACTGCAGACTGGACATCCTGCGAGGACATGCAGCGCGCGGACGGGCGCTACGCGCTCGGTGCGGTGGTGGGCCACAACACGGCGCCGGTGCTGCCGGGCGCGGGCTCATGCATCTTCCTGCATGTGTGGGCGGGGCCGGAGACGCCCACCGCCGGCTGCACGGCCATGGCGCTGGCCGACATGCGGATGCTGGCCGGCTGGCTGGACGGGGCCCGCACACCGGTACTGGTGCAGTTGCCGCTGGACACCTTCACCCGCCTGCGGGCGGCCTGGGGCCTGCCGCAGCGGTGACAGTGGCCAGTGGGGTCGATAGACTCCCAGGCTTTCAATCCGCAGCCGTGCCGGTCCGTCAGGGATCGAGCGTGCTCACCGTCATCGTGCTCAACCTGATCTGGGTCGCTTTTGTTCTCGTCGGCTTTGCCGCTGCCCTGGTGCAGGCCGTGCAGGGCGACCTGGAGATCTTCTCCCGGCTGCTCACCGGCCTGTTCGACACGGCCAAGGCCGGTTTCGAGATCGCCCTGGGCCTGGTGGGGGTCATGAGCCTGTGGCTGGGCGTGATGAAGATCGGCGAGAAAGGCGGCCTGATAGAGCTCTTCGGGCGACTCATGGCGCCCTTCTTCCGACGGGTCTTCCCGGACATCCCGCCCGGCCACCCGGCCGGTGGCAGCATCGTGATGAACGTGAGCGCCAACATGCTGGGCCTGGACAACGCGGCAACGCCGCTGGGGCTCAAGGCGATGCAGGAACTGCAGGAGATCAACCCCCGCAAGGACACCGCCAGCAACCCGATGATCATGTTCCTGGTGCTCAACACGGCGGGCATCACCCTGATCCCGACCTCGGTGATCGCGATTCGCCAGAGCATGGCGGTGCAGCAGGGCCTGAGCGGCTTCAACGCCGCCGACATCTTTCTGCCGACCCTGCTGAGCACCTTCATCTCCTTCACCGCCGGGCTGGTCGCCGTGGCGGCATGGCAGCGCATCAACCTGCTGTGCGCGCCGGTGCTGGCCTTCTTTGCCGGCTTCGGACTGCTGATGGGTGGCCTGTACGCCTGGCTGGCCCCCCTCCCGGCGGCCGACATGGCGCAGATGATCGGCCTGCTGGGCAGCGGCCTCATCATGTCGCTGATCGTGCTGTTCGTGGCGGTGGCGGCCTGGCGGCGGGTGGATGTGTACGCCTGCTTCGTCGAAGGGGCCAAGGAGGGCTTCGGGGTGGCGGTGCAGATCATTCCCTACCTCATCGCCATGCTGGTGGCGATCTCGGTGTTCCGCAGCAGCGGTTGCATGGATTACCTGGTGGCCGGGATCCGCCAGGTGGTGCTCGCCCTGGGCCTGAATGCCGACTTCGTGCCGGCCCTGCCGGTGGGCCTGATGAAGACCCTCAGTGGCAGCGGCGCCCGCGGGTTGATGGTGGATGTGATGACGACCTACGGCGTGGATTCATTCCAGGGCCGCCTGGCGGCCATCATCCAGGGCTCGACCGAGACCACCTTTTATGTGCTGGCGGTGTACTTCGGCAGCGTCAACATCACCCGCACCCGCTATGCCGTGGCCTGCGGCCTGATCGCCGATCTGGTCGGGCTGGTGGGGGCGATTCTGGTGGGCTACGCCTTCTACCACGGCGGCTGAGCCGGGCCGGCTCAGCCGGTCTGCGGCGGAGTGGCAGCCAGCCAGCGGGTGATCAGGGCCAGCAGGCGGTCAGGGTCCACCGG
>JAFLDU010000018.1 GCA_017309145.1 Zoogloea sp. | reverse complement strand
TGGGTTACCAGCCGACGCTGGCCGAAGAAATGGGCCGTCTGCAGGAGCGTATCACCTCCACCAAGGTGGGCTCGATCACCTCCATCCAGGCCGTGTATGTGCCTGCGGATGACTTGACCGACCCGTCTCCGGCGACCACCTTCCTCCACCTCGACTCGACCGTCGTGCTGTCCCGTGACATCGCCGCGCTGGGTATCTACCCGGCCGTGGATCCGCTGGACTCCACCTCCCGTCAGCTCGATCCGCTGGTGGTTGGCGAAGAGCACTACAACACCGCTCGCGGCGTTCAGCAGACCCTTCAGCGTTACAAGGAACTGCGCGACATCATCGCGATTCTGGGTATGGACGAACTGGCTCCGGAAGACAAGCTGCTTGTCGCCCGCGCCCGTAAGATCCAGCGTTTCCTGTCCCAGCCGTTCTTCGTGGCGGAAGTGTTTACCGGTTCCCCCGGCAAGTACGTCCCCCTGAAGGAAACGATCAAGGGCTTCAAGACGATTCTCAGCGGTGAAGTGGACCACCTGCCCGAGCAGGCCTTCTACATGGTCGGCCCGATCGAAGAAGTCTTCGAAAAAGCGAAGACCCTCTGATCAATGCGACCATCGCCCGGCGGCGCTCTAGCGGGCCCGCCGGTTTGAGGAGGAAATAGCTATGGCAATGACCATTCACGTCGACATCGTCAGCGCAGAAGAGCAGATCTTCTCCGGCCTGGCCGAGTTTGTGGCGCTCCCCGGCGAAGCCGGCGAGCTGGGCATCCTGCCCGGCCACATGCCGCTGATGACCCGGATCAAGCCGGGTGCCGTGCGCGTCAAGGTCCAGAACCAGCCTGAAGAAGAACTCGTCTTCGTGGCTGGCGGCCTGCTGGAAGTCCAGCCCAACCTGGTTACGGTCCTGGCGGATACCGCCATCCGTGGCAAGGATCTGGACGAGGCCAAGGCCCTGGAAGCCAAGCGTATCGCGGAGGAAGCCATGCGCAACCAGGGTTCCGCCCTGGAATATGCAAAGGCCCAGTCCGAACTCGCTTCGGCGCTTGCGCAGATCGCAGCCATCAACAAGCTGAAGAAGCGCGGCCACTGAGCAAGGCAGTCGCAGTAACAAGGCAAAAGGGCAGACCGACTGGTCTGCCCTTTTGTCGTTGACCGGTCGTCGGTCAGCGCCGTGGGGGTTCGAGCTTCTTCAGGCGTTTCTCGAGGCGGGCGAGATCGTCCCGCAGGGCGGCGGCCTCCCTGCCCAGATCTTCCAGAAGCACCCTTTTGACCAGCACCGGTTGCTCCTCGCTGAAGTACTCGGCCAGGTTGTCGATCACATTGCGGGCCGTCTGGCGCTGCCAGTCGGCCAGGCTCCGTGCGGTGGCGACGGCGCGGTGGGCCAGGATGTCGCCGGTAAGGTGCGACAGGGCCTCCTCGCCGTCCCAGCGGAGCTTGCGCAGAACGAAGCCCAGGGCATCGGCCAGATCGGCGTTGCCGCTGATCCTGATGTCGGACATCAGGGCGTCGGGGCCGCCGGCAAGCTTGGGGAGGCTGCCGATCGGCAGTTCCAGGGAGACGTCTGGATCGCCGTCGGCCGATTCGGTGAAATAACCTTCCGCATCGATGCCCAGGCCGATCTCGACCGGTTTGAGTACCAGGCTGGCCTTACGCCCGGTGAAGGGGCGGAGACGCTCGCGGGCCCACGGGGCGTCCTTCAGCAGATGATTCAGGCCCCTGATCACGGAGGAGGAAAGCATGGCTGCCTACCGTTCAGAGCTTGTAGCCGCGATGCAGGGCGACCACGCCCGCGGTCATGTTGAAGTATTCGACACGGCTCAGGCCGGCTTCTTCCATCAGGGTCTTGAGGGATTCCTGATCGGGATGCATGCGGATGCTCTCGGCCAGGTAGCGGTAGCTGTCGGCGTCCTTGGCCACCTTCTCGCCCATCATCGGCAACAGTTTGAAGGAATAGAAGTCGTAGGCCGGAGCCAGCGGCTTCCAGACCTTGGAGAATTCCAGCACCAGCAGCCGGCCACCGGGCTTCAGCACCCGGCGCATCTCGGCGATGGCCTGGTCCTTGTGGGTCATGTTGCGCAGCCCGAAGGCGACGGTCACGCAATCAAAGTGATTGTCGGGGAAGGGCAGCTTCTCGGCGTCACATTGGGCCACCGGCAGCAGGAAGCCCTTGTCCACCACCCGGTCACGGCCGCGCGACAGCATGGCGTGGTTGATGTCGGTCAGCCACACCTGGCCGCTCGGCCCGACTTTCTTGGCGAAGGCGAGGGACAGGTCGGCGGTGCCGCCAGCCACGTCGAGCACCCGGTCACCGGCACGTACACCGGCGATCTGGACGGCGAAGGCTTTCCAGAGGCGGTGCAGGCCGAAGGACATGAGGTCGTTCATCACGTCGTAGCTGCTGGCCACGGAGGAGAACACGCCGCGAACCTTGCTGGCCTTTTCGGACTCGGCGACCTTCTGGAAGCCGAAATGGGTGGTCTTGTCGTTCATGATCTGCTTGCGGGAGCGATATCGGTTGGCCGGCCCGGCGGGGCGTCGGCAGGAAATCAGTGGTGATGGCCGCAGCCACCGCCTTTGGGAGCGGGCGCCGGCTGATCGGCCGGATCACGGCTGCCGCCGGCCTCGGCGAGGCGTAGCAGGTAGGTCTGCCAGAGATCGTCGCGGGTCTCGCCGATCTCGTAGAGGTAATCCCAGGAATACAAACCGCTGTCGTGTCCGTCGGAAAACACCGGGCGGATCGCATAATTGCCCACCGGCTCGATCCGGACGATATCCACATCGCGCTTGCCCAGTTGCAGGACTTCCTGGCCGGGACCGTGGCCCCGGACTTCGGCCGAGGGGGAATGCACCCGCAGGAACTCGAAGCTGTATTCGAAGCGCTTGCCGTCATCGAAACTCACCTCCATGAGGCGGGAGAGTTTGTGCAGCTTGATCTCGGTAGGGACGGGATCGTCCTTGCGAAGGCCTGCCATGGATGGCTCCGTGTTCTGATTGCGCGAGCCCGAATGATACTCGAAGGCAGGCCGCCTTCCCGATACCGGCGCCGGATTGCAGACCTGTGACCTGTCATCAAAAGTTCAACTTGCTGCAATACACTGCCCCGGTTGCCAGCATTCTTTGAGGTTTTCATGCCCGCCACCATCCTTCTCGTCGAAGACGAGCCCGCCATTCAGGAATTGATCGCCGCCAATCTCATGCGGGCCGGCCACCACGTGGTGCGGGCATCCGACGCCGAGACCGCCCAGCGCATCGTGCGCGACGCCCTGCCTGATCTGGTCCTGCTGGACTGGATGCTGCCGGGCATGTCGGGTGTCGAGTTCGCCCGGCGGCTACGCGCGGAAGAGCGCACCCGTGGCATTCCCTTGATCATGCTGACCGCCCGCGGCGAGGAGCAGGACAAGGTCTCCGGTCTTGAGGCCGGCGCCGATGACTACATCACCAAGCCGTTCTCGCCCCGTGAGCTGGTGGCCCGCATCAAGGCCGTACTGCGTCGTCGCGCCCCCGAGACCACCGAGGATCCGGTGGAGCTGGGTGGTCTGCGGCTCGATCCAGCGACCCATCGCCTGACCGCGGCCGGCGCGCCGGTGACCCTGGGGCCCACCGAGTTCCGTCTGCTGCATTTCCTGATGACCCACCCGGAGCGGGTCCATTCCCGTGCCCAACTGCTCGATCAGGTGTGGGGTGACCATGTGTTTGTCGAGGAGCGCACCGTCGATGTGCATATCCGCCGGTTGCGCTGCGCGCTTGAACCGAGCGGTCATGACAACCTTGTGCAGACCGTGCGCGGCAGTGGCTACCGCTTCTCGACCCAGCAGGAATCTCCGGCCCCCGTGCGATAATCGATGACAGTCCAGTCACTCGAAGGAGTACCGGCCATACGGTCGATCCGTTACATCATTGTCGCGGCAGTCCTGTCCCTGTTCCTGATGGTCACCGCCGCGCTGGTGGTGTGGATTTTCCTGGGGCTGCAGGAGGCGCTGCTCGCCTTTGCAGTGGCATCCATCGTGCTGGGTGCCCATCACTTTGCCAACATCTACAAGCTCGTCCGCTGGCTGCGCACGCCGGTCGAGATGGCTGTCCCGATGCCCCGTGCCAGCGGGCTGTGGAATTACGTCTTTGCCGAGATGAGCAGCCGGGTGCGGAGCTCCAACCGGCGTCAGCAGCATCTCTCGACGGCCCTGGAGCGGTTCCGCCAGGCCAGCCATGCCATGCCCCACGGGCTCTTGTTCCTGTCCAACACCCACACCATCGAGTGGGTCAATCATCAGGGTGAGCAGCATTTCGGCCTCGATCAGGCGCGGGATCAGGGGACCCCGATCACCAACATCGTCCGCCAGCCGGATTTCGTCCGTTACCTCCAGGAGGGCCGGTATGAGAAGCCGCTCACCCTGAGCATGGGGCGGCCCATCGGGCGCAACCTGATGGTCCATCTGGTGCCCTTCAGTGAGGACATGTTGCTGCTGATGTCCGAGGACATCACCCAGGGTGAACGGCTGCAGACGATGCGGCGTGACTTCGTCGCCAATGTGTCCCACGAGATGCGTACCCCCCTGACGGTGGTCGCGGGCTTCCTGGAAACCGTCATCGACGGGCTGGACGACCTGGAGAAGGAAGACATCGCCCACTATCTCGGCCTCGCCTACGAGCAGGCAGGACGCATGCAGCGCCTGATCCAGGACCTGCTGACCCTGTCCGCGCTTGAGTCCGATGCACCGATCCTCGTGGAGGAGCCGGTGGACATGGCATCCCTGTTGCAGGAGGTCTTGCAGGAGGCACGGGCGGTGTCCGCTGGCCGTCACCGGATCGACTTCGAGTGCGGCACCCACGCGCGCCTGCTTGGCAACGCCAAGGAGCTCTACAGTGCCATGGCCAACCTGGCGATCAATGCAGTGCGCTATACCCCGGAGGGCGGCAGGATCCAGATCAGCTGGCGCCAGCGCGGCTCGGTGGTGGAGTACGCGGTGAAGGACGACGGCATCGGGATCGCCCCCGAGCACATTCCCCGCTTGACCGAGCGCTTTTACCGGGTGGACCGCGGGCGTTCGCGGGAGACCGGCGGGACAGGGCTCGGCCTGGCCATCGTCAAGCATGTGCTGAGCCGCCACCAGGGCGATCTGCTGATCGACAGCGAACCGGGCCGCGGAAGCACCTTCACGGCCTGCTTTCCAGCCCGACGTCTGGTGGATTGAGCTGCAGAGTGATTGCCGGATGGTCCGGCAATCACTGTTTCAGATGGCTACCGACTCGTAGGTGGCCTGATCGAAGTTGGTGCCCCGGGCCACCAGGCTGGTCAGCCGGACCTGGCGCGACTCACCGTTGTGCAGTTCAAGGACCCGATCCGCCTGGAACCAGCCGCCCGGCAGCACGATGCTCGCTGGTGCCCGCATGGCGGCGATCTCGGGCAGCAGGAAGCCCTGGATGTAAGGCTCCTGAGAGCCCACATTGATGCCCGTGCCGCGTACGGCCACTGAAGAAGGCAGCCCGGAGAGCAGGTGGATGCCGGCCATCAGAGTACCGTCCGGCTCGTACATCAGCCAGCTGACCTGGCCGAGCAGGTACTGGTTGCCATCCCCGGGCTTGATCCCCACCAGCTGGTGGTGTTCGATCCGCTGCCCCGGATGTCTGCGCTGCAAGCGGAATCCGGACACCGAGTGATCCACCGTGGCCCATTCCTCGATGATGAAACCTTTTCGCCGCGCCTCGGCCTCCGGGTCCATCACCGGTTGAACCTCGTCGTCCGCCCGCGCACCGAAGGTCAGCACGTTCATGTCGTAGCGGTTGCTCATCAGCTGGCGTCGGTTGGGCGGCACGAACTCGCGCCCCGATATCAGCAGTCCGATGGCTTCCCAGTCGGTGCTGATGGCGTTGCCCCCCTTCTTGCTGCGCCGTGGAAAGCGCCGTCCGGCCGCCGACATGCCCCAGGGACGGTAGAGCGATACCAACAGGCGGGCGCAGGCGGGTTGGGCGCAATCGTCCCCCAGACCGAGGGAGGCCGGGGTGGTGCCCTGCTTGAACTCCGCCAGCATGGCCTTGATCTGGGCTGCCAGACGATGGCCGTCAAAGCGGCGCATGCCAGGGCGGGTGCCGATCAGTGCAATCGGGCGCAGGCCGTGGTCCTCGTTCAGGTCGAGCCCATAGGCGCGGGCGTCGTCCTTGTCCCACTCGGACTGGAGGATGCAGTAGGGTGCAAAGCGCTGGGCCCAGCGGCAAATCCAGTTGAGCTCGCGCTGGTTGCGGCCATAGGGGTTGGTCAGGTCGATCAGCAGCAGGGCGATGTAGGCCTCGTCGGGGCTCTGGGCCTTCCAGGTGTTGTTCAGGGGGTCGATGACCCGGCTGTGGGTGACGCCCGCGCGTTCCGCTTCCTGGTAGGCCGCATGCACGCTATGCCAGGCGCCGGGCGGTTCTGCCCGGTGGGCGCGGAAGTATTCGATGATCACCTGGCCCAGATACTGGATGCGCCGTTGGGCAAGCAGGGGTAACTGGGCCCGGAACTCGTCTCCGCCACCGTTGCTGTGCTCGGCGAGACGGGCGTAGGCGGTGCTGAGGGCGGTCCATAGCTTGACCACCTGACGCAGGGTGGCGTCTTCCGCACTATCCGGCGGCAGGGGGTGAGCCGCGTAACGGGACGACATCTCGTGCTGCACGAAGGTGATGGTCTGGCGGGCCGACTCCAGAACCTCCAGCTGTTCTTCCGGCCCCAGGGGGCTGGCCAGCAGGCCCTCGAGCATGCGTACCAGCGTGGCGTGGCTTTCCCCCGCGTTGAGGGTATGCAGATTGCGCAGCAGCTTGCGGTATTGCTCCACGCTGCGCAGTTCGGTGTAGTTCAGGGGTGTTTCCATGATGGGCGGATCTCCGCTTCAGCCGGCGATCTGCTCGGCGATGGCATTGCGCACGGCCAGGGCCAGGCGCGCATCATCGACCTCGGGGGCCGGGGAACCCCGACCCTTGCGCTGGGCCTGCCCCCAGACGGGTTGCGGGTAGTGCAGGTCGTCCAGGTAGCGGGGAATGACATGCCAATGCAGGTGCGGAACCACGTTGCCGAAACTTGCCAGGTTGATCTTGTCGGGGCGGAAGCACTCCCTCACCGCGACCTCCACGGCCATCAGGATGTTGAAGCAGTGGCGTTGTTCGGCCGGCGTCAGATCGCTCATCTCGGAGACATGATCCTTCCAGATCAGCCGGCAATAGCCCGGGTAGTCCGCGTCGGAAACCCGGATCACGCGGCAACTTGCGTCGTGCCAGAGGACGGTCTCCTGCTCGGGGAAGCATAGGGGGCAGTCTTTGGGAGCATTAATCGGCATGGAGGTTTCGATCCGCGTTGGCAATATTTATTGATTCTAGCCCGGATACCCGGCTAATTCTCACCGTCACCGGGTGTGACTTCATTCCTTGAGGCAGGCGTTTCCGCTGCCTGCGGACGGCGTGGGCTGCCCGGCGTCATCACGGATGAAGGCACAGGTTCCGGCGGGCCCGCAATCCACCGTTTCGCCGTCCACGAACAGCACCAGGGTACCCGGCTCAATAGGGGTCCAGGTCTCGTTGTCGGTCAGCGGCGTGGTGGCCACGACGGCCACCCGGTCGGCCGGCGAGGTCAGCTCCCTGAAGTCGACGGTGATGTCCTGATCCTTCAGGTGGGCTCGGTCGAAGGGGGCCTTCCGCACGATGTAGGCCAGCCGTGAGGCGCAATGGGCGAACAGGCAGGTGCCGTTGGAAAGCAGGAAGTTGAATTCCCCATGGGCTCCGATCTCCGCCGCAATGTCGCGGATCGCCGCAAACAGGGCGTCGCGGGGCGGCTCGCCGTCCGGGAAGCGGCGGCGCAGGGTTTCCATCAGGTAGCAGAAGGCCAGTTCGGAATCGGTCTGCCCCACGGGCTGGAAGTAGCCCCGCAGCGTCGGTGCAAAGTCCTTCAGATTGCCGTTGTGGGCAAACACCCAGTAGCGTCCCCACAGCTCCCGTTTGAAGGGGTGGGTGTTCTCGAGGCTGACGAAGCCCTGGGTCGCCTTGCGGATGTGGGCGATCACGTTGAGCGAATGGATGGGATAGCTGCGCACCAGCTCGGCCACCGGGGAATGCGCGCTGGCCTTGGGGTCGAGGAAGAGGCGTACGCCGCGGCCCTCGAAGAAGGCGATGCCCCAGCCGTCGCCATGCACGTCGGTCAGCCCGCCCCGCGCCTGGAAGCCGGCGAAGGAGAAGCAGATGTCCGTCGGTGTATTGCAGTTCATTCCCAGCAACTGGCACATTTTTCTTTGCGATTCCCGTATGGCTTGAGACCGTCATGCTGGTCAGGATTAAACTCTCGCTGCCGCATGCCGGCAGCCTGCCCAAGAGCATCGAATTCTCCCGCAAGGGACTTCCCATGACAAACAACACCTTAGCCGATCACGCTGGCCAGATCACCGCCGCAGGTCGCCTGCTATCGACCGCAAGGCGCATTCTCTTCATCACCGGCGCCGGTCTGTCGGCGGACTCCGGCCTGCCCACCTACCGCGGCGTCGGCGGCCTGTACGAAGGCACCCTCACCGATATCGGTCTGCCCATCGAGCAGGCCCTGTCCGGCGAGGTGTTCCGCCGTCGTCCCGACATCACCTGGCGCTACCTGGCGCAGATCGAGGCCAGCTGCCGGGATGCCCGACCCAATGCCGGCCACTACGCCATCGCCCGCCTGGAGGCCCTGCATGGCCATGTGAGCGTGCTCACCCAGAACGTCGATGGCTTCCACCTGATGGCCGGCTCCCGTGACGTGATCGAGATGCATGGCACGCTGCGCCGCCTGCGCTGTGTCGATTGCGGTCGCTCCCGGCAGGTGGACAACTATGCGGGTCTGACGATCCCGCCCGAATGCCCCTATTGCGGCGGCACCCTGCGGCCCGACGTGGTGCTGTTCGGCGAAAGCCTGCCAGACCCGGCGTTGCATCGCTTCGAGGCGGTGCTGGCCGCCGGGCCGGACCTGGTGATCTCGGTCGGTACCGGCAGTGCCTTCCCTTACATCGCGGGGCCGGTGCTTCACGCCATCTCGGCCGGTGTGCCGACCATCGAGATCAACCCGGGCGAAACGCCGCTCAGCGGGCAGGTGGACATCCGCCTGCGCCTGCGTGCGGCCGAGGCGCTGCCGGCCATGCTCGATGCCGCCGGCTATTCCCTCGACAGCGGACGGGACGCCAGCAGCTGAGCGCACATTGCCGGCCCACCGTTTCGCTGCAGCGCCGCAAAGCCTAGAATCCCAGGTTTTCGCTGCCCGGATACGGCATGGATCTCCCCAGACTCCTCGCACAGCTCGATGACACCCTGCTGGGAGAACTGTTTTCGGCCAACGCGTTGATGCGGGCCCGGACCTACGTGGGCCGGGTGCGCAACATCGAGGTCGCCGGCAACCAGTTGCAGGCCCTGGTGCAGGGCACCGAGACCGCCCCCTACCGGGTCAGCGTGCGCCTCGAACGGCGGGAGTTCTTCGGCAAGAGCTCGGTCGAGCTGGCCACCCGCTGCACCTGTCCGGTGGGCAACCGCTGCAAGCATGCCGCCGCCCTGGTGCTCGCGGCCCGGCGCCCTGGGGCACTGGCCGACAACAAGCCGCGCGCCGAGGTGCTGGCCTGGGCCCGCGGTCTGCGCGAGCGCATGGACAAGGCCGGCAAGGCGCGTAAGGCCGCCGTGTCCCGGGAGGGGATCTTCTACCTGTGCTCGGTGCTGCACCTGCCCGCCGGCGACGAGCTGGAGTTCAGTCTCCTCAAGGCCCGCACCGGCAACGACGGCGAGCTGACCAGCGTGGCCGCCGAGTGGACCAACTACGAGCAGGCCCTGCTGCGCCCGCCGGCCTTCGTGCGCGACGAGGATCTGCACGTTTTCCGCCTGCTGCGCGAGGCCAACCGGCGTACCGGCGGCTATGGCTGGCCCCATCTGGCGGGGGCCGCCGGATTGGCCCTGCTGGAGGCGGCCATGGCCACCGGCCGCTGCTACCTGCAGACCCTGTCAGACGGTCAGGTGCGCGCCCTGAAGGCCGGCGCAGCCCGTCCGGCCGCCCTGGAGTGGGTGCCCGGCGAGAACGGGGTACGTGCCCGGGTGGCCGTGGAGCCTCCGGCCGGCCTGGTGATCCGCACCGAGCCATTGGCTTACATCGACATGGCGGCCGGCGAGGCAGGCCGCGTACAGATCGGCGAAGCGCTGGTGATCGGCGAACTGCTGACCCTGCCGGCCCTGTCCCCCGCCGAGCTGCCGGTGATCGCCGAAGCCCTGGCCCAGGTGGCACCGGCCCTGCCGTCGCCGCAAGGACGTCAGGCGGCCGAACTGCCGCTGGTGGATCTGCCCTGCCAGCCGGTGCTGGGCGTATCCAGCCTGTTCTGCTGGAGCTGGCGCAAGCACCGGGGTTACGAAGCTGATTTCGGGGGCCGCGAATACGATGTGGCCACCCCGCATTTTGCCTACGGGGAGGCGCGCTTCGAGCCGGGCTCGATCGGTGATCTGGCCAGTCTGCCGGACGGCCGCGCAGTACGCGTCAAACGTGATCCGACAGCCGAGGCGGCTGCCTGGCAGGCTTTTCTCCAGGTTGGCTTCCAGCCCCTCAAGCGGGGTTGGCTGATCAGCCCGGGCACGGTCACCGAAGGCCTGTACGGCCTCGACAGCGAGGCCCGCTGGGCCCATTTTTTCGGTCTCATCGCGCCCGAGCTGCGGGCCGCCGGCTGGCGCATCGATGCCCCCAAGGATTTCCGCCACCGGGTGCTGGTGGCGACCGGCTGGGAAGTGGCCATCGAGGAGAGCGACGATGGCTGGTTCGATGTATCCCTGGGGGTCGAGGTGGACGGCCGTCGGGTGGACCTGGCGCCGATGCTGCACCTCGTGTTCCGTCAGGACGCCCGCTGGCTCGACCCGAATCAGCTGGACCAGATCCCCGACGAGGCCCAGGTCATCGTGCAGCTCGACGACGGCGACCGGGTGGCCCTGGCCGCCGAGCGGGTCAAGCCGATCGCCCGCAACCTGGTGGATCTCTTCGACACCCCGTCGGCCACGCTGCGGGTCTCCCGCTTCGACGCGCCCCGCCTCTCCGAGGTGCTGGGCGAGGGCTGGCGGGCGGACGGGCTGGCCAGCCTGGATGACTGGATCAAGCGCATCCGGGGCGCCGGCAAGGTCAAGGCGGTGGCCGAGCCCAGGGGCTTCGGCGTGGCCTTGCGTCCCTACCAGCTGGAAGGCCTGGCCTGGTTGCAGCACCTGCGCAGGCATGGGTTGGCCGGCATCTTGGCCGACGACATGGGCCTCGGCAAGACCGCCCAGACCCTGGCCCACCTGCTCACCGAAAAACGCGGCCGCCGGCTCGGCAAGCCGGCCCTGGTGGTGTTGCCCACCTCCCTGGTCTTCAACTGGCAGCGCGAAGCGGAACGCTACGCGCCCGACCTGAAGGTGCTCAGCCTGCGCGGCAGCGGCCGCGCCGAGGCGTTTGCCCAGATCCCCGCGCACGACGTGTGCCTCACCACCTACCCGCTGTTGTGGCGCGACCGGGAGCAGCTCGCCGCCCACGAATACCACTCGCTGATCCTCGACGAGGCCCAGACCGTCAAGAACGCCGCCAGCCAGGCCGCCCAGGTGGTGCGCACCCTCAAGGCCGAGCATCGCCTGTGCCTCACCGGCACCCCCCTGGAGAACCACCTGGGCGAGCTGTGGAGCCAGTTCGACTTCCTGCTGCCGGGCTTCCTGGGCGATACCAAGGACTTCACCACCCGTTGGCGCACTCCCATCGAAAAGCATGGCGACAACGTCCGCCGCGATCTGCTGGCGCGCCGCATCGCTCCCTTCATCCTGCGTCGGCGCAAGGACGAGGTGGCCACGGAGCTGCCACCCAAAACGGTGGTGGTGCGCAGCGTGGAGCTGGAGGGGCGCCAGCGCGACCTCTACGAGACCGTGCGCGCCTCGATGGACCAACGGGTGCGCGACGAGATCGCCGCCCGGGGCTTCGCCCGCAGCCAGATCGTCATCCTCGACGCCCTGCTCAAGCTGCGCCAGGTGTGCTGTGATCCGCGCCTGCTGAAGACCGAGGCCGCCGCGCGGGTCAAGGAGCGTGCCAAGCTCGACCTGCTGATGGACATGCTGCCCGAACTGGTGGAGGAGGGCCGCAAGGTGCTGCTGTTCTCCCAGTTCACCGGCATGCTGGCCCTGATCGCCGCCGAGCTGAACGCCCGTCGCATCGAGCACGTCACCCTCACCGGCGACACCCAGGACCGGGAGGCTCCGATCCGGGCCTTTCAGGACGGGGACGTGCCGATCTTCCTGATCAGCCTCAAGGCCGGCGGTGTGGGCCTCAACCTGACCGCCGCCGACACGGTGATCCACTACGACCCGTGGTGGAACCCGGCCGTCGAGAACCAGGCCACCGACCGTGCCCACCGGCTCGGCCAGAAGAAGTCGGTCTTTGTTTACAAACTGGTGGTGGCCGGCTCCATCGAGGAGAAGATCCTCGGCCTGCAGGAGAAGAAGGCCGAACTGGCCGCCGGCATCCTGGCCGAAGACCACGAGGGCTCGGTCAAGTTTGGCGATGACGACCTGCGTGCCCTGCTCGAACCCCTGCCCGAAGCGGCGGGTGACACCAGTACCGCACCCAAGAAGCGCGGACGGGCGGTGTAGGCCGGTGTAGGGGCGGCTTCAGCCGCCCGCGGACTCCGATCAAGCACTTGCGGGCGGCTGAAGCCGCCCCTACACCGGCCCTGCACGTTCCCTGATAGCCCGCCGTTGCCCCCGCATTGAGCGGCACACATGGCAAGTCCTGTCCGCATGTCTCTCGCGAGGGTCTGCGGGACAGGCGGTCCCTATCCTGCAGACCGGCCCACACACACTTCGGAGCCCTGGCGAGACTCTTCGAGACACTCACGCGCACTATCGGGGACAGGGCCGGCCTATCCCGGAGAGGGACACGAGCAGCTCGCGGAATGGGCAGTCCCGTCCGGGAGAGGGAGCGGACGGTGGCCAGGACGGGCGCTTCGGTCGCCGGCCAAGGCGGGTCCGGGTGCGAGGGAGGCTGCGCCGCCCTGCCGTCCTCACGCCAGCTGGTTGCGCGGCTGCCCGGTTGCGAAGGCTTCGATGTTGTCGATCAGCTGGTCGGCCAGCACCTGCATGGCCTCCCGGCTCGACCAGGCCACATGGGGGGTCAGGATGAAATTGCCGGCCGCCAGCAGGTCGGGGGCCAGCAGGGGGTTGTCCCGCGGGGGCTCCTCGGTCAGCACGTCGAAGCCGGCGGCGATGTGTCCGGCGCGCAGGGCGGTGGCCAGGGCCTGTTCGTCCACCAGCCCGCCCCGGGCGGTGTTGATCAGCAGGGTGCCGGGTTTCATGGCGGCCAGCTCGGCGGCCCCGATCATGTGCCGGGTGCTGTCGTTGAGGGGGCAGTGCAGGCTGATCACGTCGGCCTCGCGGATCAACTGCTCGAAGCCGGTGTAGCCCTCCCGGACTTCCGCCACGCCCTTGCGCTCGCCGCGCAGAACCCGCATGCCGAAGGCCTCGGCCAGGCGTGCCACACCGTCGCCGAGCACGCCGCTGCCGAGGATGCCCAGCGTGCGCCCGGCCAGGTCGCGGATCGGGTAGTCGAAATAGCAGAACTGCTCGCTCTTCTGCCAGCGCCCCGCGGCCACCGATTGGTGGAAGGGGCCGATCTGCCGCGCCAGCGCCAGCAGCAGCGCGAAGACGTGTTCCGGCACCGTCTCGCGGGCGTAGCCGCGCACGTTCGAGACCACAATGCCGTGCGCCCGGCAGGCCTCGAGGTCGATGTTGTTGTAGCCGGTGGCGGCAATCGCCACCATCCGCAGGTCGGGCAGGGCTGCCAGGGTGTCGGCGTCGAGGCGCAGCTTGTTCACCACCGCGATGCTGGCGCCGGCCAGGCGTTCGATCACCTCCGCCTGGCCGGTGGCGACATGCTCCGTCCAGGTGTGGGCAAAGGTCGGGCGGCGGAGATCGGCGATCAGGGCGCCGGATTCGAGATAGACGATGTGGTGCATGGGGCAGGGCATTCCGTGGACGGGGCAGGGGAAGAGCTTAGCCTGCCCCGGTGGCGCCGCTGAACCCGGGTTTACCGCAGGGGCGTCAGAACTCCACCCCCGGCTGGGCCGCGATGCCGGCCTTGAAGGCGTGCTTGACCACGCCCATGTCGGTCACCGTGTCGGCGGCTTCGACCAGCGCCTCGGGGGCGCCCCGGCCGGTGATGATCACATGCTGCAGGGGCGGGCGGGCCTGCAGGTCGGCGAGGACCTCCTGCACGTTCAGGTAGGCGTACTTGAGCACGATGTTCAGCTCGTCCAGCACCACCAGGCCGATCGCCGGGTCGCGCAGGAAGGCGCGGGCCTGCTCCCAGCCGGCGCGGGCGCTGGCCATGTCGGCGCTGCGGTCCTGGGTGTCCCAGGTGAAGCCGTCGCCCATGACATGCCAGCTGACCTCCGGCTGGCGGCGGAAGAAGGCTTCCTCGCCGGTATCGGAGCGCCCCTTCACGAACTGCACCACGCCGGCCCGCATGCCGTGGCCGAGGGCGCGAGCCAGCACGCCGAAGGCGGCGCTGGACTTGCCCTTGCCGTTGCCGGTGTTGACCAGCAGCAGGCCGCGGGTGTCGGTGGCGGCGGCGATGGCCGCATCGACCACTGCCTTCTTGCGTTCCATACGGCTCTTGTGGCGGCTGTCGCGGTCGCTGGCGTTCTGATCGCTCATCGGTTCTTCTCTTTTTCTGTTGGTTCAGGTCGGTACGAACAGGGTCTGGGCCCCGTCCGCAACGGCTCTCAGGGGGTGGCCAAAGGCTCTGGACAGGCGTTCGGTGGTCAGTACGTCATGGGCCGCGCCGAAGACATGGCCGCCCGCGCCATCCAGCAGCAGCACATGGCTGGCGTAGCGGGCCGCCAGGTTGATGTCGTGGAGGACCATCACGACCCCGGCACCCTGGGCCGCCAGCGCCTGGAAGTGGTCGAGCACGGCCACCTGGTGATGCAGGTCGAGGTGGGCCAGGGGCTCGTCCAGCAGATAGAGGCGGGGTTGCTGGGCCAACAGGGCGGCAATCGCCAGGCGCTGGCGTTCGCCGCCCGAGAGGGTGGGCACCTGCCGCTCGGCGAAGCCCTCCAGGCCCATGCTGGCCAGGGCCGCCAGGGCGATCGCCTCGTCTTCGGGGCGCTCCCAGTCCCAGCGGCCCAGGTAGGGGTGGCGCCCCACCAGGGCCGTCTCCAGCACCGAGGCGCTGAAGAAGTCGGGCTGGCTCTGGGCCAGCAGGCCGCGCAGGCAGGCCTCGTGGCCCCGCGGCCAGGCGGCGTAGGGCTGGCCGGACAACAGCACCAGGCCGCGGGCCGGATCGCGCAGGCCGGCCAGGGTGTGCAGCAGAGTGGTCTTGCCGGCACCGTTGCGCCCCAGGATCACCAGGGTTTCGCCCGGCTGGACGGTGATGTTCAGGTCCCGCAGCACGTCGCGCCGGCCCACATGGACGGTGAGCTGCTCGGCCGCCAGCACGGGGGGGCGTACGTCCATCTTCATCGCGGGTGCCGGGTCAGCAGGAAGAGGAAGACCGGCACCCCGATCAGGGCGGTCAGCACCCCGACGGGGAGCTGGATCGGGGCCACCACGGTGCGGGCCGCCGTGTCGGCGGCGCACAGCAAAACGCCACCGGCCAGGGTGGCGGCCGGCAGCAGCAGGCGTTGGTCGTTGCCGATGGCGAGGCGCACCAGGTGGGGCACGATGAGGCCGACGAAGCCCACCGAGCCCACCGTGGTGACCGCCACCGCGGTGAGCAGGGAGCCCAGCCCATAGACCAGCCCGCGCAGGCGGGTGACCCGCACGCCGAGGGCGCGGGCGGTGATCTCCCCCCGGGACAGCAGGTTGAGTTCCCGGGCGAAGGGCAGCACGCTGGCCAGGCCGACGACCAGCAGTCCGAGGGCCGGCCACGGGCGGGTCGCACCGCTGGCATCGCCCATCAGCCAGAACAGCATGCCCTTGACCCGCCCCTCCGGGGCCAGGCTGAGCATCAGGGCCACGGCGGCACCACAGCCCGCCGCCACGATGACCCCGGTGAGGAGCAGGCGGGTCTGGGTCCACGAACCATCGCCGTGGGCCAGCCCGAAAACCAGCAGGGTGGCGCCGAGGGCGCCGATGAAGGCACCCCCGTCGATCCAGCCGGCGGTGGCACCGGCCAGGATGGCGCCCAGGGCCCCCACCGCCGCGCCGCCCGAGATGCCGAGCACATAGGGGTCGGCCAGGGGGTTGCGGAGCAGCACCTGCATCAGGGCGCCGGCCAGGGCCAGCAGGCCGCCGCAGGCGAAGGCCGCCACCGCGCGGGGCAGGCGCAGGCTGCGGATGATGTCCGCCTCCATGCTGCCGTCTCCGCCCCCCAGGGCACCGAGCAGATCATTGAGGCCGACCGGCAGCGCACCGGCCGTGAGGGACCAGGCAAAGGCCGCCAGCGCGGCCAGGACGAGGCCGGCCAGCACCTGCATGGCGCGCCGCCGCTGGGACGGCATGCCGCCCCTCGCGATAGGTGTTGCGCTGTGGCCTTGGGCCATCGTCCCTCCAGGCATGTGCTCTTATTTCGGTGCGTAGCGTACGCCGAAGAAGACATTCGCGCCGGCCGTCTGGAAGCCGCGCACGGTCTCGTACTGCTTGTCGAGCAGGTTGTTGGCGCGTGCCTCCAGCGCCCACTCGTGGCTCACCGCATACTTGGCGAAGGCATTCAGGATGCCGTAGCCGCCCATCGGGTTGATCTCGGCGGCGCGATCGTAGCGGCCACCGGCACCCTGCCATTCGGCGCCCACGGTGAGGGCCTGGAAGCGCCGCGTGACGGCCAGGTTGGCGGTCTTGTTGGCGCGCCGCTGGAGGCGCTTGCCGGTGTCCAGGTCTTCGGGGTCGAGGAAGTCGATGCTGCCGTTCAGGTCGAAGCCGGCCAGCTGGCCGCCGTAGCCCAGGCTGATGCCCTCCAGGCGCGCATTGGCGATGTTCTGGGGGATGAAGTTCTGGTCGTTGGCGATCAGGTTGCTGATCCGGTTGCGGTAGTAGGTGGCGCTCAGGCTGTGCCCGGCCTTCTCCCACAGCAGGCCGATTTCCTTGTTGTAGGCGCTCTCGGCCTTGAGGTTCGGGTTACCGAAGCCGGGGTAGTAGAGCTCGTTGAAGGTCGGCGCGCGGAAGGCGGAGCCGACGCTACCCTGGACCCGCAGGCTGGGCAGGATCTGGTAGCCGTAGCCGGCGTAGCCGGTGGTCTTGCCGCCGTACTGGCTGTTGTCGTCGTGGCGGGCGTTGAGCTGGATCTTGTGGGCGCCGAAGCTGGCCGTCCAGCCCAGCAGGGCCGAGTTGATGCTGCGGCCCACATCGAAGGTGCCTTCGTTGACCGCCTTCTGGTGCAGGTTTTCGTAGGCGGCCAGCAGGGTGCCGACCGGCAGGCCGATGTCGTTCTGCCAGATCAGCTGGTCCTGGGTGGTCTTGATGGTCGCGCCATTGGGCGCGTAGGACGCGAAGTTCTGGGCGTCGTCGATGGACTGGCCGAAGCGCAGGGTGCTGGTCCAGTTGTCGAGCAGGCGGTTGCGGCTGAAGATGTTCCAGGCGCTGGTGACGTTGTTGGCGTAGTTGTCGAAGCCGGCGCCGGAGTCGTAGTGGTTGCGCGATTCCGCATACAGCACGGTGGCGCCCAGCTCGTGGCCGGCTGTCGGACGGTAGCTCAGGTTGCCCGAGAAGCTGCTGTTGCGGTACGGATCCTTGTCGCCGTTGTAATAAAAGGGCTGCTTGGCCTTGCTGTAGATGGCGCTGTAGCTCTTGCTCTCGGTGTAGGCGCCGCGCAGGCCGTAGGACAGCTTCTCGGTGCCGCCATACACGCCGGCCGAGACATCGCGGGTGCCGTAGCTGCCGGCGCCGAGGTAGGCGTCCACCTTCGGCGCGCCGCTGCCTTTCTTGGTGAACACCTGGATCACGCCGCCGATGGCATCGGAGCCGTAGAGGGCCGAGGCGGGGCCGCGCACGATCTCGATGCGTTCGATCTGAGACAGGGGAATGTCCTGCCAGGCGGCGGTGCCGAGGGTGGCGGAGCCAACGCGCATGCCGTCCACCAGCAACAGGCTGTGCTTGCTGCTGGTGCCGCGGATGAACACGTCGGTGGCCTTGCCCGGGCCGCCGCTGTTGGTGATCTGGATGCCCGGCTGGCGGGACAGCAGCTCGGGCAGCGAGAAGCTGGGGCCGGACCGCTCGATCTGTTCCCGGTCGATCACGGTGACATCGGCCAGGGCCTCATCGGCGCGCTGGGCCTGGCGGGTGGCGGTGACCACCACGGTGGGCTGCTCGACGGAGGCGGCGAGGGCGGGAAGGGCGAAGCCGAAGGGGAATGCGGCAGCGACCGCGAGGGCGGTGGCGGAAAGGCGGATGGTCATCGAAGGAATCTCCCTGGCCCGGCGGCGTCCCCGCCTCCGGGTGGATTGCGTCTGGAGGCGCCGGGGGAGACAGGGAGAAAGGCCAGGAGGACACACCATGACCGCGCTCGTCGCCACCACCCCGTGGCACTTCCGCTTATCGTGTGGTCGAGGCCGGTATCCGGGCTCGCAAGCTGTGCCGGTGCGGCGGATGCCGGACCGGACGCGGTGGGTCGCCTTCCCAGGCCGGAGGCCCAGTGGCGGAATGACTCACCTTGCGCTTGCTTACCGTTGCGGGGGCAGCACAGGCATTGCAGCTTCGATGATGAAGCGCGCTCACCTGTTTCCCGTTTAACTCCTGGGCTGGAAAGCCCGTGGAGCACCTGGAGCACGTTTGCCTGCCGGGAAATGGAAAGTCTCAAGTTCCGTCGGCAGGCAGGCTGCGATAATACCACCAAAATCATGGACTTCCATGAACTGGTTTACGTGCACGGAACTTTTGAAAGCCTCTTATGCCTTGTGAATTGATTCTCGGTGGTGCCCGTTCGGGGAAGAGCCGTCACGCCGAAGCATTGGCCAGCGCGGCGGGCCTGGCGGTCAGCGTGATCGTCACCGCCGAGGCCCTGGACGCCGAGATGGCCGCCCGTATCGCCCGCCACCAGGCCGATCGTCCCGCCGGCTGGCGGGTGGTCGAGGCGCCCCGGGGGCTGGCCCGGACCCTCGCCCGGGAAGCCCGGGCAGACCGCTGCGTGGTGGTGGATTGCCTGACCCTGTGGCTGGCCAACCTGCTGGAAGGGGCCGAGACCCTGCCGCCCGGGGTGGGCGCCGAGGGCCTGCCGCGGCTGCTGGAAGAGCGCGCTGCGCTGCTCGAACTGATCCCCACCCTGCCGGGGCGGGTGATCTTCGTGGCCAACGAGGTCGGTCTCGGCCTGGTCCCGGAAACCCCGCTGGGACGGCTCTTCCGTGACGAGGCGGGGCGGCTCAATCAGGCGGTGGCGGCGGCCTGTCCGCGGGTCACCTTCGTGGCCGCCGGCCTGCCTCTGATGCTCAAGTCATCCTAGTCGGGCAGGGTGGGCGGAACTAGGTCACACGGATCCGATGGTGCATTTCATGGCGGCGGCCGGGCTCAGCGTGGAGGGTAAACGCGAGATACAAAAAGTCAGATTCAGGGAGCCTTCGCCATGTACACCCAGCGCCTCGCCAGCCATATCGGCCAGCCATGCCGCATCGTCCTGCCTGCCAGCGCAGGTGCCACCTGGTACGTCGAGCCGGCGGGCGCGCCGGTGAGGGTCAACCTCGAGCAGAGCGGCCGGATGGGGAGCGAGGGGCAGCAGACCTTCGTGCTGGTCGGCGAGCTGCCCGGCGCCCACGAACTGCGTTTCGTGCTCAAGCGCGCCTGGGAGACCCGGGTGCGCAGCAGCCACAGGGTGGTGCTGCACGTTCAGAACACGGGGCGCCGCGCCAGCGCCCACTGAGGGTTTCCGGCGGATTCCCCGTCTTGGGCGGGAGGTTTCCACGCGGGTCTCCCCGTACCGGCAGGCTTGTGTTTGACGCGCCCGCGTCCTAGCATCCGCTGCCTTGATACCCTCCGCGGATGTCTTTCCTCCCATGTCCTTCGCCATTCCCCGTCCTGACCAGAACCTGGCCGCCGCCCTGCAGCGGCGCATCGACACCAAGACCAAGCCGCTCGGCGCGCTGGGTCGTCTCGAAGCATTGGCATTGCAGATCGGTCTGGTCCAGCAGACGCTTTCCCCAAGCCTGCAGCAGCCGCACATGCTGGTGTTCGCCGGGGATCACGGGGCGGCCAAGGCGGGCGTCTCGGCCTATCCCCAGGACGTGACCTGGCAGATGGTGGAGAACTTCCTGGCCGGCGGTGCGGCGATCAACGTGTTCGCCCGCCAGATGGGCATGGCCTTGTCGGTGGTCGATGCCGGGGTCGCCCACGATTTCGGTGAGCGCACCGGTCTGGTGGCGGCCAAGATCGCCGCCGGCACGGCCAACTATCTGGAGGCGCCGGCCATGGATGCGGCCCAGCGCGACCTGGCCATGGCTCGCGGGCAGGCGCTGGCCAGCGGGCTGGCGCGCCAGGGCTGCACGGTGATGGGCTTCGGTGAGATGGGCATCGGCAACACCGCCGCTGCGTCGCTGCTGACCCATTGTCTGAGCAGCGCCGATCTCGATAGCGTGATCGGCCGGGGCACCGGGCTGGATGATGCCGGCCTGGCCCGCAAGCGTGAGCTGCTGGCCCGCGCGGTGGCCCGTGGTGGCCGCCCGACGGATCCCCTCGAGGCCTTGGCCCAGTACGGCGGCTTCGAGATCGCCATGATGGCGGGTGCCATGATCGGCGCGGCACAGGCCGGCTGCCTGCTGCTGATCGACGGCTTCATCGTCACCAGTGCGCTGCTGGTGGCCCACGCGCTGAGCCCGGAGATCCTCGATTACTGTGTGTTTGCCCACCGCTCCCATGAACAGGGCCACGCCGTGCAGCTGGCCCATCTGCGGGCCGAGCCGCTGGTCGAGCTCGACCTGCGCCTGGGCGAGGGCACCGGTGCCGCGCTGGTCTATCCCCTGGTCCAGGCGGCTGTGAACTTCCTCAACGAGATGGCCAGCTTCGAGTCGGCCGGCGTCAGTGGCAAGGCCTGAGCGGCGCGGCCTCCGGCGGAACAGCCCGTGATCCGGTCCCAGTTGGAACTCTTCTTCATCGCCGTCGGCTTCTTCAGCCGCCTGCCGGTGCCCGGCTGGGTCGAGTTCAGCCCCGACAAGCTGGGCCGTGCGGCCCGCTTCCTGCCCCTGGTGGGGTGGTTGATCGCCGTCATCGGCGCGGCCGTGTTCTGGCTGGCGGTGCAAGTCCTGCCCGTGGAGCTGGCGGTGGTGTTGTCGATGGCCGCCACGATCCGCGCCACCGGCGCCTTCCACGAAGACGGCTGGGCCGACACCTGCGATGGCCTGGGCGGCGGGTGGACCCGCGACCAGGTGCTGCAGATCATGAAGGACTCGCGCATCGGCAGCTACGGGGCCATCGGCCTGGTGCTGCTGCTGCTGGCCAAGTACCTGGTGCTGAGTGCCCTGGGTGCCGATGAGGACTACCCGTTGCTGGCGGCGCTGCTGGTGGCGCATCCGCTCTCGCGGCTCGCCGCCGTGAGCATCATGGCCCTGCTGGACTACGCCCGCAGCGACGACAGTGCCAAGTCGGCACCGGTGGCCCGCCGTCCGGATGCGGGCGAGCTGGGCATCGCCACCCTGGCCGGTGTGCTGCCCCTGCTGCTGTTGCCGGCGGCAGCGGCCCTGACAGCGCTGGGTCTGGCCGCCGTGGTGGTGGTGATGGCCCTGCGGACCTTCGCGCGGCGCCTGGGGGGCTACACCGGCGACACCCTCGGAGCTGTCCAGCAGCTTTCTGAAATCGCGATCTACCTGGGAATCCTGGCCGCATGGAGCTCTACCTGATCCGTCACCCCCGGCCCGCCGTGGCGTCGGGGATCTGCTATGGCCAGACCGATCTCGGGCTGGCCGAGTCGGCCGTGGAGGTGGCGCGGCGCCTGCGTCCGCTGCTGCCGGCCGACTTCAGCCTGCATGCCAGCCCCCTGGCCCGGGCCCGGCTGCTGGGTGAGGCCTTGGGCGTGCCACGGCTGGATCCGCGCCTGAAGGAGATCCATTTCGGCGAATGGGAGGGGCGCAGCTTCGAGGACATCGGCCAGGCGGCGCTGGATGCCTGGGTGGCTTCGCCCCTGGATTTCGCGCCCCCGGGCGGTGAATCGCCCCGCGCGATGGCCGGGCGGGTGCTCGATTTCCTGGCTGCCCTGCGCGACGAAGCGCCTGCGGCGGCCGTGGTGGTGGCCCATGGCGGCCCGCTGCGGGCCATCGCCGGGCACCTGCTGGGCCTGCCCCCGGAGCGCTGGCTGGGGCTCGATTTCGCCTGCGGCGAAGTGTCCCGCCTGGATCTGCATGACTGGGGCACGGTGCTGCGTTGGTTCAACCGGCGTGATGCGGGCGGCGAGGCGTCCGGCGCCTGATTGCGGCCCCGGACTCTCCGGTAAACTGCGGGCCTTCCACGTGACGGGCCCGAACCATGGACCACTTTCTCGCTAAGGAGTAGTTACACCCTATGGACATCTAATCACCAAGTGACATAGCATGGACACGTCGTCGGGTTCTTGGTTCTTTTTCTGGCGACGGAACATAGTCGAATGGGGATTTCTTGGCGACCTTAGAACGTATCCGCTACATGCCGCAAACCATCGTGGTTGAAGATGGAACGGTGTCGTATTCTGAAAGCAGCCGGCGCGTTATAGCTGGGCTGCCGCAGCTGTTTTGGGCAGACGGCTCTCCTTGGCGTGAGGCCAATTTGTGGGCACTGGAACGGGCCTCCAGCAACGAAGCTTTGCTGAAGACAGTCGCTGGCAATCTTAATGGCTTACTACATTACGCAAACTTCCTAGAGGAGCATGACCTCCTGTGGTTAGCTTTCCCTGTCCGGAAAGCTAACCGATGCCTTGTTCAGTACCGGGGCAGCTTAGTTGAGGCTCGAGATGCCGGATTGATGTCGCCATCCACGGTATCGGAATACATGCGGAATGCCGTTTCGTTCTACCGTTGGGCTAGGGCTAAAGGGTTGTTGGACCCCGACATGCAGCTCTGGCAGGATAGGGCGGTATACATCCAATACTTCGATGCTGTCGGCTTCGAAAGAACTATGGTCCAGGTCTCGACAGACCTAGCGATTCCGAACCGCAAGCGCCCCGGGGTTCTCCTGGAAGATGGGTTACTCCCCGTATCTGCTGAGGACCGCGAACTAATACTCGATTTCGCAAAGAACAATGCCTCTCCAGAACTTTACCGGATGCTCGCTCTTGGTTTCTTCACGGGAATGCGTATTGGCAGCATTTGTGACCTCAAGATTCAGACATTAAAGAATGCAGTTCCGGACCCCGAAGCACCTGGGTTGATGCGTCTTGCTCTCGGCCCAAGCGCTTCGCCACCCGTGAATACAAAATTTGGCGTAACAGGCCATGTATGGATTCCGAGGGCTCTTCTGGACGACCTTCTGGAATACGCGACCTCACTCCGACGCTCGAAGCGGCAAGCGGAGGCCCAGCCGGGTGACAGAGGGTTGTTGTTCCTTACACGATTCGGGAATCCTTATTGCCGGCGTGATACAGAGCAATCGAGTGCCATCAATACAGAGATGGCGACCCTTCGGCGCAATGGCGTTGCGGCTGGGCTCAAGGTTCTCAAATCCTTCCATTTTCACCAGTCCCGATGCACGTTCGCTACGGAGGTAGCTACGCTTGCGCTGAAAACTACCGAACCCATCAATGCCATTGCATTGGTGAAGAACGCTCTGCTACACAAAGATGAAGCAACTTCGTTCAAATACATCAAATTCATCGCCTCGACACCTGCAAAGCGGGCGGCCGCCAATGAGTTTACCAAGGCTTTCGCGGGAATAGGCACCTGATGCAGAACACTTTGCCAAGCCTGACGTTCCCGATGGTCGAGTTCGGGCCGAAACAGACTCCATGGACCCTAGATTTCATTTTGTACAAAGGCGGTTCCGAAGTAAAAGCAAATAGGCTATCTCACCATATAGCTAACAATGACCTTGGTAACCCGTTAACCGATCGGTTCACCCTGGCAATTAAAGTTCATGAAGAACTGGTTGCTTGTTTAGTTGGTGGAGGCAGTATCCAAACGGTAAATAGCCGGATAGCTGCCCTACGCACTTTCTTCTCCTGGGTGGACATCACAGACACACCAATCCACCTTGAGAAGGTTGCTGATGTCTACTTGAAGTGGGCGGCACACTTGGAGCAACGGCAGCGCATCGACGGACGCCCCACCAAAATCACTCTACACAGTTGGGCGTCTCATCTTGCCGCCATCCTGAACCCGGTTCTGGGGCGCAAACACTCTATCCTGAAAGAAACCCGCATCCGAAAACCAAAGTCGGCTAAACGCTTCAATACTTCTGCTGCAAGCAAGGTAGATTTGTCGGCAATGTTCCGCTTTGGACACCTCGTCACTGACCTCTGTATCAGCCTTTCGACCTCGAGCATAAAAGGAAACCTGCCACTCGTTCTTGAACTTCGAAGTGGACAAATTGAGCTATGGTCAGGACTGTCAAAACCTACTAGAGCCCAGCCGCGAACAACAATTCGGCACAATAGAGAAAAGAAAATATCGGCGGAAAAGCGCACAGCCTGGATTGAAGATAAATCCTTGCGCACCAGAGGCCCGCTGGTGAATCTACGGATTGAAGCTGAATTGCTGATGTTTATCGCCCAGACCGGCATGAATCTTCAGCAAGCCTATTCACTAAGACTAGACAACTACCGGTACGCCAGCCATCTGGATGGTTACCAAGTGCTGAGCTACAAGGCCCGTCGTGAGGGAACGGTCCTCTTCGAGATATTTGGGGAATATCGTGCCCATTTTGAAAACTATCTTCGTTGGCGGAATGACTGGTTCGGCGACTTAGATGACGAGCGCCTCTTTCCACTTATCTTGGCCGGCCGTATTCATTGGCGACCACCCGAATTCTCACAAGTACGCAGAATCGCCAAAACCTTGGCTGTGCCATATTTCAGTCCTCGCATATTACGAAAAGGGCGTGTCAACTGGCTTCTACGGCAGATGGCATCACCCGATGCCGTGGCCGAAATCGCCCAGCATGACGTAGAAACTCTTATTCGAAACTATGCTGAGCCACACCCACAGGTGGCCATGGTTGAAATCAGCCGCTTCCACGAGCGCAATGACCCGTCATTTGTGCCTCCAGGGCCAGGCTGTTGCGTTAACCCTGTCCCCAGAGCTGAAGAGCAACTTCCGGCGGGAACACCAGCCCCTGATTGCACCTCTGGCGCCGGATGTTTGTTCTGCAATAACCATCGAGACATCGACAGCAGCGACCATATTTGGTCTCTCGCTTCGTTCCGCCACCTGAAGTCAATTGAGCTAGCCCGGCATCGGCCCCCAGAAGGCAAATCTGCCTCTATTGAAGCCCATCCTGCCTTGGCAGTCGTCACACGCGTAACCCACAAGCTTCAGTTTTTGGAAAGCAGCAGCGAAGTACGGGGCGCCTGGGTTAAAGAGGCGCTATTTCGAATCGAAGAAGGTGCTTACCATCCGGCCTGGGATGGACTTATTCAAATCAATGAAATGGGTATCGTAATTTGATGGGCTCACGCATTCCCTTGACCACGCCTGCCATTGACTCCCCTCTTGTTAGCCCGCAAGAAGGTCTCTATCGCCCTTCAGACTGGCCTCCAAGCGACGACATCCCCATCATTCAAGACGCCGATGGAAAGGTAATTACACGCTGGCGTGATTCCGTTTGGGTGCTCGATTCATGGGCCAAGCAGCGCATGGTCCTAAATTTCGGGGACGGCCTCGTCGAAAGAACTGACCCTATAGACAAACCCAATGCCGACCTGCTGCGAAAAGTGGTCGGCTGGTGGCTGTATGGCCCCGGTGGAATTCAAGCAGCGAGGACACTGCTCACTCGCTTCAGTGCTCTGCGCCCCATCTTCGCCCTGTGCGCAACCGAAGGCATCCTGGCTTCCAATTTAACCAGGTTTCCCTTGGTTGCTGACAAATTGGCAGGGGCATTGATGCCCTCTATGGCCGGGGCAATTCTATCTCTGTTGCATGAGCTGTATGCCGTTAGAGAAAAGCTCGGGTTTACCTTGCTGGATGAGGCAGGTATCGCCCGCCTGGCAGCAGCTCTACCCGCCCATCAAGGCAGGCAGACTCCGTATATTCCTCCCCGCATTTGGCGGTATCAGATAAGTCGACTCAAGGCATGTCTGGATGACTTTCTCCAGCACCAAGAACAACTGACAAATTGCTACTGTTTCTCCCTCGATGCCTACATCACCAATTACGGCAGCTTGGAGGGAGCGAAAGATAGTGAACGCAAGGGGGAGCTTCGCCCATTCTATTGGCCCGAAGGTGGCCGTGCTGACAAGCCCGGTTGCCGGTTTCTCGGCCCATTTCACGAGACTGCCGAACGCTTTGGTATCGCGGACCTTATCTATAGGTGGCTTGGAGAACGCGCAGAAACCCAGTTGCTACCGCTTTCGGTTGACTCCCTTTCTGCCTATCTGACCATGGTTTCCTATGTGGGGTTAGCTTATATCCTTAACTTCACGCTTATGCGTAGTGACGAGGCACTCTCGCTTGCCGCTGACTGCCTAAGGGTTGAGAAGGACCCTCGCTTTGGGCCAATCCATGTCATCCAAGGCAAAACATCGAAAACGGTTACCGATGACGAAGCAATCTGGATTACTGCCCCCTCGGTCGAAATTGCCATTACAGCACTTCAGGCAGTTGGGAAATTACGCCGGCTTTGTGCCAGCCGAGTGCCCGATAGAACTCCTCTGTACTGGCGAAAAAATGAGCCCTGGGCAGGAGGAGCTAGAGCGGTGGACGAATTTGTACACTCCCGCCTCAAGAGATACTGCTTTGTGGTCGAGAGCTATCCAAAACTATTCGACCCAGAGGAACTTCGCATCACTGAGCGAGACCTTGAATTGGCTCGCCTAGCAACACCATCCCTTCCCGAAACATTTGCTGTTGGAAGCATTTGGCCTTTGGCATGGCATCAGCTTCGGCGTACGGGGGCCGTCAACATGCAAGCATCAGGCATGGTTTCAGACGCCTCGCTCCAATTCCAGCTCAAACATGTGTCACGAGCCATGTCCTTGTACTACGGGCAAAATCACGCACAAATTCGGCTGGATGAATCTGCGCGGACGCTGTACATCCAGACAATGTACGAGGTTCTTGGCCGCGAACTTCAGCAACTGGCCAGCAACCGCTTTGTCAGTCCTCACGGCGAGCGGCGCAAGGAGGAGATTGTGCGGCTCATTTCGCCTGACGACCTTAAGGCATCTGTACGTCTAGCCAAAAAAGGAGGCGTTGCTTGCAGGGAGATTATCTTGGGGGTTTGCATGAATAAGGTGCCCTGTCCCTATGGAGGCATCGAGTCTATCGCTCACTGCGGCGGAGGTGACGCCCCAAAGCCATGTGCTGATGTCTTGTATGACCGCAGCAAGCTGTCACAAGTATCCAAGCTTGAGAGTGTGCTCAACGAGCGCCTTCAATCGGCACCTGCCGACAGTCCTTTACGAGCAGCACTTGAAGCCCAGAAACGTAGTGTGGAGAGCTACTACCGTGCAACACGCAAATATGAATAACCCACAACAAAGTGCAGCCGACCAATACCGTGCTGCTTTCGAGCGCCTTAAATCCAATATGCCGGTACGGCTCTCCAAAGGCACGCCGGTCACTCAGAACAATGTCGCCCGGGAAGCTGGGACCGATCCAAGCGCTCTCAAGAAAAGCAGGTTTCCAACCTTAATTGCTGAAATTCAACAGTTCGTATCCAGTCAGGAAGACATAAAACCTGCCTCAGCCCGCCAAATTCGTATAGCCAGACAGAATAAGAACCGTAGTCTGAAGGAGCGACTGGCCGAGGTTTCTCTCCAGCGGGACATCCTCGCAAGCAAGCTCAGCGAAGCGGATATGACCATCTTAGAGTTACGCAGCCAACTGGATGAGCTTCTCAGAAAGGAGCCGAAACCTACCGTTGTTGACCTTAGGAGGACTCAAGCTCCCCAAGAAAAATAGCGTATCCGTAATCCGTGGCTGACGCGGTAATCATGCTTTAATAAAAACAGACTGCCACAATTTTTCGGATTAAGCCATAAGCATATATAGTCTCACTCCGACCCTAAGCGGCAATTGCAAGTTCGGAGAAGCAGACGTTCAAAAGCCAAGATAAAGCATGCTGCCTGGCGCGCCTTATTGTGCGCGAATGCTTTCGATAAGTGACTCGACTTCTGAAGCAACCTTAATAAGGTAATCAGCAATTATGCAAATTGCCTGAATAGGTTTCGGCCCGGTGAATACGGGCTCGTCCGGGTAGAAATAGCTGCGCGGCTCTGCGGAGGAGCCTCGACTAAAGTGTGCCTCAAAATATGCTGCTACTGTCGTATAAAACTCGATGCCGTCAATGGTGGGTACCCAAAGAGTAAAGTGATGGTATTTCCTGAACTCCTCTTCTGGGCGGGTTTGTAGCGCCCGCTCCGCCGCCCGCAACAGTTCAGGCAATTTGTGCCACTTATGGTTGCGGCGAATTTCCCTCGTGCTTTGCCCTAAGGAAAACAGAATCCCTTTTCCCGCGAGTTCGATTGCTTGTAGCGACAGGCCAAGAGAAATTTTTCTAGCGAGATATGTAGCATCACGACTTTCGAGTCGAAGGGCGTGCTTCGCTAATTCATTAAGTTCCTCAGCGTGCTCAACATACCCCACCGGCTCATTCGCTCGCTTATCGCGTCGCATAGCCATACCCAGTCAGTATTAGCTGACTTAAAGCGCGGTTCACATTCAGTAGGACCGCAAAGCATGCCCGCATCGTCGCCGCCGGGATAGCCAGCAGTAAAGTACCGACCGTGTTCCGGGCTTCAAGCCGCCCGCTGGCATACGTCCAGTGTGTCATTTTGGTTACTCCGGATGACAGATTAGGGGCAGCAGACTAGCCGTCCACGATGGAGACTTTTGCATCACGACAAGCAGTTGCGGTTGCTTTTTGGGATTCGTTATCGATAAAGCCAATGTCCCCCTCGTGCACAGCAGCGGGAATAATCGAATCTAGGAATCCAGCGACACCGGCCAAAGCTAGCCGAAGCTGTAAAACCGGCTTCCCCTCAGTCTCAACAGAAATAAACAGTTCTCGAGCAGTTGCCAGCCGCTTGAAAGGCGCTGGCTCTGGGTAGTCTGAATCTTGTGGCCACGCCCGATGAGCTGCACTCTCCTTCGAAACCTTTCGGGATGTGCTTAGTGCCCCCACAACCAGCGGCTCATCATCCAACCAATAACGAATGGTCGTCCCGGGTTGAAGTTCCACACCCAGATGGCTGACAGAAAGGCAGACCCAAAGGTTTGCGTCTTTGTGTGTGATGCCAAACCCGATTAGCTCCTCACCCTTGTACGGGGCGGTTATGTAGTGCGCGTCGTCTTCTTTTCGAAGCTGCCATCCCACCGAAGTCTGTGGCATGGCCTCAAGCTCCTTCCTTTTCTCGGCATCGTTGAACCATTCGCATATCTCTACCCAAGATGAGAAGTTGGCACTGCCATCCGTAAATAGGAACACTTCATCGAAGGCAAGCTCAGACGTCAGTCGCAATTGTTCGTACGTCACAATAGGCACACTTGGGTTATCAGAGTATCTGCGGTCTGGTGAGCCATCTTTATTGACGTAGCGCCAGGTGTGGCCGGTCACCCTCGCTCCAGGTGGCACCTCGGTTTCTACAAAATCCGTCCACTCCATGTCGATGACTAAACTGGTTGGCCGTATTAAGCCAAACTCGGAGCCACGCACGACCGCGACAAAACTGGGGAAGAAGTACAGGGCAAAACCGTTAGTGGCCTTCAAGCATGGGACTTGAGCATAGGGCTCCCCTGGGCGGGTTGGCATGAATGGCGGGCACTCAAAAGTCAGTGAGGCCGGCTCACGTTCATGGAGCGTGTTGTAGGAGGTTCGCTCTCGTATCCGGTCGATTTGCGTGCTGCCCCCAATACGCCAGATGCTCTGTGACTGTTGCGATAACTTGCGCATAGAGATGACAAACACCTGAAACAGGTGCTTCAATCGTTCGGGCAATGTCCAATCAATAGCAACGCCTTGGTCAGTCACAGCTTGTGTTGCATCGTTCAAATCGTCGCGCAGCTTTGCTAGATTAGATGCGGCCTCATCAATGGCTACTCGTTGAAATATTCGGCGATACCATTTATTCATTCGTTCGAAGCCACGTTCGGCTTCCTGCACCAGGGCTCGAAGCTCTGAAAGCTCTGCATCCAAGGAAAGGCGCTGTTGATGTGCTTCGAAAATCAGGCTTTGGAGTTCTTCTGTAGAACTCTCGCCCCATGACGCCGTAGAATAAGAAAGCTCTTGTGGCCCAGACGGTTCTGGCAAAAGCGACACCGGTTCTAACTGCCTCTCAACAACCGAAGACGCTTTTTCGACGTTCTGCTTGTCAGGCATCGAGCTTCCAGGGTGCACGACTTGTCGGTATGAGAGCCCTGTACCAGGCAGGCCAGCAGTCGCTGTCACACGCATCTTCTTACCGACGTTGATGGTTGCGCCTGACCCGCCAATCGAAACACTGCTCATTCCCTTGGCAGTCAAATTGACGTGCACTCCAGGGAAAATTTTGATGCGCTGACGAAACCTGAATCCCATGAAAAGCTCCATTGCTGAACATGCAGCACTTTCTATGTTCGATAAATTCATGCAAATGATATTATAGGCCTAGGCTCCCCCAGTTAACACCATGATTTGGCAAATACGAAAACTCTTCGCGCGCATGCTTTCCATGGGGACGGCTGCCGACAATACCTCGGAAAGCGGTGATGTCCCTATGCGCCGCTGGAGCTCAGAAGAGTTGGCCACCGTGAAGGCACGGCTAGAGGCTCTGCCACCGCAAAGCTGGACGAAAGAAGACCATTACTTAGCACTGGACTTTGTCGTTCAGCGCTATCTTTCAGCGGACGAAGTGCGTACCGAAGCCGAATGGCAGACGGCCAGAGCGCGACTCCAGGCAAAGGTAGATGCCAATATAAACCACAAGGAGACTCCCGAAGAGGCTCTACGGCGAACCAAGGATAACGAGCGTCACACGGAACGTCAGGAGCGTTTGAGAGCCCCGAACCCAATCTCCCTCAAAGAGTTCACATCGACTCTCTTGTCTGCACTGAGCCGCTATCCATTTGCTCCAGATGTATCAGACTTCTCTCCTGAAGATATTCAGAACCTTTGGCTTGCATCAAGCCAAATCACAGAAGCCAGCACGTGGGACGAGAAATACCAAGTGCAAGATGCCCAAAGTGCCATGAGGATTCGCTACCACCCGGCAGTGCTAGAAACTTGCCAGACTTTGAGACGTAGCTTTGAAACGCTATGCCGAGCACGGACGGCTGGGTGTGAGGAAGTAAAAGTCGTGGTTAGGGATGGGTGCCGATGCTACGGCTGGCTAGATGGCACCAATATCAAAATCTCTGATGGACTCGCATCATTTCTGGAGGAACCTGTTTCTGGCCCTTTGCTTTCTCCAGCAGGCAGCGAGTGTGCCCTCAATGAAAGCCCTCGGTTATGCCACATCTCGCTCATTCCAATAGACCCACCCAATCCGGGCGATGACCCAGAATTTTCCGAATGGCTTAAGCAAACATTACGCTAAGCCCCATCAAGCTCATACACCTTCCCCGTGTATTTATATACAAGGGGTAACATAACGACCTCCACCTGGGCTCGGCTTGGCGAAGCCAAACGAGCCAGGAGACACGCGAAGCGCGTCAGTTTCTCTGCGAGGCTTTCAGACCAATCCGAGATTTACTATGGACATCCACAATCCGAAAGGCACAAAAACGCCAGCACTCCATGGACATCCGGCGAAGGCGGGCAACTCCCCTCCTCACGCGGGTTCTGACCATGTCCATAGAGTGCTATCTGACTCATGGGTCGCCGATGACGGCGAAGAAATCCACCTCCGCATTTCCGGTCAGGGGCGTCCCCTGATCCTCCTGCATGGCTGGACCTCGACCCACCGGGACTGGACCCCCTTCATACCGGCCCTCGAATCCGGCTGCCGCATCTTCCGCTGGGATGCCCGCGGCCATGGCGGCCACGCGCCTCGTGTCGAGGCCGCGCCGACGGCGGCGCGGATGGCCCGCGACCTGCGCAACCTCATCCAGCACTATGCGCTCGACGATGTGGCGATCATCGGCCACTCGATGGGTGCCCTGACGCTCTGGCAATACCTGCGGGACTGGGGCGAGGAAGGGGTGTCCCACCTGGGCTTCATCGACCAGTCACCACGCCTGCTCACCGACGCCGGCTGGAAGCTGGGCATCTATGGCGATTTCGACGCCGCGCGCAATGCGGCCTTCATGGGCGAGCTGGCGGAAGATCTCGCCGAGGCGGTGCTGCGCCTCGCGGCCTTCGGCCATAACGCCCGGGCCCGTGAGAAATACCTTGAGAACGGCAACGGCATCCAGGTGGCCCGCCAGCGCCTGCGTGCCCTCGATCCGCAGCCCCTGATCGACTGCTGGGCGAGCCTGACCGCGGCGGATTACCGCGATGTGTTGCCGACGATCACGCGGCCCAGCTTTCTCGTCTATGGTGACGAGAGCAATTTCTATTCGGTGGAGACGGCCCGCTATGTGGCGGACCGGACGGCAGGATCCTGGCTGCGGCTGTATGCCGCGCAGGACCATGCTCCCCACCTGGGGCAGCGGGAGCGCTTTGTTCAGGAACTGCGGGCGTTTCTGGCCTTGCCCTAGGTGCCTTCCGGCTGCCCGTGGTGGGGTCAAGAATCGTGACCCCCACTCCACATGCAAGCCTGGGGTGTTACGGTAGCGCCCTCGAAACCCTCAACGATGACTTTCCCGCGGTCTGTACCGGCCGTGGCCGTGCTGGGAGCAAGGAATGGCTGGATTCGACATGGTCCGTTTGCAGCGCGCACTGCTTGGGCTTGGGGCGCTGGTTGTGGTCGGTCTGTGGACGGCCGAGGAGTTTGGCATCCTGCACGTCGCCCCGCAGCCGGGCGGTACGTCCTTGCAGGTCCTCCCGCCACCACCGGGGCTGGTCCTGCAAGCCATCATCCCGGCCAGCGGTGCCGCACCGGGCATGGCCATTCTGGCAGATGGACAGCATCCGCCCGTGCTGGTGCCCGAGGGAGCAAGCTTCAACGAGCAGCTGCGGGTTGATCGGGTACTCAACGACCGGGTCGTCCTGCGCCATCGTGGGCTGGAAGCGCCGATGATCCTCATCGCGGGCGCCGCCCCGGCCGAAGGCACCGCCCCAGCCGGGGTACGCTCCCCGCAGCCGCCCGGCCCGAACGCTCCCGCGGCGCGCTGAGGGGTTGCCACC
>JAFLDU010000163.1 GCA_017309145.1 Zoogloea sp. | reverse complement strand
AGACGAACATCCCGGTCTTGAGACCCCGACGCGCGTCCGTGCGCACCTGGTCCAGCGTCAGCCGCACGATCGCGTCGATCCCACCCAGGTGGATGATGCCGGTCTCCTGGGTGAATGGGTTGGTCTTTACTTCCTTGGCTGCCATGGGATGTCCTCTCTCAGTCTCCGGGCCGCTCCGGGGCGGCCTTCTCTCGGTGGGGGCGGGTGGATGTCAGGCGAAACGCATGGAGACGGTGCCCAGATCCTGGAAGCGCACCGCCACGTTGTCGCCAGCCTTGACCGCAATGGCTTCGGTCGCGCCGCCGGTCATGATGAAGGTACCGGCCGGAATCTCCTGGCCGCGGGCGCCCAGGTGGTTGGCCAGCATCACCACCGCCGCCAGCGGATGGCCCAGCACGGCGGCGCCGGCGGCCATGGCGACGATCTCGCCGTTCTTCTCCATGACCACGCCGAGGGTGCGCAGGTCGAGGTCGGCCAGCTCACGGGGACGGCCGCCGATGACGAAGCGGGAGGCGGAGGTGTTGTCGGCGATCACGCTCTTCAGGTCGAACTTGAAGTCACGGTAGCGGGAGTCGATGATCTCCACGGCCGGCACGACGAAGTCGATGGCGGCCATCACGGCGCCCATGTGGCAGCCGGGGCCGGACAAGGGGGCCTTGGTGACGACACAGATCTCGGCTTCGACCTTGGGGTGGATCAGCTCGGAGGTCTTGATCTCGCCGCCATCCGGGCAGCTCATGTAGTCGCTGACGAAGCCGAAGACGGGGACTTCGACGCCCATCTGCTTCATCTTGGCGAAGGAGGTCAGGCCGGCCTTGAGGCCGACGGTCTTGTTGCCGCGGGCTTCCTTGCGGCGGCGGATCTCGTCCTGGATGGCATAGGCGTCATCCCAGTCCATGTCCGGATGGTCGTCGGTGATCTTGGTGACGTCGTAGGCCTTGAGCTCGGCGGTTTCCAGGTGATCGGCGAGCTTGAGGATGGTGGCGTTGTCGAGGTTCATGCTGGTTCTTCCTGTTGGGGTCAGATGAAGCGGACCGAAGTGCCGCCGAGGCCGCCCACTGCGCAGGCGAGGTAGTCGCCGGCCTTGACCGGGACGAGGGGGGACTGGGAGCCGGAGAGGATCACCTCGCCCGCCTTGAGGCCGATGCCCAGGCGGCCCAGGGTGTTGGCCAGCCAGGCCACGGCATTCACCGGGGAGCCCTGCACGGCGGCGCCGGTGGAGGTGCTGATGACCTCGCCGTTCTTCTCGAGGACCATGCCGGCCAGGGCCAGGTCGAGGTCGCGGGGGCTGCGGCGCACACCGCCGAGGGTCAGCACACCACAGGAGGCGTTGTCGGCCACGGTATCCTGGATCTTGATCTTCCAGTCCTGGATGCGGGAGTCGACGATCTCGAAGCAGGGCACGACACACTCGGTCGCGCGCAGCACGTCGGCCGGGGTGACACCGGGGCCTTCCAGGTCGCGCTTGAGGATGAAGGCGACTTCGGCTTCGGCGCGGGGGGCGATCATGCTGTCGACGCGGATCGCTTCGCCTTCGCTGAAGACCATGCCGGAGGTCATCTGCCCGAAATCGGGCTGGTTGACCTTGAGCATGTCCATGACCACCTTGCTGGTCACGCCGATCTTCTTGCCGATGATGGTCTCGCCAGCGTCGACGCGGCGCTGGATCATGCGCAGCTGGATGCGGTAGGCGTCCTCGATGGTGATGTCGGGCTCCCGGTCGGTCAGCGGGGCCACCGCCTTGCGGGTGATGAGGGCGTTGTACAGCTCGTCGCCGTAATGTTCGATCTTAGTCTGGTCCATGGTTCTTCCGTATCTAGGCAAAGTGGGGTGCCGGCCCCGGGGGAGGGATCGGGGCCGGCGGGCGCCCTGGGGAGGGCGCCGGGAGGAACAGTGTCGCTGCCACCCCATGACAGGCGGACACTCCGCCGTCATGGATGAAGGACAAGGGCCAGGCTGAGCCTGGCCGGCGGCAGTTTAGTACTTGATCATCACGTTGCGCAGTTCGGTGTAGAACTCGAGGGAGTGCAGGCCCCCCTCGCGACCGATACCGGACTGCTTGGAACCACCGAAGGGGGTACGCAGGTCGCGCAGGAACCAGCTGTTGACCCAGCACAGACCCACTTCAATCTGGCCGGCGACACGGCTGGCGCGGCTGATGTCCTGGGTGTAGATGGAGGTGGCCAGGCCGTACTTGGTGTCGTTGGCCATGCGCACGGCTTCTTCTTCGGTGTCGAAGGGCTGGATGTGGCAGCACGGCCCGAAGATCTCCTCGCGCACCACCGAGGCGGTTTCCGGCAGGCCGGTCCAGATGGTGGGTTCGACCCAGCAACCGTCCTTCAGGTCGTCCGGCATGTTGGGCACGCCGCCGCCGGTGACGATGGTGGCGCCTTCCGCCTTGGCCCGCTCGTAGTAGGAGAGCACCTTCTTCTGGTGCACCTTGCTGACCAGGGGACCGATCTTGGTGTCATGGTCGAAGGGACGGCCCGGCTTCATGCCTTCGGCCTTTTCCTTCAGGGCGGCGACGAACTTGTCGAAGATCGGGCGCTGCACATACACACGCTCGGTGCCCAGGCAGACCTGGCCGCAGTTCTCGAACACGGAACGGGTCACGGTGTTCACCGCCACCTCGAAGTCGCAATCGGCAAAGACCACGGCGGCATTCTTGCCACCCAGTTCCAGGGACACCGGACGGATGCCGTCGGCAGCGGCCTTCATGATGGCCGTGCCGGTCTTGGTCTCACCGGTGAAGGTGACGCCATCCACGTCCGGATGGGCGGTCAGCATGGCACCGGCGGAGTTCACGCCGTAGCCGTTGATCACGTTGTACACACCGGCGGGCACGCCGACCTTGTTCATCACCTCACCCAGCAGGGTGGCGGTGGCAGGGGTGACTTCGGAAGGCTTGACCACCACGGTGTTGCCGCAGGCCAGGGCCGGGCCGACCTTCCAGGTCATCAGCAGCAGGGGCAGGTTCCACGGGCTGATCACGGCGATCACGCCGCGCGGGGTGCGCACGCCGTAGCTGCGGGCGGTCTTGCCGTCGGGGGTACGCATCTCGAAGGACTCGGTGGAGACGTTCTTGATGGTATCGGTGAAGATCTTGAAGTTGGCCGCACCGCGGGGGATGTCGATGTGGGAGGCCAGGTGGGCCGGCTTGCCGGTGTCGGCGATCTCGGCCTGCAGGAAGTCGTCGAAGCGGTTGTTGATCTCGGCCACGATCGCATCGAGCATGGCACAGCGCTCGACCACCGACAGCTTGCCCCAGGGGCCATGCAGGGCGGCCTTGGCGGCGGCGACAGCGGCATCCACTTCGGGCTGACCGGCTTCATAGACCATGCCGATCAGGGAATTGTCCACCGGGTTGCGGTTCTCGTAGGTCTTGCCGCTGACGTTGGTGACGTATTCACCGTTGATGAAGTTCTTGAATTCTTTCATGTCTTTCTCGCAGTCTGAGGTCTCGCGGGCCCGGTCGGTCACGGCACCTGGGCGGGCACACGGCCCGATGGAGCAGAGACACTTTTCCGGATGGATCGGATGCTGGGAGCCGCCGCACACTCCCCGGCAACTCACAGGCTTTAGTTTAGCGAGATTTTTAAAAAATCTCGATATTTTTTTGATGACCTTGAATTCCTGGCCACGACACCCCGAAGGGCGTCGTGGAACAAGGCGGAGGGATCAGGTGAACACGCTCAGGAAGGCCTCGTTGAGCTTGCGGTCGTGGTAGAAGATCGCGGGCCCGATGCTGTCGTCGTACCAGGTGATGGTCGGCTTGTCCGGGTAGCTGATGTAGCCGCCGGAGAAGACTTCGTTGCGGTTGCCGGAGGGATCGAAGAAGTAGATCGTCTCGCCACGGGTGATGCCATGGCGGGTCGGCCCCAGATCGATGGAGGTGCGGGTGCGGGACAGGACGTCACCGGCATGCAGCACCTTCTCCCAGCTGCCCAGCTCGAAGGACACATGGTGCAGCTTGCCCTTCACCGGCTGACGGATGAAGGCCACGTCATGGGCCTTGTTGGAGCAGGTCAGGAAGGCGCCGATCATGAACTCGGGCTTGTCCTTCAGGACGACCTGTTCGGTGAGGGTGAAACCCAGCACCTCGCGGAACAGCTTGACCGTACCATCCAGGTCATCGCCATACAGCAGGCAGTGGTCGAAACGCGAGGGAGCGATGCCCACCAGGCCATCCGGCCAGGGATCAGGATTCACGTCCGGGCCTTCGGTGCCGCAGTTGTTGCCCAGCTTCTCCTTCTCGGCGTACAGCTCCATGACATGCCCGGTCGGCACGGTGAAGCGGAAGCGCTCGCCGGTGGCGGGATGTTCGCCTGCGGGGATCCAGCTCATGTCGGTGGCCAGGCCGGACGCCTCGAGGTCGGCCGCCAGCTTTTTCAGGGTCGCCGGGGAATCCACCTTCCAGCCCATGTAGTCCATGCCGGCCTCATCGGCCTCGCGCAGGACGATGCTGTGATGATCGTGCTCGTCCCAGGCCTTCAGGAAAACGCGGCCTGCGTCATCCCGGGCCACCTCGATGAGCCCGAGCACTTGCTTGTAGTGCTTTAGCGCGGGCTCCAGTTCAAGCACCCTGACGGACACGTGTCCGGGGCGCAGAACACCAGTCAATGCCATTTTTGTCTCCTAGTGTGGTTGATCTTCCCCAGGCCTCACCCGGCTTCGGACCGTTGGGACATCCGGAGAGGGTTTGGCTCGGGGCCGTATGCGAGAGCATACCAAAATAACGATTTTTTCTTTAAATATCGATATTTTAAATTCACGCTTTTTTCGAGCCCTGCCCCCCGCTCAATGATGGGCGGAGGCCGCATGCCGATGGTCGATCAAGGAGACGGCAATGACCGCGATCACGGCCGGAATCGCGATGGCCATGAAGTTCTGCTCCAGCGGCAGGGCCATGCTGACCAGCGCACCGATCAGGATCGGCGCCAGGATCGCGCCACTGCGCCCCACTCCCGACGCCCAGCCGATGCCGGTGGAGCGCACGGCCATCGGGTAGTACTGCCCGACGTAGGCGTAGGTCAGGATCTGGGTGCCGATGGTGGACGCCCCCGCCAAGCCGACCAGGATGTAAAGGATTTCCGTGGGCACCTTGTAGCCGAGCAGCGTGATCGACACCGTCGCCAGGGCATAGAAGGCGACCAGCACGTGCTTGATGTGGAAGCGGTCGGCCAGCCAGCCGCCGCCGATGGCACCGATCATGGCGCCGAAGTTGAGCACCAGCACGAAGGTCAGCGCGGAACCCAGGCTGTAGCCGGCTCCCGCCATCAGCTTGGCCAGCCAGGAGCTGAGGGCATAGACCATGAACAGGCACATGAAGAAGGCCACCCAGAACATCACCGTACTGAAACCGCGCCCGTCCTGGAACAACTTGCCGATCGGCGCGCCGTGGGCCGCCTGGGCATGCGGCAGGGCGAACTGGTCGGCCGCCGACGGCACGTAGCCCGGTTCAAGGCGCTGAACGATACCCTTGAGCTCATCGAACCGGCCGTGCTTGACCAGGAAGGCCATGGATTCGGGCATGGACTTCAGGATAAAGGGGATCAGCAACACCGGCAGCCCGGCGGCGAAGAACACCGATTGCCAGCCGTAGCTCTCGATCAGGCCCTTGCCCAGCAGGGCGGCCAGCATGCCCCCCACCGAGTAGCCGCTGAACATCAGCGTGACCAGGGTGCTGCGGATCTTGCGCGGGGAGTACTCGGTCATCTGCGCCACCACATTGGGCATCACCCCGCCGATCCCCAGGCCCGCCAGGAAGCGGGTCACGCTGAAACCCAGCGGGTCGGTGGTGAGGCCGGCAGCCGCGGTGAACACGCTGAACAGCAGGATGCACAAGGCGATGGCCCATTTGCGGCCGATACGGTCGGCGATGGTGCCCATGAAGATGGCGCCGAACATCATGCCGAACAGGGCCGAGCTGACCATGAAACCGGCGTTGGTCGGGCTCACCCCCATTTCCTTCATGATGGAAGGCAGGGCGATGCCGGCCACGGCGAGGTCGTAGCCGTCGAAGATGATGATGAGGGCGCACCAGAACAGCACGGTGCCGTGAAAGCCGTTGAAACGTGCGCGGTCGGAAAGTGCGTGCACGTCGATCTGAGGCACGGTTTGCTCCTTGATTGTAGTTGTTATGTCCATGCGGGCGTCCAGGTGGCGGGTCTCAGCCGAGATCCCCGCCGCCGACCGGCAGCACGCTGCCGGTGATGTAGGACGACTCGTCGGAGGCGAAGAACAGGATCGGAGCGACCTGCTCGGCCACCGTGCCGTAGCGGTGCATGAGGCTCGAATCGACCGTCTGGTCGATCACACCCTGGTACCAGCTCACTTCGTCAGGCGTGGGCTGGGCCTCATTGCGGGGGATGCGCCGGGGCGGTGCCTCGGTACCACCGGGCGCGGTGGCATTGATGCGGATGCCGTGCCGGGTGGCTTCCATGGCGATGGAGGCGGTCAGCGCATTGACCCCGCCCTTGGCCGCCGAATAGGGAACCCGGTGTATGCCGCGGGTGGCGATCGACGACACATTGACGATGGTGCCGCCCTGCTGATCGATCATCACCGGCAGCACGGCCCGGCAGCTCCACAGGGTGGGAAACAGCGAACGGCGGATCTCCGCCTCGATCTGCGCCTCCTCATAGCGCTCGAAGGGCTTGGCCCAGATCGTGCCACCCACGTTGTTGATCAGCACATCAACCCGGCCGAAGCAGCTCACCGCCTCGGCCACCATGGCGCTGGCGCCAGCGAAAGTCTCCAGATCGGCCCGGAACGGCAGTGCCGAGCCGCCCGCCGCGATGATCTCGGCAACCACCTCATCGACCACCTCGGAGCGGTCCACGGCGAGCACCCGCCCGCCCTCTGCGGCCACGGCCGTGGCGACGCCACGCCCGATGCCCTGGGCCGCGCCGGTGACAATGACGGACTTGCCGGTGAAACGATCCACGCAGCTCATGACGGCACCTTCTCGTGGGTGGAGGAGAACTTCTCGGTTTCCTTGCTGCCGGGCACCTGCAGGTTCACATACTGGCCGGGCAGAAAGGACAGGGACCGCTCGGCCTGCACCTCGCGGCAGTCCAGCGGAATGTTGATCTTGAAACGGTAGGCCGCGTCGGCCAGCAGCTCTCCGCGCTCGCAGGGAATGACTCTGCTGACCCCGTTTTCAAATTGCAGGGCGATGTTGTAGGTCATGGGATTCTCTTTGGCGGCACCCGGACGCCAGGGCCCGCCTGCCGGAGCGACGGGCCCTGTCGATCAGATATGGTAGATATCCAGCACGTGGTGGATGTAATCGTTCTTCAGGACGACGTACTTCCGTTTGATGAGCGGCCTCGGCCCGCTGGTGTCGAGGGTGTATTCGGAGGTACCGAAGTACACGTCCACGATGTCGTAGCGGAAGCTGTGGGTGGTCCAGTTGAAACGCAGCTCGATCGTCGTGTCGGTCTGCGACAGCACCTCGATATTGCTGATCGCGTGGCCGGTGCGGGTGTCCGGCGTGGACGCGCTGGAGCGGTCGGTCTCGATGCGGAAGACCCGGTCTTCCAACCCCTGCTTGCTGGGGTAATAGATCAGGGAGACCTCGTTGTGAGGATCGACGGTGAGCGTGTTGTCGTCATCCCAGGCGGGCATCCAGAACGTGACGTCATCGGCGTAGAAGGACAACCAGTCAGCCCAGCGCCCCTCGTCGAGGGCGCGCGCTTCCTGGTAAAGGAAAGATTGGATGGCTTCGTAGGACAGCATTACCGGTCTCCGTTCTGTTGAGCGTTGTGTTCGGCGAGATAGGCCTTCTTCATGACCTCGAGCCAGTACTTGTGCTGCACGGTGTAAAGCCCTTCATCCTCGGTCTTGATGCCGGACAGCTCGGGCTTCAGGCCGATCAGGTCGGCGTTCTCGTCGGGCCCTTCGACCCAGTGGGTCGAGCCGCGGCACATGTCGTTCCACTTCACCGCGCGGGCCTCGAAGCCACGCTGGCAGGAGCGGAACTCCTCCAGGTCGTCAGGGGTGGCCATGCCGGTGGCGTTGAAGAAATCCTCGTACTGGCGCAGGCGGCGCTGACGCGCTTCCGGCGCCTCGCCCTTGGGGGCGATGCAGTAGATGGTGGCCTCGCTCTTGTTCGGCGCGATCGGACGCACCACCCGGATCTGCGAGCTGAACTGGTCCATCAGGTACACGTTGGGATACAGGCACAGGTTGCGCGACTTGCGCAGCATCCAGTCGGCGCGCGCCTCGCCAAACTTCTCGATCCACTCGGCGCGCTTGGAGTACAGCGGACGGTCTTCCGGGTTGGACCAGTTGGTCCACAGCACCAGATGACCATGCTTGAAGGAGTATGAGCCGCCGCCCTGCTGGGCCCACTTGCCGGCGTTCATGGCCTTGACGGTGTCCACCTTGCCGTCGGCGCTGCGGCGGCCGGTGGTGGCCGCATAGTTCCAGTGCACCGCCGAGACGTGATAGCCGTCGGCGCCGTTCTCCGCCTGCAGCTTCCAGTTGCCATCGAAGGTGTAGGTGGAGGCACCGCGCAGCACCTCAATGCCTTCCGGCGCCTGGTCCACGATCATGTCGATGATGCGTGCGGCCTCGCCCAGGTGCTCGGCAAGCGGGAGCACATCCGGGTTGATGCTGCCGAACAGGAAGCCCCGGTAGTTCTCGAAGGCACCGAGCTTGACCAGATCATGGCTGCCCTTGCAGTTGAAGCTCTCCGGATAGCCCGCGTCAGGGTTCTGGTCCTTCACCTTGAGCAGCTTGCCGGCGTTGCTGAAGGTCCAGCCATGGAAGGGGCAGGTGAAGCTGGCGCGGTTGCCCTTCTTGTGACGTGCCAGGATGGCCCCACGGTGGGTGCAGGTGTTGATCAGGCCATGCAGTTGGCCAGCCCGGTCGCGGGTGATCACCACCGGCTGGCGGCCGACCTGCACGGTGAGGTAGTCGTTGGCGTTGGGGATCTGGCTCTCGTGGGCCAGGAAGACCCAGTTGCCCTCGAAGATGTATTTCATCTCCAACTCGAACAGTTCTTCGTCCGTGAAGGCCGAGCGGTCGAGCCGATAGATGTGCTTCTCGCGGTCTTCCTCGAGCATGGCATCGAGCCGCTCGAGCTTGTTCTGGATGTCCTGGTTGGTGTGGGTCACGGTTGATCTCCTGGTCAGGTTCGAACTCGAAAACTCACCCCATGAAAGGGCGAGGGGTTCTGCAAGGACGAGCCCGGCCACACCCAAGCCCCATGGGGATCCCTCGGCGTAGGGATGGACTCGACAGCGGATGAAGGGCCGCCAGGTGGCGGGCAGCGGACCGGCGCCTCAGGAAGGCAGCGGCTGGCTCAAGGATGCGGGCATGATGTCGTCTCCGTTGCGGCCCCTGACGGGGTCCAGTTCTTCTGGTATGGCGCCCTCTGTCGCCGGCCTCCCTGTCAGGAAGCACCGGCCAGTGGGGTTCTGGCCTCAATCAGCAGAAAGCATGCCAAGGCACCCGCAACCCTTCATGCCGCGCGGCGGCTTCCAGCAAGCACGCGGCTTGCCGGGGCAGGCGCGCATTCGTCCGATCCGCCACGACAGCGCCCCCTCCAGGGCAGCGGAGTCGCCAATGAATCAAATGCTTTAATTCATGCATAAGCAATGCAGCGCACAATGCATCAATCGATTCATCCCGACGTCTGCGCCGCGCGGGGCCGGGCTGGCCCTGCCCCGTCAGCCGGCGTATCTTCGGGAGAGGCAAGGCCTGCCCCCTACAGGCATGCCCCATGCTTGCCCTGTCCGACGCCCTCAGCAATCAGAACAACAAGATGGAGAGAGACCCGATGATCGCCAGGCCATCCACCGCCGGAGTACGCCCATGAAGCACACCGGCCGTACGCCCCCCCTGCCCCGCGGCCACCTCCCGGTCGTCCGGCCCGGCACGCTGGAGGAGGACAAGCTCACCTTCCCGGACCTTGCCGACCTGATGGGCCGGCTGCACTTCTCCACCACCGATGGCCGCATCTGGCTGGACGACCAACGCATGCTGCTCATCCACGCCAAGGCGCTGGGCATGCTGCGCCGGGAGATGATCGAGCTGCTGGGGGTCGACATGGCCCGTGGTTTCATGACCCGCATGGGCTATCACGCCGGGGTGAATGACGCGCAGCTGGCCCGCAAGGTCCGCGCCAAGACCTCCATCCAGGACATGTTCGTGGTCGGCCCCCAGATGCACTGCCTGGAAGGCATCGGCATCTCGGAGGCGGTGCGCATCGAATGCGACGTGGAAAAAGGCACCCATTACGGCGAATTCATCTGGACCAGCCCGGTGGAGGACGAGGAGCACATCCGCCACTTCTCGATCGGCACCGAACCCGCCTGCTGGATGCAGATCGGCTACGCATCCGGCTTTTCCTCCGAGTTCATGGGCCGCCAGGTGCTCTACCGGGAGGTGGAATGCCAGTCGATGGGGCATCAGGTCTGCCGCATCGTCGGCAAGCTGGTCGAGGAATGGGGGCCGGAAGCCGACGACGACCTACGCTTCCTGATGCCGGGCGTCTTCGATGAAGCCCCGGGGCCGGACCTCGCGCGCCCGCCCTGCAAACTCATCTCGACACCCGACGGCACGGAGGACAGCAACCATCCGGTCGGTCTCTCGCCTGGCTTCAACTCGGTGATGCACATGGTCCGGCGGGTTGCACCGACTCAGGCCACGGTGCTTTTCCTGGGTGAGAGCGGGGTCGGCAAGGAAGTCTTCTCGCGCACCCTGCATCGCCTCAGCTCACGCGCCGACAAGCCCTTCGTGGCGGTCAACTGCGCGGCCATTCCCGAGCAGCTGATCGAGTCGGAACTCTTCGGCGTCGAGCGCGGCGCCTTCACCGGCGCACTGCAGAGCCGCCAGGGCCGCTTCGAGCGGGCCCACGGCGGTACCCTCTTCCTCGACGAGATCGGCACCCTCACCGCCAGCGCCCAGGGCAAGCTGCTGCGTGCCCTGCAGGAAGGCGAGATCGAACGCCTGGGCGACTCCCAGACCCGCAAGGTGGATGTGCGGGTGATCGCCGCCACCAACGTGGACCTGCGTGACGAAGTGGCGGCGGGCCGCTTCCGGGAAGACCTGTTCTTCCGCCTCAACGTCTTTCCGGTGCGCATCACGCCCCTGCGCGAACGGCGGGAGGACATCCCCCTGCTGATGACCCATTTCCTGTCCAAGTTCAATCGCCGCCACGGCCGCCACCTCACCGGCTTCACCCAGCGGGCGGTGGACGCCATGCTGTCCTACGACTGGCCGGGCAATATCCGCGAGATGGAGAACGTCATTGAACGAGGCGTGATCCTGGCCCCCGACGACGGCGCCATCGACTCCCCCCACCTGTTCACCAGCGGTGAGCGCTTCACCGAACAGCGCTTCACGATCAACCAGGACGGCAAGCTGGTCCTGGTGGATGCCGCCAGCCTGGTGGCCGATGCGTCCAAGGAACGGGAACTCGAGCGGGTCACACGGCGGGTCAACAACCTGCTGCTGAACGACTCGGAAGACTGCGACAACGTCTCGCTGGACGAAATAGAAACCGTGCTGCTGCGCCGCGCCGTGGAACGGGCCCAGGGCAACGTGGCCGCCGCGGCCCGTCTGCTCGGCATCACCCGGCCGCAGATGGTCTATCGGCTGAAGAGCCGGGGCATCCTAAACGACTGCGACTGAGCCGGCGCCTCCCCGGTGCACCCACTCAAGGGGCCGGCGGGGCGAGGTCGGCGGGGCGGTCCACGTCCCGCAGCACGCCCGGATCATCCGTCTCGATCAGTTGCAGCAGATGCCCGTGATTCCGGAGCAGGCCCCGCGCCCCTTCATCCCCTGACAGCTGCAGCAGTTCGCCGTACCAACGGGCGGCGAAGCCGACCGGGTGACCACGCAACCCTGCGTGCCGGGGAGCCACCAGCGGCGCACCGGCGGCCAGCGCGGTGGCAAGCAGCCCGAAGGTATCGCGGCGGATGAACGGCATGTCGGCCAGCGCCACCAACCAGCCGGCGGCGTCCGGGCTGGCCGCCAC
>JAFLDU010000162.1 GCA_017309145.1 Zoogloea sp. | reverse complement strand
AGCCATGACCTCCGGCAGCCCATGCATGCCCTCGGGCTGTTCGTCGCCGAGCTGGGCCAGAAGCCCCACGCCCCCGACACCCGCCGCCTCGTCGAGCAGATCGCCGTATCGGCCGAGACCATGGAGAACCTGCTGGACAGCCTGCTCGACATCTCCCGCCTCGACGCCGGCGTGCTGGACCGCCAGATCAAGCCCTTCCCACTGCAGCCTCTGCTGGAGCGGATCGACGTCGACTACCGCCGCGAAGCCGACACCAACGGCCAACGCCTGCGCCTGCGCCCCACCGACGCCTGGGTGGAGAGCGACCCCTTGCTGCTCGAGCGCATCCTGCACAACCTGATCAGCAATGCCCTGCGCTACGCGCCGGGCGGCACTGTGCTGCTGGCCTGCCGGCGCCGCGACCGGCTGGTGCGCATCGAGGTGCGCGACAACGGCCCGGGCATCGCACCGGAGGCCCAGGAAGCCATCTTCCAGGAGTTCATCCAACTCGATAATCCGGAGCGCAACCGCGCCAAGGGCCTGGGCCTGGGCCTGGCCATCGTGCGTCGCCTGACCGACCTGCTCGACCACCGCCTGACCCTGCGCTCCCGGCCGGGCCACGGCGCGCTGTTCGCCATCGAGGTGCCAAGGGCCTCCCCGCGAACCGTCATCGACGGCGCCCCTCCGCCACCCGCCCATGCCCTCCACGGCCTGCACGTGCTGCTGGTGGATGACGACCCTCTGGCGCTGGGCAGTACGGCCAGCCTCCTCGAGTCCTGGGGGTGCGCGGTGACCACCGTCAGCGAACCGGCCCTGCTCCTGCACAGCCTGGCGGGAAGTCCCCCACCGGACATCGCCCTATGCGAGTACAAGGTGGGCAAGCGCAGCGGCCTCCACCTCATACGGGATCTCCGCAACCACTTCGTCAAGGTCATTCCGGCCATCATCCTGAGCAGCGACACGTCCGCCGAAGCCCTCGCCGAAGTCCAGCAGGAGGGCCTGCCGCTGCTCCACAAGCCGGTGCGCCCGGGCCGCCTGCGCGCCCTGTTGCAGCGCAAGACCCAAGGCTGATGCAGCCCTGCCCCTGTTGGGTTACTATCGACGGGCCAATGGCATATTCACATTAAGGGGAGACTGATGAGCACTGAGAACAAGGCGCAGGACCCGATGGAGTTCATGCGCAGCATGTGGAGCAAGATGGGCTTTACCCTGCCGGGCATGGTCACGCCGACCCTCGACGTGGATGAGCTCGAAAAACGCATCACCGATATGAAGGCGGTCGAGAGCTGGCTCAAGATGAACCTCGGCTCGCTGCAGATGGCGATCCAGGGGCTCGAGATGCAGCGCGCCACCATCGCCGCCATGCAGGCCATGAGCAAGGTGGCTGCAGAAGGCGGCCGCCCCGAAGGAGACAGCGCTCAGCCCAATCCCTTCGCCGCCGGCATGTGGCCCTGGAACATCATGCAGAATGCCGCAGAACAGGCCGGCAACCAGGCCGCCCAGGCGCCCTCCGCCGCACCGGCCAAGCCCGGCAAGGCCAAGGACCCGAAGTAAGGTCGCACTACGGGGCGCCGCCTCAGGCCCCCCGCCCCGCCAGCAGGCTCAGCCAGAAGGTCATGGTGGCCGCTGCCGCCACCGTGGTGGCCGAGATCAACCAGGCCACCCCGGGTCCGTCGCCACCCATCCGCATCGCCAGGATGTAGGCGGAAGACGCGGTGGGCAGGGCGGCAAAGATCACCGCCGTCGCAAAAGCCGCCCCGCCCAGGCCTGCCACGCTGGCCAGCACCCAGGCCAGGGCCGGCAGGGCCAGCAGCTTCACCGCACACAGGTAGAAGGCACCGATCCGCCGGCCGCCACTGTTGCCCACCTGCAGCGCAGCCCCCACCGCCAGCAGGCCGAGAGTCACCGCAGCCTCCGCCAGACGCTGCAGAAAGGGCTGCACCGGCGACGGCAGGCTCATCCCCGAGACATTGAACGCCATGCCCGCCAGGGTGGCGATGATCAACGGGTTGCGAACCAGCTCGCGCCCCAGCCGTCCCTGACCATGGTGGGCCAGCAGACCCACCGCAGCCATGTTGGCGAAGGGCACCATCGCCCCGCACAGGGCGCCCATCGCGGCCACGCCCGCCGCTCCACCGAACTTGCCGGCCACGGCGATCCCGATGTAAGTGTTGAAGCGGTAGGCGCACTGCACCCGTGACGCAAAACCCATCGCATCGAGCCCCATCAGCGGACGGCCAAGCAAGGCCAGCAACAATCCCCCGGCCATGGTCAGCAAGCCCACCAGGAACAGGGGCGCGAAGCTCGTCAGGTCGATGCTGGCCCGCGCCAGAGCATTGAACAGCAGCGCCGGGAACAGCACGAAGTAGACGAGCTTCTCGGTACCCTGCCAGAAGGCCGCCCCCAGGCCACCATGACGGCGCAGCAGCACACCCAGGGCGATCAGGGCGAAATCAGGGAGGAGGAGCAGGAAGCTCTGCATGGCGGCACTCGACGATAGGATCGATCCGCCGAGTGTGCCAGAAGCCTTGCCCTCCGCCCATGCGGGCTCTCCGCAACACGCCCTTGGGCGAAGCACAAAAAAAGCGCCGGGTGACCGGCGCGATGAGAACACATGGACTGACTGAAACGGGCTATTCGTATTTGCGGATATCGTCGATGACCTTGCCATCATTGGCCAGACTGCCGGGCGCACAAAAGCTCACCTCGCCACGCAGCTTGGTCAGCTCCCGGATGGAGGCCGCGATGGCATCCGCCAGCCCCTCCACCGGCACCGCCAGCTCGCAATGCAGGGTCATCCGGTCGGAATGATCCGGGTTGTCCACCACCAGGCGGCCCCGGCCCACTTCAGGATGGCGCTTGAGCACCGCGGCGACCTGCCCGGGGTGCACGAACATGCCCTTCACCTTGGTGGTCTGGTCGGCCCGCCCCATCCAGCCCTTGATGCGCAGGTTGGTGCGTCCGCAGGGTGAGATGCCGGGCAGCACGGCCGACAGATCGCCAGTGCCGAAGCGGATCAGGGGGTAGTCGGGGTTGAAGGTAGTCACCACCACCTCACCCACCTCGCCGGGCGCCACCGGGTCGCCGGTACCGGGGCGGACGATTTCCAGGAGCACGTCCTCATCCACCACCATGCCCTCGCGGGCCGGGGTCTCGAAGGCGATCAGCCCCAGATCGGCTGTGGCATAGGCCTGATAAGCCTGGATGCCGCGGGCGGCCAGGGCCTCCCGCTGGCTGGGCGGAAAGGCCTCGCCCGACACGAAGGCCTTGCGCAGGCTGTCGATCTTCACGCCGAGTTCATCGGCCTTGTCGAGGATGATGCGCAGGAAGGACGGCGTACCGGCATAGGCATCCGGGCGCAGGTCGAGCATGGCCGCCACCTGCTGCTCGGTCTGCCCCACACCGGCCGGAAAGACCGTGCAGCCCAGGGCGTGCGCCGCGGTTTCCATCATCGAACCGGCCGGCGTGAAGTGATAGGAGAAGGTGTTATGGACCAAGTCGCCGGCCCGGAAGCCGGCCGCGTGGAAGGCTCTGGCCATGCGCCAGTAGTCCTTGCGCGCGCCTTCCGGTTCGTAGATGGGCCCTGGCGAGGCGAACACCCGGGCGCAGGCACCGCCCCAGCTCACGGTGGCCAGGCCACCGAAGGGGCGGGCCGCCTTTTGCAGTTCGGAGAGCTCGGACTTGCGGATCACCGGCAGGGTGGCCAACGCGTCCCGGCTGGTGATGGCCGCCGGATCCACGTCCTTCAGCAGGGCGGAGAAAGCCGGCGCATGCGCCTTGGCGTGGGCGACCTGGGCCGGCAGGCGGGCGAGCAGGTCGCGCTCCCGCTCGGCCGGGTCACGGGTTTCACGGGCATCGTAGTAATTCATGGTTTCTCCGCGTGTGGTTGCGAGCCCGCTCAAGACAGCCAGCGCTTGCGCCGCCGGTAGTGCTTCACTTCGCGGAAGCTCTTGCGCCCTTCGGAGGACAGGCCCAGATAGAACTCCTTGACGTCCTCGTTGGTGCGCAGATCCTCGGCCTCGCCCTCCATCACGACCCGGCCGTTCTCGAGGATGTAACCGAAGTCGGCATAGCGCAGGGCCACCATGGTGTTCTGCTCGGCCAGCAGGAAGCTCACGTTTTCCTTGCTGTTGAGGTCCTTCACGATCTCGAAGATCTCCTCGACGATCTGCGGGGCCAGGCCCATCGACGGCTCATCGAGCAGGATCATCTCGGGCTTGGCCATCAGGGCCCGGCCGATGGCGCACATCTGCTGCTCGCCGCCCGACGTGTAGCCGGCCTGGGACGTGCGCCGCGTCTTGAGACGGGGAAAGTAGGCATACACCTTGTCGAGGCTCTCCTTGAGCTCGGCGCGGGACTGGCTACGGGTGTAGGCACCGGTCAGCAGGTTCTCCTCGATGGACAGGTGGCCGAAGCAGTGGCGCCCCTCCATCACCTGGATGACGCCCTTCCGCACCAGGTCGGCCGGCGTCATCTGGTCGATGCGCTCGCCCTTGAACTCGACGCTGCCCTTGGTCACGTCACCGCGCTCGGCACGCAGCAGGCTGGAGATGGACTTCAGCGTGGTGCTCTTGCCCGCGCCGTTGGCCCCCAGCAAGGCCACGATCTTGCCCTGGGGCACCTGCAGGGAGACCCCCTTGAGGACGAGGATCACGTGGTCGTAGATGACCTCGATGTTGTTGATGCTGAGGTAAGACATGGCGTCGGCCATCCCCTATTTACGGGCGACTCACGTCGCCCTCGGTCTTGTTCTGTCGCGAAAACTCGGTCTTTCGGCCCATCCAGGGTGCGAAGAAACCGTAGCGAGCGCCCCGAGGTCGCAAGGAGGAACGGAGCTGCACTGAAGTGCAGCGAGTACCGGACTTGCGAGATCGGGGAGCGCAGTAGGTTTATTCGCCGCCCCCGTCAGCCTTCCTTGCTGCAGTCGCGGGGCTTGATGCCCTTTTCCTTGGCGTAGGCGGCGGCCGATTCCTCGATCATGCCGCGCACCAGCGGACGGTCGGAGTCAACCCAGTCGGTGATGACCTTCCACTGGTTGCCATCCCACTGCTGGAACTTCACCTTGCCCGGGCCTTCATGGTCGGCGCAGGTGATCTTCAGCGGCGGCAGGAAGCCGGTGGCGCCCAGTGCCTTCAGGCGGGCGTCATCCAGGTTGAGGTTCTCGAAGCCCCAGCGGACCTGCTCGCCGGTCAGCGCCTTGCCCTTGCCGTACTTTTCCTGGGCCTTGCGGATCGCCTCGACGGTGATGATCCCGTGCACCACGCCGCGGTTGTAATACACCGAGCCGACGCGGGTCTTGTCTTCCATGTTGCCCTTGTTCTTGCCGTACACATGCTTCTTGATGTCGGCGATCACCGGGTAGTTGGCGCCCGCCACGTTGAAGCCGGCGGCAACGAAGCCCTTGGCGGCCGGGCCGGCGGGGATGGTGTCCTCTTCCGCGCCTGACCACCACACACCGATCAGCTTCTCGCGGGGGAAGCCGGTCTTGGCGGCGGCCTTGATGGCGGTCGGGTTCATCACGCCCCAGCCCCACAGCACCACGTAGTCGGGCTTGGCCTGACGGATCTGAAGCCACTGGGACTGCTGCTCGTTGCCCGGGTGGGCCACGGCGATCTTGATCACTTCAAAGCCGTGCTTGGCGGCCAGCTTGTCCATGATCGCGTGGGATTCCTTGCCATAGGCGGAATCGTGATACAGCAGGCCGATCTTCTTGCCCTTGAGCTTGTCCATGCCCCCTTCCTTCTGGCCCATGTAGTTCACGATGGCCGAAGCCTGGGACCAGTAGGTGGTGATCATCGGGAAGACCCACGGGAAGACCCGGCCATCGGCGGCATCGGTACGGCCGTAGCCGATGGTGACCATCGGGATCTTGTCCTGGGGCACCTTCTCGAGCACCGAGTAGGTGATGCCGGTGGACACGGGCTGGAACACGGAGTTACCGGTGCTGCCCTTCTTCTTGAGACGCTCGTAGCACTCCACACCGCGGGCATTGTTGTACTCGGTCTCGCACTCTTCCCAGGTCAGCTTGACGCCATTGACGCCGCCGTCGCGCTCGTTGATGAGCTGCATGTAGTCGATCCAGCCGCCGAACAGGCCGGAGCCGCCCGCCGCGTAGGGGCCGACACGGTAGCTGGGCAGGCCGATGAACTGCTCCTCGTCGGCGCTGGCCAGGGAGGAACCCAGGAGGCCGGCGATGACGGCGCCGAGCAGGACGGTTTTCTTCAGTTTCATGTGTTTGTCTCCTCTTTTATGGTGTGGGTGCAGCTGGCGGAAGGCGGAGGTCGCCCGTTCGCTTTCGTTAATGGGGGAAAGGCCAGAGACGCAGCTTCTCTTTGGCGATCTGCCACAGCCGGGCCAGGCCGTGGGGCTCGACGATCAGGAAGAAGATGATCAGACCGCCGAACACGATGAGCTGGAAGTTGGACACGAAGCCCGCCCCCAGCGCGTCACCGAAGATCATCGGGATGACGTTGTCGAGGAAGATCGGCAGCAGCACGATGAAGGCCGCACCGAGGAAGGAGCCCATGATCGAGCCCACCCCGCCGATGATGATCATGAACAGGATCTTGAAGGAGAGATCGAGGTTGAAGCCTTCCGGCTCCACGGTGCCGATGTAGGTGTAGGCATACAGGGCACCGGCCACGCCGCAGTAGAAGGAGCTCACCGCAAAGGCCAGCAGCTTGGTGCGCATCAGGCGGAAGCCGATCACCTGGGCCGCCACGTCCATGTCACGCACCGCCATCCAGGCCCGCCCGGTGGAGGAGCGCACCATGTTCTTGGCCAGCAGGGCCATGAAGGCGACGATCAGGAAGGTCAGGATGTACTTGGCCTCCGGGGTGGCGAAGGTATAGCCGAGGATGGTCACGTCCTGGGCGGTGACCACGCCGGACGAGGAGTTGTTGGAGAACCACGGGAACTTGACCAGGGCCCAGACGATGAAGAACTGGGCCGCGAGGGTCGCCACCGCCAGGTAGAAGCCCTTGATGCGCAGGCTCGGCAGCCCGAACAGGATCCCCACCAGCGCCGCCGTGCCACCGGCCAGCACCAGGGCCACCAGAAAGGGCATGCCCTCGATGCGCAGGATAAAGTTGTAGGCCGCGAAAGCCCCCACCGCCATGAAGGCCGCCGACCCCAGCGACAACTGGCCGGCGTAGCCGGTGAGGATGTTGAGGCCGATGGCCGCCAGGGAGAAGATCAGCACCGGGATCAGGATGGCCTTGAGCCAGTACTGGTTGGCCAGCAGGGGCACGGCCACGCCGAACACCAGCATCAGCACCCAGAACCCGATCTTGTCCTGGCGGATCGGGAAGATCTGCGAATCTTCGGCGTAACTGGCCTTGAACTGGCCGGCTTCACGATAAAGCATTGTTATTGCTCCTTGTCTCTTCCTGTAGGGGCGAATTCATTCGCCCTCCACGCGCTGAATCAACGATCCATCGTCGATCGACATCCGCGGGCGGCTGAAGCCGCCCCTACACGCTCTTACACCCGGTCGATGTGCTTCTCGCCGAACAGCCCTTCCGGCCGCACCAGCAGGAAGGCCAAGGCCAGCATGTACGGGAACCAGCCTTCGATACCGCCGCCGACGAAGGGCCCCACATAGACCTCGGCCAATTTTTCGGAGGCGCCGATGATCAGCCCGCCGACGATGGCGCCGGGCACCGAGGTGAAGCCGCCGAGAATAAGCACCGGCAGGGCCTTGAGCGCGGTGAAGGTGAGGGCGAACTGGACGCCGTTGCGGGCCCCCCAGATCATTCCGGCAACCAGGGCCACGAAGCCCGCCACCGCCCACACCACACGCCAGATGGTCTGCAGCGGGATGCCGATGGACAACGCCGCCTGGTGGTCGTCGGCCACCGCGCGCAGGGCCCGACCCACCTTGGTGTATTGGAACAGCAGGGCCAGCAGGGCCACCAGCGAGGCCGCGACACCGGCCGCGAACAGGTCGAACTTGGAGACGCCGATCTCGTAGTTGTCCATCAGCCAGGCGATGGGCTCATCGACGATGCCGAGGTCCAGGCCGCGCACATTGGCCCCCCAGGTCATCTGGGCGATGCCTTCCACCACGTAGGTGAGGCCGATGGTGGCCATGAACAGGGTGATGTGGGGCTGATTGACCAGCGGCCGCAGCACGATGCGCTCGGTGGCGATGCCCAGCACGATCATCGCGATGAAGGCCAGCAGGAAGGCCAGCCAGAACACTACGCCGCTGCCGGGCTCCAGCCCCAGCCAGCCGGGCAGCACCTCCTGGAAGCCGACGAAGGTCAGCGCCGCGAAGAACACCATCGCCCCCTGGGCGAAGTTGAAGACGCCGGAGGCCTTGTAGATCAGCACGAAGCCGAGGGCCACCAGGGCGTACATGACACCCGACAGCAGGCCACCGACGAGTACCTCGATGAAGAATTGCATGTTCTCCTCCCGCGCTCAGTGAGCAGTCCCCAGGTAGGCCTTAATGACCTCCGGGTTGTTCTTGACTTCATCCGGCTCGCCGTCACCGATCTTCTTGCCGTAGTCCAGCACCACGACCCGGTCGGAAATGTCCATCACCACGCCCATGTCGTGCTCGATCAGCACGATGGTGGTGCCGTAGTGGTCATTCACGTCCAGGATGAAGCGGCACATGTCCTGCTTTTCCTCGACGTTCATGCCGGCCATCGGCTCGTCCAGCAACAGGATGTGCGGCTCGGCGGCCAGGGCACGGGCCAATTCCACCCGCTTCTGCAGGCCATAGGGCAGGCGCCCCACCGGCGTCTTGCGGATGTCCTGAATCTCCAGGAACTCGATGACCTCCTCGACCTTGATGCGGTGCGCGATCTCCTCCTTCTGCGCCGCCCCCCAGTAGAGGGCGTGCTGCAGGAAGTTGCACTTCATCTTGAGGTTGCGCCCGGTCATGATGTTGTCGAGCACGGTCATGCCCTTGAACAGGGCGATGTTCTGGAAGGTACGGGCGATGCCCTGCTCGGCGGCCTCGTGGGGCTCCATCTTCTTGCGCAGCGCACCCTTGAAGAAGATCTGCCCTTCCTGCGGGTGATACACCCCGTTGATCACGTTGAGCATGGAGCTCTTGCCGGCGCCATTGGGGCCGATGATGGAGCGGATCTCATGCTCGCGGACGTTGAAGCTGATGTCGGTCAGCGCCTTCACGCCACCGAAGCGCAGGGAGATGTTCTGGAGGTCGACGATCACGTCGCCAATCTGTCTGGCCATGGGGTCGCTCTCCTCAGGCGGCCTTCCGCGCGGGCGGGAAGGTTTTGGCGTCCTCGATACGCAGGTCGGCGGACACCTTGTTGGTGCGGCCATCCTCGTAGGTCACCTGGGTTTCGATGAACTGGTTCTTCTTGCCGGCATAAAGGGCATCGATCAGCACCGCGTATTTCTCGGCCACGAAATTGCGGCGAACCTTGCGGGTGCGGGTCAGCTCGCCATCGTCGGCATCGAGCTCCTTGTGCAGCACCAGGAAGCGCTTGATCTGGGATTCGCTCATGTTCGGGTCGGAGGCGAGGTCGGCATTGACCTTCTCGACACACTCCCGGATGAGCTCATACACCTGCGGCTGGCTGGCCAGGTCGGTGTAGCCCGAGTAAGCCATGCCCTTGCGCTCGGCCCAGTTGCCGACGGCTTCCAGGTCGATGTTCACAAAGGCGGTGACGAAGTCGCGGCCATTGCCGAAGCACACCACTTCCTTGATGTGCTGGAAGAACTTGAGCTTGTTCTCGATGTAGTTGGGGGCGAACATGCCGCCACCGGTGAGCTTGCCCACGTCCTTCGCCCGGTCGATGATCTTGAGGTGGCCATCCTCGTCGAAGAAGCCGGCATCGCCGGTCATGAAGTAGCCTTCAGCATTGATCGACTCGGCGGTGGCGTCAGGGCGCTTATAGTAGGCCTTCAGCAGCATCGGCCCCTTGACCAGGATCTCGCCGTTGTCCGCCAGCTTGACCTCCACGTTCGGCGCCGGGGTGCCGACCGAATCCAGCTTGATCTGGCCATCCGGCTGCAGGCACACATAGGCACAGGTCTCGGTCTGGCCGTAGAGCTGCTTCAGGTTGATGCCGATCGAGCGGTAGAAGCGGAACAGGTCCGGGCCGATCGCCGCGCCGGCGGTGTAAGCCACGCGGATGCGGCTCATGCCCAGCACGTTCTTCAGCGGCCCATACACCAGCAGGTTGCCGAGGGCGTACTGCAGACGATCCCCGGCGGAGACCGGCTTGCCGTCCAGGATGTCGGCGCCGCAGCGCTTCGCCACATCCATGAAGTGGCTGAACAGCTTGCGCTTGAAGCTGCTCGCGTCCTCCATGCGGATCATCACCTGGGTGAGCAGGTTCTCGAACACCCGCGGCGGCGCGAAATAGTAGGTGGGGCCGATCTCCCGCAGGTCGCCCATCACCGTCTCGCCGGATTCCGGGCAGTTGATGGTGAAGCCGGCCACCAGGGCCTGGGCATAGGAGAACAGGTGGTCGCCCACCCAGGCCATCGGCAGGTAGGACAGGATGTCGTCCTGGTCGGTGAGCTTGTCGAAGCTGCACCCGCCCTTGGCGGCGGCGATGAAGGCGGAATGGCTCTGGCACACGCCCTTCGGCTTGCCGGTGGTGCCGGAGGTGTAGAGCATCACCGAGATGTCCTCGGGGCTGCCCTTGTCGATCTCGTTGTTCAGGAAATCAGGATGGTTGCGGTCGTGGATGCGCCCCATTTCCAGGACTTCGTCCAGCCCGTGCAGGAAGGTCTGGTTGTAATGGCGCAGACCACGCGGATCGTCGTAGATCACGTGCTCGAGGAGCGGCAGGGCCTCCTTGATCTCGAGCATCTTGTCCACCTGCTCCTGGTCCTCGACGCAGGCAAAGCGGATCTCCGCATCCTGCATCACATAGGACATCTCCTGGGCCACCGCATCCTGGTACATCATCACCGGGATGCCGCCCAGACACTGGCAGGCGGCCACCGACCAGTACAGGCGCGGCCGGTTGTCGCCGACCACCGCCAGGCGGTCGCCACGCTTGAAGCCCAGCTCGGCCAGACCACTGGCAATGGCCCGCACCTTGTCGGCCACTTCGGCCCAGGTGTAGGTCTGCCAGATCCCGTATTCCTTTTCGCGCATCGCCGGCCGGGTGGGCCGCTGCTGGGCATGGTGCATCAGCAGGCGCGGAAAGGTGTCCAGGCTCGCACTGTCCGCGGCTGTCGCTCGGGTATTGGACATACCCATCCTCCTCCGGTTTTGTCTCAGTCTCGTTCCCGCCGCTTCGACCTGGCCCCTCGCGGAGCGCTGCAGGTGGCGACGGATGGTCTTTTTTTGCCGGAGTTCAGTCTCGCAAACCATGTTTGCTCAACTGTTTTTCAAATGTACGGAATTGTGAAGGTCGGAACGCACCTGATACGCCCCCCAAGCCCCACCCGGATTTCATCGATCAGACAGCCAAAATCGCACCAATAAAGTGCAAAAACGCATCAATGAAGATGCTTTTGCAAGGTTTACGCAAGACTTCTCTTATCCTTCAGCACAAAATGCACCATAATCGTGCGCGTTTATCCCGTACGAGAATGAGCGCCGTGAAATACACATCCCTCGAAGAATTCCTCTCCCACGTGGCCCGGCGCAACCCGGACCAGCCCGAGTTCCTGCAGGCCGTGGGCGAAGTGATGTCCAGCCTGTGGCCCTTCATCGCGGCCCATCCGCGTTATGCCGAGCATGCCCTGCTCGACCGGCTGGTGGAGCCTGAGCGGGTGATCATGTTCCGGGTCTCGTGGGTCGACGACAAAGGCGAGGTACATGTGAACCGCGGCTACCGCATCCAGCACAACTCGGCGATCGGCCCCTACAAGGGCGGCCTGCGCTTCCATCCGTCGGTGAACCTGTCGATCCTGAAGTTCCTGGCCTTCGAGCAGACCTTCAAGAACGCCCTGACCACCCTGCCCATGGGTGGCGGCAAGGGCGGCTCGGACTTCGATCCCAAGGGCCGCAGCCCGGGTGAAATCATGCGCTTCTGCCAGGCCTTTGCGACCGAGCTGTTCCGCCACGTGGGGCCCGACACCGATGTGCCCGCCGGCGACATCGGCGTGGGCGGACGCGAGGTGGGCTACATGGCCGGCATGATGAAGAAGCTCTCCAACCAGGCGAACTGCGT
>JAFLDU010000161.1 GCA_017309145.1 Zoogloea sp. | reverse complement strand
GCACCAAATTCATCACCGACGGCAGCTTCGAGTTCATCGGCGTGGGCAACACCATCAGCTTCAACGACGCCGCCGACATCAGCAACGCCGTGGCGGGCTTCGAGGTGGGCGTCGACAACTACACCATCACCCTCAACGCCCAGCTGAGCGCCGCCAACTACGGCACCATCCAGGTCGGCACCACCACCGGTCTGAGCGTCACCAGCAGCACCGGCAACGTGGTGCTCACCGGCAACCGGGCCGACCTGCTGGCGGCGCTGGCCACCGTCAGTTACCAGCCCACCGACACCAACGTCAATGGCGCCATCACCTTCCGTGTCACGGTGGATGACGGCGACAACGGCGGCACGCAGCTGCCCTCGGGCATCAGCGGCCCCACGTCGGCCACCAATACCTTCACCCTGATCACCACCGACCAGAACGAAGCCCCCAGCATCGCCGGTCTCGACGCCATCTCGGCCAACACCTACAGCGAAGGCGGCGCAGCCATCGTGGTGGACGCCAACGCCACCCTGGTAGACCCCGAGCTGGACATCTACCCCAGCTGGAACGGCGCCGTGCTGCGCATCGAACGCCAGGGCGGCGCCAACGCCCAGGACGTCTTCGGCGTCACCGGCAGCGGCTCCACCGGCATCAACTTCAGCGGCGCCAACATCCGCAGCGGCAGCACGGTGGTGGGCAGCTTCACCAACACCGGCGGCACCCTCGGCATCACCTTCAACAACAACGCCACCGCTGCCATCGCCGACAGCGTGCTGCAGGCCGTCACCTACCGTAACAACAGCGACGCCCCGCCGGCTTCCGTCACCCTCGCCTACACGATCAACGACCAGAACCCCAACATCAGCGGTGGCGGCAGTGCAGGCAGCGGGCAGGATCAGGGCGGCGGTGGCCAGCTGTCGGGCAGCGGCAGCATCCTCATCAACATCAATCGGGTAGTGGACAATCCCGCGCTGTCCGCGGGCACCGCCAAGACCTACACCGAGAACAACCCGGCCCTCAGTGTCGATAACGCCATCACCCTCAGCGACGCCGACGACACCCAGATGAGCGGTGGCGCGATCCATCTGACCAGCGGCTTCCTCCCGGGTGACGTGCTCGCCGTGGACACCACCGGCACCAGCATCACCGCCAGCTACGACGCGGGCACCGGCATCCTGACCCTGACCGGCAGCGACACCACCGCCAACTACCAGAGCGTCCTGCGCAGCCTCACCTACCTGAGCACCAGCGAGGACCCGAACAACAACGACACCCCCGCCAACCGCAGCCGTACTGTCACCTACACCCTCAGCGACGGCGGCTCCAGCGGCGCCGGCACGGGCACCGGCAGCACTACGCGGCTGATCAACATCGTACCGGTCAACGACACTCCGACCTTGGGCGGCGCGGGCTCGACCCGCAGCTTCACCGAAAACGACCCGCCCCTCCTGCTCGAGCCCACCGGCTGGACCCTGACCGACATGGACGACACCCAGATGGTGTCAGCCACCGTGCAGATCAGCGCGGGCCTGGGCAGCGGCGACACTCTCTCCGCCAGCACCCTGCCCGCAGGCTGGAGCCAGAGCTACAACGCCGGCACCGGCACCCTGACCCTATCGGGCGCCGCCACCAACCTGGCCAACGTGCTCGCCGCCCTCGAAACCGTCGGCTACAGCAACACCAGCGAGAACCCCTCCACCGCGCAGCGCACCATCAGCTGGCAGGTCCGGGACGCCAACAGCGACGCCGCCAGCAACGGCACCCAGCTGTCCAACATCCTCACCACCAGCCTCAACGTGGTCTCCGTCCCCGATGCCCCCGTGGCAGTGGACGACGTCAACAGCATCGACGAGGGCACCGCGTCGGTGGCCGGCAACGTCAAGCCTGGCACGCCGGGCCAGGACAGCGACCTGGACAACACCAACGCCGAACTCGGCATCACCGGCATCCGCACCGGTACCGAGGCCGGCGGCGGCGCGATGACCGCCATCGCCGCCGGCACCACCAGCGCCGACGGCACCATCGTCACCGGCCTCTACGGCAACCTGCGGATCGGCGCCGACGGCAGCTATACCTACACCCTCGACAACGCCAACCCGACCGTCAACGCCCTCAAGGCCGGGGACACCCTGACCGAGGTATTCAGCTACACCCTGGCCGACCCGGGCGCCCTCACCGACGTCGCCCAACTCACCATCACCATCAACGGCATCACCGATGGGAACCCCTCGATCACCCCGGTCGATGGCAACGGCGCCGCCGCTGGCCAGACCACCGTGTTCGAAGCCGGCCTCACCACCCTGGTCGACACCAGCGAGACCAACACCGGGGACATCACCCTCACCGCCGATGACGGTCTCGACAGCATCCGCGTCGATGGCACGCTGATCACCCTGGCGCAGCTCAATACCCTGGGTACCACCCCCATCACCATCACCACCAGCAAGGGCGAGCTCACCCTCACCGGCTTCACCGCCGGCAGCACCGTGGGCGGCATCCCCACCTCAGGCACCCTGACCTACAGCTACACCCTGTCGCAAGCCCAGACCACGCCGGGCGTGGACGAGAGCACCGACGTGCTGGCTCTGGAGATCAACGACGCCGGCGGCGCCTCTGCCAGCGGGGCATTGACGGTGCGCATCGTCGATGACCAGCCCACCGCCAACGCCGACATCAACAGCGTGAGCGAGAGCCTCACCACCGCGCCCACCGCCACCACCGGCAATGTCTTCGCGGCAGGCTCGGCCGGTGACACCGCCGACCGCCTCGGTGCCGACGTCGTGCCGGGCCCGGTCACCCAGGTCAGCTTCGGCGCCACGCCAGGCACCATCGGCACCCCCCTGGCCGGCGCCTACGGCAGCCTCACCCTGGCCGCCGACGGCAGCTACACCTACAACCTCGACAACACCAACCCGACCGTCAACGCCCTCAAGAGCGGCGACACCCTGACCGAGGTGTTCTCCTACACCATCACCGACAAGGATGGCGACACCGCAACGACGAGTCTGACCATCACCATCAACGGCCAGAACGATCCTCCCGTCGCCGTGGACGACGGCGTCTTCACCACGCCGGAAGACACGCCGCTGCGGGGCATCAGGGTGCTGACCAACGACTCCGACCCGGAGAACGACCCACTCACCGTCACCGCCGCCACGATCCCGCCTGCCCAAGGGACGGTCTCCATCAATCCGGATGGCACCCTGGACTTCATCCCCGCCCCCAATTTCAACGGCACGGCGGTGATCACCTACACCATCAGCGATGGCCATGGCGGTACCGACACCGCCACCGTGACCATCCAGATCACCCCCGTCGATGACCTCCCCATTGCGGTGGACGACACTCTGGAAGCCCGGGAAGACACGCCGCTCACCGGCACCCTCACCGGCAACGACACACCCTCGGGCGACGGTGGCAACATCTGGGCCAAGGCATCCAACCCGGCCCACGGCAGCGTCGTGGTGAATCCGGACGGCAGCTTCGTCTATACCCCCGACCCGGACTACCACGGCCCCGACAGCTTCACCTACACCATCACCGACGCCGACGGTGACGTCTCCACGGCCACCGTCACCCTCATCGTCAAACCGGTGAATGACCCGCCGACCGGCACCGACAAGACCGTCACCCTGAAGGACGGGCAGCGCCTGCCCCTTAGCCCGGCGGACTTCGGCTATGCCGACCCGGACCAGGACCCGATGGCTGCCGTGCGCATCGACACCCTGCCCCCCGACGCCCGCCTGCTCCTCGACGGCGTGCCCGTGGTGGCCGGCCAGATCATCCGCATCACCGACCTCGAAGCCGGGAAGCTGGTGCTGGTGCCAGGCACCGCCACGCAGACCCAGACCTTCGACTTCTCGGTGTTCGACGGCCAGCTCTTCCAGGTGAGCCCCAACACCTTCACGGCGCTGGTGGAGATGAGCCCCGACGTCATCCTGCCCAGGCCCGACACCCCCCTTTCGGCCACCCGGCCCGATCCGGTCTCGCCACTCGACTTCCATTCCCAGCCGTCCGAGCAGCGCTGGCCGGTGCCCCGCCTGTTCCCGCCCTTCGCGCCCGCCCTGCACGTGCTACCCGGCGTGGCCGACGTCGCCATCGAGCGGGGCATCGGCTCCGGCATCACCCCGAACCTGGCCGACCTGGCAACGCTTGGTGAGACCCGCAGCGCCCTCCTCGGTGACTACCTTGGGGAAGCCCATGCGCTCTACGTGCAACACGCGGTGCGCCATGAGCCCATCAGAACGACACACGCCCTGCACGTCCAGCACTCGGTACGCGCCACCCAGGCCGAAGCCGAGATCGCCGACGCCCAGAGCGGCAGCCGTGGCAACACCGCCGCAGCGGGCGTCAGCACCCTGCTCGACCCTTTCGCCCTCGGCGCCCCGGCACCGGTGGTGGAACGTCCTGCCGAACCCGCCCGGACGGACGCACCACGCCCCCCTGCGCCGCGCCAGGCCGCCGAGGGCTTCAGCAGCCAGCTCCGTAATGCCGCGGCCGACCTGCGCCCGCGCACAACCCCACTCACCCGTCCGCTGGCCGCCATCGCCAAGCGCTGATCCAGGACTTTCCAAACAATGCACTCCACGACCATCAAGCCCACTACCATGAACGTCGCCCGTCGCTTCTGCAGCCTCCCCCGCCTTGGAGCGCTCGCCACCGCCCTATTCCTTGCCGGCTGCTCGGTGACGCCCACCCTGGTCAGCCAGGACGAGGTGCGTAGCCGCATCGACGCCGACACCGCCCGGATGTATGCCGACCAGGCCCCGATCGACGCCCCGGTGAGCCTCGACGAGGCCATCGCCCGCGCGCTCAAGTACAACCTGGACTACCGCCTCAAGAAGATGGAGTCGGCCCTTGCCTTCGGCCTGGCCGACTATGCCCGCTACGACATGCTCCCGCAGCTGCTGGCAACCGCCGGCTACCGCGCACGTAACAACGACTCCGGCGGCACCAGCATCGGCATCGAGGACAGGCTCGAGTCCCTGCGCCCCTCCACGTCCGAAGAGCGCCGCCACTGGCTGGCTGGCGCCGAGTTCTCGTGGAATCTCCTCGACTTCGGCGTCTCCTATTACCGCGCCCGCCAGCAGGCCGACCAGTTCCTGATCGCCGAAGAGCGTCGCCGCAAGGTCGTCCAGAACATGCTCCAGGACGTCCGTGCCGCCTACTGGCGGGCACTCGGCGCCCAGCGTCTGTCGGCCCAGGCCGAAGACGTGCTGAAGCGTGCCAACGACGCCCTCCAGCGCTCCCGCGAGGCCGAGAGCCAGCGCATCATCCCGGCGGTCCAGGCACTCAATTACCAGCGCGCCCTGCTCGACGCCACGTCCCTCCTCAACCTGCGTCGCCAAGATCTCGAGTACGCCAAGCGCGAGCTCGCCGCACTCATGAACGTGCCTCCTGGCACCGCCTTCACCATCGCCGACAACAAGGAAGCACCGCTCCCCGGCATCCCGACCGACGTGCAGGCCCTCGAGGACCTGGCCCTCGCCCAGCGCCCCGAACTGCGCGAAGAAGACCTGCGCAAGCGCATCACCGGGGACGAAGCCCGCAAACAGCTGCTTTCCATGCTGCCGGGCATCAGCTTCGACGTGGGCACCCAGTACGACTCCAACAAGTACCTCTACAACGAAGGCTGGATCCAGGGGGGCATGCGCGTCTCCTGGAACCTGATGCGCCTGGCCGCGCTGCCGTCCCTCAACAACGCCCAGGAGCGCCAGGTCAAGACCGATGAGGCCCGCCGCATGGCCCTTGCCATGGCCATCCTGACCCAGGTCCGGGTCGGTGTGGAACGCTATCGCCTGGCCATGACCGACCTGCAGATCGCCGACACCAGCGCACAGGTCGACCAACGCCTCGCCGACTACGCAAAGGCCTCCGTCACCGCCCGGCTCGACAGCGACCTGGAAGCCGTGCGTACGCAGACCCGTGCCCTGCTCGGCAACTATCAGCGCGCCAACGCCTACGCCAACGCCCAGATCGCCTACGGCCGCATCTACAACTCGGTAGGCCTCGACCCCCTGCCCGACAACTTCGAGCAGGATGACCTGAAAACCCTCAGCAACCGTATCAGCGAGCATCTGCGCAAGACCGAAGCCATCACCCTCGCCCAATTGACTGCGGCCGCTAACGCAACGGTGACCAAGTGAGTATGCGGCTCCTCACCCTGCTCATCAGCATGGCACTGGGCGGTGCAGCCCAAGCCCAGACACCCGCAGCGCCGCGCCCGGCCGCTGCGGCAGCCCCGGCGGCTCCAGCAACCACGGGCGGCGACACCATCCGGGTGCTGCTCACACCCGACCGGGAGACCACCCTGGCCAGCCCGATCCCCGGCCGCATCCGCAGCCTCAACACCTCACTGGGCTCCGGCTTCGGCGCCGGCCAAGTGCTGATCGCCCTGGAGTGCGACGAGCCCAACGCCCGCCTGCGCATCGCCAAGGCCGAGCTTGCGTCGGCGGTCGAGCAACTCGATGCCAAGCAGCGCATGCAGGCCTTGCAGCAGGCCGGCGACGTGGAGATCAACCTGGCCCAGAGCGCCGCCGAGAAGGCACGCGCCCAAGTCGCCCTGCAGCAGGCCCAGGTCGCTCAATGCAGCATCGTCGCCCCGTGGGCAGGGCGGACCGCCAAGGTGCACGTACGCAGCCACATGAGCGTCACGGCCGGTCAGCCCCTGGTGGACCTGGTCAAGTCGGGCCCCCTGAAGCTGCGCCTCAACGCGCCGTCGCGCTGGCTCGGCCACCTCAAGACCGGGCTGGCGTTCGAAGTGGCCATCGAAGAAACCGGCAAGCGCTACCCAGCCAAGGTCAGCGCGGTCAACAGCCGGGTGGACTCGGTCAGCCAGACGGTGGAGCTGGAAGCGACCCTTTCCGGAAACTTCCCCGAGCTCCTGCCCGGCATGAGCGGCACCGCCGTCTTCCCTGCCCGCTGAACCGTGCTGGCACAGGACACCGCGGCCTTGCTCCCTGAGCAGGCAAGCCTCGAGACGCTGGCGCACCTGGAGGAGAGAGCCCGGGCCGCCACGCGCCTGGAGAACCTCGGCTTCACCCTCACCAACGAAAGCCTGGCCCTTTTTCCCTACCGCCAGGCCGTCCTGTTCATTGCCGACGCCTTCGGCAGGCAGCGGCTCGTGGCTGCGTCGGGGCTGGTGTCGGTGGCAGAGGACGCGCCCTTCACCACCTGGCTGTCGGAGTTCGTGCGCCAACTCCCCGCCCTGGACGGCCCCCAAGCCCTCGACATCGCCGACGCGGCCCCGGAAACCGCCGAACGCTGGGCCGAGTGGCTGCCCGCCCATCTGCTGGCCGTTCCCCTCACGGCGCCCGACGGCAGCCCCATCGGTCTTGCCCTGTACGCCCGGGAGCAGCCCTGGCTGGCTGCCGAGCTGCACCTGATCGCCCGCCTTCACGCCAGCTATGCCTACTGTGCCTGGGCCTTGAGCAGGGCACGCCCTGGCCTGGGCGAGCGCTTCTCCCGCTGGCGCCGGAGCCGGGCCGCCCGCTGGACAGCGGCAGCGCTGATCGCCAGTCTGCTGATCCCGGTCCGACTGTCCACCCTGGCTCCGGCCGAAGTGATCGCGCTGCATGCCCAGGCCGTCGCGGCGCCTCAGGATGGCGTGATCAAGACCTTCCATGTCCAGCCCAACACCCCGGTCAAGGCGGGCCAGGCCTTGTTCTCCCTGGACGAGACGACCCTCACCAATCGCCGCGAGGTGGCCTTGAAGGCCCTCGCCATCGCCCAGGCTGATGCCCTGGTCGCCCAGCAGAAGGCCTTTGACGACACCCGCAGCAAGGCCGAGATGGCCGCCGCCCAGGGTCGGGTCAAGGAGAAGGAGGCGGAGCTGGCCGCGGTCACCGACCTGCTGGGACGCATTGAAGTACGCGCGGAGCGGGACGGCATTGCCGTGTTTGGCGATCCGAACGACTGGCTCGGCCGGCCCGTGCAAACCGGAGAACGGGTCATGCAGCTGGCAGATCCCCGTGACGCCGGCGTGCTGATCTGGCTCCCGCTCGCCGATGCCCTCAACCTGGAGCCGGGCGCGCCCCTGCGGCTGTTTCTCCACACCCAGCCGCTCTCCCCCCTGGATGGAGAACTCGTGCAGACCAGCTATCAGGCCGTTCCCAGCCCGGACGGGGTCACCTCCTACCGGCTCCGGGGACGCTTCGCCGACAATGAGACGCCGCGTATCGGCCTCAAGGGAACCGCCCGGGTGTCCGGTGGCTGGGCTCCCCTCGCCTACTACGTGCTACGCCGCCCCCTCGCCGGCCTGCGCGCCTGGACCGGCCTGTGACGCCCAACCTGCCCCCGCTGCGGGAGGAGCTCCGGCTGCTTCCCGCCGCCGCCAACCGAGACGGCTCCCCAGCCTGGATGATCCACGACCCGGTGTGCAACCGCTTCTACCGGATCGGCTGGCTCGATTTCGAGATGTTGGCCCGCTGGAGCCTGGGTTCGGCCCAGGCCGTGGTACGCGCGATTCAATCCGAGACCACCCTGGCCCCCGATGAGAGCGACCTGCAGGCCCTTGCCGGCTTCCTGGAACGGCACAGCCTGCTACGCATCGTGTCTCCTTCCGGCGTCAAGGGTCTGAGTGAGCGGGCCGCACGCCAGCAGACCTCAACGCTCACCTGGCTGCTCCACCACTACCTCTTCTTCCGCCTTCCCCTTGCCCACCCCCAGGCGTGGCTCGCCCGCATTGCCCCCCGCCTGGCGTGGCTCTACCACCCCAGCACCGCGCTGGTACTACTGCTCCTCAGCCTGGGCGGCCTGTTCCTGGCGGCCCGCCAGTGGGACGTTTTCCAGACCAGCTTCGTCGACAACCTGAGCGCGGGCGGGCTGATCGGTTTTGCCCTGGCCCTGGCCTGTGCCAAAGCCCTGCATGAGTTCGGCCATGCCCTCACCGCCACGCGCCACGGCGTCAGGGTGGCGCACATGGGCGTGGCGATGGTGGTCCTGTGGCCGATGCTCTACACCGACACCAGCGAAAGCTGGAAGCTGGCCAATCCCCGCCAGCGTCTGGCCATCGCCAGCGCGGGCATGATCGCCGAGCTGGCCCTTGCCGGGCTGGCCACCCTGGCCTGGAGCCTGGTCGCCGACGGCCCCCTGCGCAGCGCCCTGTTCTTTCTGGCCACTACCAGCTGGGTCCTGACCCTCGCCGTCAATGCCAGTCCATTCATGCGTTTCGACGGCTACTTCATCCTGGCCGACCTGGTCGACATGCCCAACCTCCACGAACGCTCGGGAAACCTCGCGCGGACCTGGATCCGGCGGCAGCTTGCCGGCCTCGACGAAGCCTGGCCCGAGCCGCTCCCCGCGCGGGTACGGGGGGCCCTGATCGGCTTTGCCCTGCTCACCTGGCTGTACCGACTCGGGGTGTTCATCGGGATTGCAGTGGCGGTGTACTACATGTTCTTCAAGGCCCTTGGCATCCTGCTCTTCATCGTCGAGATCGGCTGGTTCATCGTACGTCCCGTGGTGACCGAGCTGCGCGAATGGCGGGCACGGCAGGACGCCATCCCCACCCTGCACAAGCGGGCGATGGTGGCCCTTCCCCTCATGCTGGTCGTGGCGGGCCTGATCCCCTGGCCCGGCAGCCTGTCGGGCGCAGGCTGGCTCCACGCCGAACGCCAGCACCTGATCCACGCCCCGCTGGCCGGCCGCCTGCTTGGCCTGACCGAGCCGGGCCCGGTACGTGCAGGCCAACGCCTCTTCGAGGTGGAGTCTCCAGAGCTGCAGCTGTCCATGTACCGTGCCGACGGCCAGCGGGAGAGCCGCGAACGGGAACTGGCCGGACTGGCCGGATTGCCCGACGGCGAACAACGACGCGCCCAGCTTCAGGGGCAGTACGACAAGTACGCCGCGGAGGCCGTGGCCTTCCGCGATGAACTCGCCCGGCTGCAGCTGACTGCGCCATTTTCAGGGATGCTGGTGGATGTCGATCCCGGCCTCGCGGCAGGGGTATGGGTCGCCCCACGGCAGACCCTCGCCATGGTGATCGACCCCGGCAGCTGGATCGTCGAGGCCTTCATCCCCGAAGCGGACGTCGACCGGATCCGGCCGGGCGCCACTGCGCGCTTCTACCCCGCCGGGCAGCCGTTCGACGTACTTCGTGGCAAGGTCATGGAAGTGGACTCCACGCGCAGCACCACCCTGCCGCACCCAGGTCTGGATGCAAGCGCCGGCGGACCGATCCCGACGCACCCCGGCCACGCGGGCAGCCCGTCCAGCCGCAGCCCGCGAGAGGCGCTTTACCGGGTACGCATCCAGCTGGAAGAGCAACCTGCCGCTGCACAGGTCACCATTGGCGAGACCCGGATTGCCGGCGAGGGCCGCGCCTGGCTGCCAACGGCGATCAACCGGATCCTGGCCGTCGGCGTCAGGGAGATGGGCTTCTGATCACAGCGCCCGGCGTTCCACCAGCGCCTGGGCGATGGTGCCGGAGTCGGTGTGCTCCAGCTCGCCACCCACCGGGATGCCCCGGGCGATGCGGCTGACACGGATGCCACGGTGACGCAGCAGCTCCGCCACCATGTGGGCGGTGGCCTCGCCCTCGTTGGTGAAATTGGTGGCCAGGATGACCTCCTGCACCACACCGTCCGAGGCCCGCGCCAGCAGCTTCTCCAGCCCCAGCTCCCGCGGCCCGATCCCGTCGAGGGGCGACAGGCGCCCCATCAGCACGTAGTACAGGCCATGGTAGCTGTGCGTCTGCTCGAGCATGGCCAGGTCAGCCGGCATCTCCACCACGCACAACTGGGTGCCATCCCGCTGGGGGTTGGCACAGCGGGCGCAGATCTCATCCTCGCAGAAGGTGTTGCAGCGGGCGCAGTGGCGCAGCACCTCGAGGGCATGGCCCAGGGCGGTGGCCAGCTTGGCCGCCCCCCGCTGATCCCGCTGCAGCAGGTGGAAGGCCATCCGCTGGGCGGACTTGGGCCCTACCCCTGGCAAGCAGCGCAGGGCTTCGATCAGGATGTCGAGACTGGAGTGCGCGCTCACGGCTCAGATCGACCGCCGTTCAGAACGGCAGCTTGAAGCCCGGGGGCAGGTTCAGGCCGGCGGTGAAACCGGACATCTTCTCCTGGGTGGTGGATTCGACACGGCGCACCGCGTCATTCACCGCCGCGGCGATCAGGTCCTCGAGCATTTCCTTGTCGTCCATCACCGACGGGTCGATGTTGACCCGGCGAACGTCGTACTTGCAGGTCATGGTGATCTTCACCATGCCGGCGCCGGACTGGCCTTCGACTTCGATGCCGCCGAGGCTGTCCTGCATCTTCTTCATGTTGTCCTGCATTTGCTGGGCCTGTTTCATCAGGCCGGCGATGCCGCCTTTCATCATGATGGGATTCTCCGAAGGGGGGTGAAAAAGGGAAAAGGAATCAGGGGAACTCAGGGATTTCAGAGCGGCTTCACCGACGCGGTTTCCAGCGTGGCATCGAAACGCTCGATCAGCTCACGTACAAAGGGGTCCTGCTGCAGCGCGGCCACGGCCGCCGCATGGCGCTCCGCCTTCTCGGCCTGGTTGCGTTGGGCGGGGGTTTCGGTGGCAATCTCGCCCACCTCCACATGCACCTTCAGGGGCCGGCCGAAATGGGTCGACAAGGCCTCCTGCAAGCGCTCCACGCCGCTGCGGTTGATCTGCAGCAGATGCTTCTGATCGTTGGCCAGGCGCAGCCGGAAGAGGTCGCCAGCAACCTCGATCAGCTCGCTGTGCTGGGCCAGTTGCAGGTTCAGCCCCCCCAGGCCCAGCCCCTCCTGCAACGCATGCCAGTCGATGTCACCGGACAGCGGGCGGGGGGACTGCGCCGGAGCGGCGGACGCGTCGGCCACCGGCGTGGCGGCGACGGCCGGGGGTTCAACGGACGCCGCGACCGGAGGGGGTTCCGGGCGGGGTTCAGATTCAGCCAGGACCGGTGCGGAGCGCGCGGGGCTTGCCGGCTGCACTTCCTCTCCAGGCGGCGCAGGCGGAGGCGCCATCGTCCGGGCGGGCGGGGCATCGTAGTAGGCATCCGCCTCGGGCGGCAGATCCTCCCAGGGCGGGACGCTGCTGCCATGCCCCGGCTCACTGCGCGCGGCCGGTGCCGGGCTCGGAGCGGCTTCGGCGGGCGCGGCCACCGGCGCGGCGACAGGTTCTGGAGGTGCAGAAACCGCAGCCGCTACAGGAGCTGCAACAGCGGCAGGTTCGGGCGGCGGCGGCTCGGGCGC
>JAFLDU010000160.1 GCA_017309145.1 Zoogloea sp. | reverse complement strand
GCAGCCTGGAGATCAGCAGCCCGCCGGGCGGTGGCACACGGATCCGCGCACGCCTCCCGATCACCCCCGGCGCCCCATCCGGCGGACGCCCCGTTGCTGCCGCCACCGCCGAGAGCCTGGCGGCGGGCACCGCCTGCCCAGCCCTTTCCTGAATGGCCCGGAGACACCATGAACCCGAGCAACGCCGCCCCCACCACCCTGGTTCTCGCCGACGACCACGCCATCGTGCGCATGGGCTTCCGCCTGCTGCTGGAAGGCGCAGGCGCCCGCGTGCTGGCCGAAGCCGACAGCGGCGAAGCCGCCCAGCAACTGATGCAGACCCTGGACCCGGACATCCTGGTGATGGACCTCTCCATGCCGGGTTGCGGTGGCCTGGCCGCGCTGGAGCGCATCCTTGCCCGCAAGCCCGGCCAGAAGGTGCTGATCGCCTCCGCCCATGCCGACGCGCTCACCGCCGAGCGGGCCCTCAAGGCCGGCGCCGCCGGCTACCTGTGCAAGCGCAGCCCGCCCGACGAGTTGCTGCGTGCCGTGCAGGCGGTGGCCGCCGGGCAGCGCTACGTGGACCCGGAGATCGCCGCCGCCCTCAAGCGTGCAGACCGCCCCGAGCACCCCGCCGAGGCCCTCACCGACAAGGAATTCAACGTCTTCCTGCAACTGGCCCAGGGCCGCTCGGTGGCCGAGGTGGCCGCCAGCTTCCATCTGAGCCCCAACACGGTGGGCACCCACCTGTACCACATCAAGCAAAAACTGGGCGTCCAGAACATGGCCGAACTGGCCATGGCCGCTGTCCGCTCAGGCCTCGTAGAAGTCTGACCCACCCACCCACTGGAGACACCCTTGAATCCCAAGTCCGCCCTGCTTCTCGCCAGCCTCGCCCTGGCCGCCGCCACCCCTGCCCTGGCTGCCCGCCCCGAACTCAAGGTCGCCGAGCACATCGACATCTCGGCACCGCCCGCCAAGGTCTGGGAAGCCGTGCGCAACTTCGACAACCTAGGCTGGCATCCGGCCGTCGGCAGCACCGCCATCGACAAGGGCAGCAACAACACCAAGGGCGCCATCCGCACCGTGACCATCAAGGACGGCGCCAAGCTGGTGGAAGAACTGCTGGCCCACAAAGACAGCGCCCGCAGCCTCAAGTACCGCATCATCGAGTCGCCGCTGCCGGTGAGCAATTACGTGTCCACCATTGCGGTGAAGGCCACCAAGGGCGGCAGCCGTGTGGAATGGTCCTCCACCTTCCGCCGCAAGGATGAGATCGCCGCGGAAGGTGCCGATGACGCCGGCGCCACCAAGGCCATCACCGGCATCTACACCAGCGGCCTCGACGCCCTCAAGAAGCAGCTCGAAGCCAAGTAATGCCCCGTACACCCGCGGCGGCCGCACGCAGCCTCCTGCGCGGCATCGCCGCGGGTGTGGCCTTGGTCCTCACCGCATTGGCCACCCCGGCCGATGCCGGCGACCTGAGCAAGACCGACCTGACCCGACGCTTCCAGCCGCCCCTGCACGTGGGCGACAAGCTGCGGGACATCCCCGCCTGGCCCATCACCAGCGAACTCGAGCCCGAGGCCGGCCCCGTCGCCTACGCATTCGAGTCCATCGACCTCGCGCCCATCCCGGGCTTCGAGGGCACCCCCATGAACCTGCTGGTCAGCATCGACCGCAAGGGCCACTTCATGGACGTGGAGCTGATCCGTCAGCATGAGCCGGTCTTCCTGTCCGGCCTGGGCGAAGGCCCCCTGCGGGACTTCCTGGCCCAGTACGCCAACAAGAGCCTCAAACAGGAGATCACCGTCTCCAGCCTGTACGGCAACACCCGCAGTGGCGCCGGTGGCAACCGAGTGGTGCTGGACGGTGTCAGCAAGGCCACCGCCTCGGTGCGCATCGTCAACCAGACCGTCCTCACCTCAGCCCTGGCCGTTGCCCGCGCCCGCCTGGGCTTCGCCGCCCCGGCCGAGAAGGGCCCCGTCGCCGAGGTGCGCAATGACGTCTACGAGAAGCGCAGCTTTGCCGAGTTGCTCGCCTCCGGCGCCATCGGCCGCCTGCACCTCAGCAACGCAGACGTGGAGAAGCGCTTCGCCGACAGCGAGGGGGCTGGCGTGGATGCTGAAGCCCTGGCCCACCCCGACGACACCCACATCGACCTGTATGTGGCCTACCTCAATGCCCCGACCATCGGCCGGGCCGTCCTCGGCGATGCCGGCCACGCCGATCTGATGCGCCGCCTCGAACCGGGTCAGCACGCCTGGTGGGTGGCCTCCGCCGGTCGCGACGCCTTCATCGACGACAACTTCACACGGGGCACCGTGCCCGCCCGCCTGGCCTTCAGCCAGGGGGGCGCACCGGTCGAGCTGCGCGACCTGGACCTGGCCCCCCGCCCGCCGGAAGGCGCGCCGCCCCTCAATGCCGCATTGGTGCTGCGCGTGCCGCCCATGTCCGGGGTCGACCCGGCCAGCCCGCTGCGCTTCGAGCTGAATTTCACCCGCGCCAAGGGATCGATGCTGCCGGTGCTCACCCAGCGCAGCGCCGACCTGGACTACCAGGCCCCGGAAGAGCTCTTCCGCCGCCCCACGGCCCCGCTGCCTGACTGGCTGCTGGCCTGGCAGGACCGGGCCACCGAGCTGGGCATCATCAGCGCCGCCCTGCTCCTGCTCAGCCTGGTGCTGGCACGACCGCGCTGGATGTCCGTGTCGGCAGGCCGCCTGAAGGGGTTCCGGCTCGGCTTCCTGACCTTCACCCTCGCCTATCTGGGCTGGCATGCCCAGGGCCAGTTGTCCATCGTGCAGATCACCGGGGCGGTCAAGTCGCTGGTCGCCGGCGCCGGGCTCAAGAGCTTCCTGTACGACCCGGTGAGCCTGCTCCTCATCGGCTTCACCCTGGTCAGTTTCGTGGTGTGGGGGCGCGGCACCTTCTGTGGCTGGCTGTGCCCCTTCGGGGCGCTGCAGGAATTCGCCGCCCTGCTGGCCCGTGCCCTGCGCCTGCCGGAACTCAAGCTGCCGGCCCGGCTCGGAACCCTGCTCGATCGGGGGCGCTTCGTGATCCTGGCGGCCCTCGTCAGCCTCGCCGCGGTGGCACCGGGGTGGGCCGAGAAAGGGGTGGAGATCGAGCCCTTCAAGACCGCCATCACCGTGGGTTTCGACCGCAGCGCGCCCTTCGTGGCCTACGCGGTGGGGCTGCTGGTACTGGGGGGGCTGTACTACAAGTTCTTCTGCCGCTACCTGTGCCCGCTGGGCGCCGCCATGGTGCTGGGCGGCAAGCTGCGCCTCCTCGACTGGCTGCCGCGCCGCAAGGAATGCGGTCAGCCCTGCCAGACCTGCCGCCACCGCTGCACCTACGACGCCATCGAGAAAACCGGCGCGATCCGCTACGACCGCTGCTTCCAGTGCCTCGACTGCGTCGGCATCTACCACGACGCGGGGCGTTGCGCGCCGGTCATGCTGGTGCGCAAGCGGGAGCGCAAGGGCCAGGCGGGCGATCGGTAATACTGCATCCCCGGCACCGGTGCATAATCGACGGCGATGGCCGTGCAGGCCGCATACGTCCAGACAGCGTCCGCCCCCATGCCGTCCTATCCGCTCGACACCGCCAATCCCCGCACCCGCCCCAGCCTGCGCAGCGATGTGTTTGCCGGACTGAGCGTGGCCGGCATCCTGCTCCCCGAGGCAGTGGCCTATGCCGCCATCGCCGGGGTGCCGCCGGTGCATGCCCTGCTGGCGGCCCTGGTCGGCCTGGCGGTGTATCCGCTGGTCGGCTCGAGCCGCTTCGCCATCGTCGCCCCCACCTCGTCGGCCGCCGCCATCTTTGCCTCGGCGGTGGGCGTGGGCGGCCCGGCGATGGGCTTCGCCCTGGTCCTGCTCACCGGCGCCCTGTTCCTGCTGGCAGGCCTGCTGGGCGGCGGCTTTCTGGGCAGCTTCATCTCACGGCCGGTGCTGCGCGGCTTTGCCTGGGGGCTGGCAGTCACCATCATCCTCAGGCAGGTTCCCCACCTGGCCGGCGTCCCGGTGGAGGGCAGCACGGCCTTCCAGGTGCTGAGCGGTCTGATCGACGCACTGCCCCGCTTTCACGGGCCCAGCCTGGGCCTCGGCGGCGCCGCCCTGGTGCTGTGGCTGGGGCTTCACCATGGCCTGCGCCCTTACCTGTTCATCCCCCAGTCGCTGATCGTCCTCGGGATGGGGGTGATCCTGGCCTCCACCGGCAATCCGGCGGCCCTCGGCATCAGCCAGGTCGGCCCCATCGAGCTGCACGCCCTGACGCCCTCCTTCCCGAGCATCAGCACCGATCAGTGGCTGCGCGCTGCCGAGATCGCCCCGGCCCTGCTGCTGATCGTGTTCGCCGAATCCTGGGGTTCGATGCGCTCCCTGGCCCTGCCGGTGGGCGACCGGCTGGATGCCAACCGGGAGATGCTGGCCCTGGGGCTGGCCAACCTCACCAGCAGCCTGTTGCAGGGATTGCCGGTGGGTGCGGGCTTCTCGGCCGCGGCCGCCAACTATGCGGCGGGGGGCATGAGCAAGCTGTCCGGGATCGCTGCCGCCCTCTTCCTGGGCCTCCTGCTGTGGCTGGCCCGGGACGCGCTGGCCCTGCTGCCCCTGCCGGTGCTGGCCGCGGTGGTGATCGGCATCCTCTCCCACAACCTGTGGCCACGCACCCTGGTGGATGGGCTCAGGCTGGGCGGCGACGCCTGGCTGGCGCTGATGGCGGCGGTCGGGGTGGTGGCGTTCGGGGTGTTGTTCGGCATGCTGCTGGCCGTCGGCACTTCGCTGCTGCTGGCCATCCGCCGCTTTGCCCAGCCCAACGTGGCGGAGCTGGGCCAACTGCCGGGCACCCGCGACTACCAGGACTGCAGCCGCCACCCGGAAGCGATCCGCCAAGCCCATGTGCTGATCGTGCGCACCGAGGAGCCGCTGTTCTTTGCCAACGCGGAGCAGATCTTCCAGCTGCTGGACGGCTGGACCACCCGGGCGCGGCCCCACACCGTGCTGATCAGCCTGGAGGTCTGCAACGACCTGGACGTGACGGCCACCGAAGCGCTGGCGGAGTTCGCCGCGCGCCTGCGCCGCGCCGGGGTGCGCCTGGCCCTGGCCCGGGTGAAGGACCGGGTTCGGGACACGCTGTCCCGCGCCGGCCTGGTCACCGGCCCGGACGGGATCACCGAGGTGTTCTGGAGCGTGGACGACGCCGTCCAGGCGATGACCGGCAAACCGCCCCTCAAGCCCGAGCGGCGCCGCAAGGCGCGCCCCTCCGGACGCCGCGGCGGACGACGCCAGTAAGCGGCCGGCAGACGCCGCCGTTGAGCGGCATCAGGCGCCCAGCAGCGCCGTGGTCCATGCCACGAAATCCCGGGCGATCTGGGGTGTCACCTCATGGCCGGCCGGGTAGCGCTTATCCTCGAAGCGCACCCCCAACGCCTTCAACCAGGCATGGCTGCGATCGGCCCAGCTCACCGGCAGACGTTCGTCGAGGCTGCCATGCAGGATCAGGCCGTCCAGCTGCGCCAGCGCCTCGGCGGACGCGAGGGCCGGGCTGATCTCCGGCAGGATGCGTCCGGACAGGATGGCGAAGCCGCGCACCGCATGCGGTCGGGTCAAGGCCGCACCGGCCGACATGATGCCGCCCTGGCTGAAGCCGGCCACCACCGTCCTGCGCGGGGAGATTCCGGTCCGTGCCTGCAGTTCGGCGATGAAAGCGAGCAGGCGGACCCGGCTCGCCTCCGCCGCGTCCGCATCGATCACCGGACCGCTGGCGGTGAAATTCACCGCAAAGGCGCTGAACGAAGCCGGCCCCATGGGGATCGGCGAGCGCACCAGGGCCACACTCAAGGAAGCCGGCAGCAGCGCCGCCAGTCCGGCCAGCGAAGCCTCGTTGCTGCCCACCCCGTGCAGCAGCAGCAGCAGGCCGGCGGGCTCACCCTCGGCAGGGCGCAGGCGATAGGCCAGGCTCAGGTCTTCAACCAGAGGCGGGAGCTGGGGCAGGACGTTCATGGCTTTCCTTGACGATCGAAAATGGGAATCGGGCAGACAGGGAGAATACGCCAAACCCCCGCCTGCCCTGCGTGCGGCTCAGCCCTTGAAGCGCGCCGTCACCTCGGCCACCCGTTTGCCGAACAGGCGGGCGGTCTCCAGGTCGCCGGCGGGCATCTCGTCGGGGCTGGCGTCCGAGGGAGTCTGCGCCATCGCGCCGCTGAAGGAGCCCACGTAGTTCACATCATTGCGCTGTGCCGCCTTGGCATTGGAGGGCATCAGGCCGGTGCCGACCCAGATGCCGCTGTGCTGCATGGCCAGGGTGAACAGGTAATGCAGGGTGGACAGCTTGTCGCCATTCATGGTGGCGCTGTTGGTGAAGCCGGCAAACACCTTGTCCTTCCACGCTTGGGAGAACCAGGCCTTGCTGCTGGCGTCGGCGAACTTCTTGAACTGCCAGCTCACGGTGCCCATGTAGGTCGGGCTGCCGAAGATGATGGCATCCGCCTCATCGAGGGTGTCCCAGCCGCCGTCCGGCAGGTTGCCGTCGGCATCGATGGCCACCAGGCGGGCATCCGCGCCTTCGGCCACGGCCTGGGCAAGGCGGAGGGTGTGGCCGTAGCCAGAATGGAATACCACTGCAATCTTGCTCATGCTGCTCTCCTGATCCATAAAGTTGAATGACCGCGGCGGAAACATCTGCGCCGCACTGGAGAACACTTTAGGGGCAGGCACGGTGCGCGGGATCCAGCCTGTTTGATGGCATCATTCAAATTTTTCGAATCAAAACTGCAGCATGTCCGACCTCCATCCCCGTCACGTCCTCACCCCGGACGCGCTCGCCATGCTCCAGTGCATCATCGAATGCGGCAGCTTCGCCGCGGCGGCGCGCAGCATGGGCATGGTGCCGAGCGCCCTCACCTACCGGGTCCGGCAGATCGAGGACAGCCTGGACGTGCTGCTCTTCGACCGCAGCTCGCGCCAGGCCCGCGCCACCGAAGCCGGGCAGGAACTGCTCAAGGAAGGCCGGCGCCTGCTCGCCGAGCTGGATGCGGTGGCCAACCGGGTCAAGCGGGTCGCCACCGGCTGGGAGCCGAGCTTCACCCTGGCCGTGGACGGCATCATCAACCGCCAGACCCTCTTCGAGCTGTGCGAGGCCTTCCTGGCCCAGGCGCCCCCCACCCGCCTGCGCCTGCGCGACGAGGTCTTGTCGGGCACGCTGGAGGCCCTCAACTCCGGGCAGGCCGACCTGGCCCTCGGCGTGGTGGCCGAGTCGGTGATCGCCGCAGGCTTCGAGGCCCTGCCCCTTGGCAGCCAGCGCTTCATCTTCGCGGTGGCTCCGCATCACCCCCTGGCCCGCGCCACCACGCCCCTCGACGATGACGCGATCGCCCGCCACCGGGCGGTGGCGGTGGCCGACTCCGCCCCACGCGGCAACGGCCTGACCATCGGCCTGCTGGCCGGCCAGGATGTGTTCACTGTGCCCAACCTGCGGGACAAACTCGAGGCCCAGCTGCGCGGCATCGGGGTGGGCTTTCTGCCCGAGCATATGGCCCGCCCCTACATCGACAGCGGCCAACTGGTCACCCCCCCGGTCATCCGCCAGGAGCGGGTCTTCAACGTGAGCTATGCCTGGCGCCGATCCGCCACGCCTCAGGGCCGGGCCATGGCCTGGTGGCAGGGCCGGCTGGCCGACCCGATCACTCGCATGGCGCTGGTGGACCGGCCGGCCTGAGGCGGTGCCTCAGCGTTCGGCGGCGATGCCCGCCGCAATCTCCTTGAGCGTCCGGGCGAAGGTCAACCCGGCCGGAGTCGGGCTGCGCCCGGCACGCAGGCTGTAGCCGACCGTGCCGAAACGGAGGACTTCACCCATCGGCAGAGTCTGCAGGAAGCCCGACTCGATCAGCGGCATGGCCGCCGCCCGCGGCAGCATGGCCACCGTGTCGGAACGCAGCAGGACCCCCAGATTAGTCAGCAGGGACAGGGATTCGACACGATTCGCCGGGATCGGAAGCCCCCTGGCCAGGAAGAAGCCCTCCACCTGGGCCCGGACGGGGGATTCGGTGATCGGCAGGATCCACGGATAGGTCCCCAGCGCCTCCAGGGCGAAGTCGGGCCGCCCCACCAGGGGGTGCCCGCTGCGCACCACCAGCACCAGGCTTTCGTCGTACAAGGCATACGAATCGACACCGGCCATCGACTCATCGGGCAGGCGTCCGATGATGAGATCCAGTTCGCCCACGGCCAGCATCGGGAAGAGCACATCGTTGGTGGCCTCCCGCACCGTGATGTCCACACCGGGATGACGCTGCTTCATCAGGGTGATGGCCTCCGGCAGCAGGCGTGCCGAAGCGGAGATCAGCGTTCCCACCTCCACATGGCCACGCTCCACCTGGCGGATGGCCACCAGGTCCTCGCCCATCGCCCGGGCATCCCCGAGCATGGGCTTGACCCGTTCCAGCAGCCGCTCGGCGAACACGGTGGGGACCACCCCCCGGCTGCTGCGCTCGAACAGGGGGACATCGAGCAGGCGCTCCAGCTGCTCGATGATCTTGAACACATTGGGCTGGGACATGTGCAAGGCCACCGCGGCCTTGTGCATCGAGCCCAGGGCGACCACCCGCTCGAACACCAGCAACTGCTTGAACTTGAGATCCCGGATGCGGACGAGGGATGAATCAGCCATGGAAGAATGCGCAGCCTATCGACAGGGGGATCAAGCCTAACACCCGGACGACGACAACTCCGACGCCGATGTGCCGCTCATGGATCCATCCAGATCTCGTCATGGGTCTCCCCGGGAAGCAGCACGTGAGCGAGTTCCTCCAGCTGCAGCCCGGCCTGGATGTCGGCCATCACCTTGCGGCGGAACAGCTCGAGTTCCCCCGCGTCGCCGTGGTAGGACATCAGGGCCACCTCGCCCACCGGCCCGCCGAAGCGGACCTTGAGTTCGACCTGCACGCCATGGCTGGCTTCAAGGTAATCCAGCCGCCGCCTGAGCAGGTCCATCGCCTCGCCAAAATGCCCGTTGCGCATGCGCACCCGTCGGATGAAAGTGATCATTTCAGTCTCCTGGAAGTGGTTTCAGGGGCTCAAGCGCCCAGGTATTTCTGGCAGATCTCGGGGTTGGCCCGCAGCCGCTCCGAGCTGCCGTGCCAGACCACCTGCCCCTTCTCGAGGATGTAGTGGTAGTCGGCCAGGGCCAGCAGGGGCACGATGTTCTTGTCGATCACCAGGATCGCCATGCCCTCCTTGCGCAATGCCCCCAGCGCCGCCCAGATCTCCTGGCGCACCTTCGGCGACAAGCCCTCGGTGGCCTCGTCGAGGATCAGCAGCTCCGGGTTGATCATCAGCGCGCGGCCGATGGCCAGCATCTGCTGCTCGCCCCCGGAGAGCTGGTTGCCGAAGTTCGAGGCCCGCTCCTGCAGACGTGGAAACAGTCCATAGACACGCTCCAGGGTCCAGGGCGAGGGGCGTTTGCGCCGATCAGCGGCGGTGGCGATGAGGTTCTCCCTGACCGACAGGTTGGGAAACACCTGCCGGCCTTCGGGCACCAGCCCGATCCCGGCCTGCGCCACCCGGTAGGACGGCTGCCCGCCCACCGACGCTCCGCGGAAGCTCACCTGGCCCTTCCAAGGCGCGTGCATGCCCATGATGTTCTTGATCGTGGTGCTCTTGCCCATCCCGTTGCGGCCCAGCAGGGTCACGCATTGTCCGGCCTGGATCTCCAGATTCACCCCGAACAGCACCTGGCTGCGGCCGTAGCCGGCCACCAGGCCATCCACCTTCAGCAGCGCGCTCATGCCGGCACCTCCTCGTCGCCCAGATAGGCCTCGCGCACCTGGGGGTTGTCCTTCACCGCGGCCGGATCGCCGCAGTAGATCACCTTGCCGTAGAAGAGCACGCTGATCCGGTCCGCCAGGCGGAACACCGCGTCCATGTCGTGCTCGATCAGCAGGATTCCGTAGCGGCCCTTCAGGCGCAGCAGCAGGTCCACCATGTGGCTCGTCTCACCGTGGCCCATGCCGGCCATCGGCTCGTCGAGGAGCAGCACCTTCGGCTCCAGGGCCAGGGCCATCGCCATCTCCAGCTGGCGCTGCTGGCCGTAGGAGAGGGACGCGGCGGGGTCGTCCCGGCGCGCTGCCAGGCCCAGCAGCGCGATGATCTCGTCGGCCCGGCTGGTCAGCTCCACCGTCTCCACGGCGGGCGTCCAGAAGCGGTAGGCATGCCCGCGGCAGCCCTGCACCGCCAGGATCACGTTCTCCAGCACCGTGAAGCGCGGGATCACCGAGGTGATCTGATAGGAGCGGCCGATGCCCGCCTGGGCCCGCTGGGCCACATCCAGGCCATCGATGAGGCGGTCACCCAGGGCGATGCTGCCCTCATCGTTCTTCACCTCGCCGACGATCTGGCTGATCAACGTGGTCTTGCCCGCCCCGTTGGGGCCGATGATGGCGTGCACCTCACCGGGCAGGATGTCCAGGTCCACATGGTCGGTCACCGTCAAGCCGCCATAGCGCTTGACCAGACCGCGTATCGAAAGCAGCGGTTTCATCAGTGCCCTCCCTTCTCGGACTCGCCGTCACCGAGCAAGCCCCACAGACCGTCCTTCAGGAACAGCACGATCAGTACGATGATCGGCCCCATGATCGCCATCCAGTGATCGGTCAGCGCCTTGAGACCCTCCTCGAGCAACAGGAACACGGCCGCCCCCACCACCGGCCCGACCAAGGTGCCGGTACCACCGAGCAGCACCATCACGATCAGCTCGCCGGACACCGTCCAGGCCATGTAGGCCGGCGAGGCGAAGGCGGTGAGGTTGGCCAGGAAGTAGCCGGCAACGGCACACAACTCGGCCGACATCACATAGCCGACCAGCCGGTAGCCCAGCGGCGCGGTGCCCACCGCACGCACCCGCCGCTCGTTGATGCGGGTGGCCCGCAGCACCAGCCCGAAGCGCGATGCCACGACCCGCCGCAGCAGGGCCAGGGCCAGCCCCAGGGCCACCATCATCGACAGGTAGAGCGCCGTCTTGTTGGCGGTGAGGGGGCCGAAGCCGGACAGCTCGGCGATGGTCAGCCCCTCGTCGCCGCCGTATTGCTTGAGGCCGACAAAGACGAAGAACAGCATCTGGGCGAAGGCCAGGGTGATCATGATGAAGGCGATGCCCTGGGTCCGCAGGGCGATCAGGCCCACCGGCACGGCCAGCAGCGCCGTCACCGCACCGACCACCAGCAGGTGCACCACCCCGTTGGTGACTCCGTGGTGGGACAGGATCGCCACCGCGTAGGCCCCCAGGCCCACATACATGGCATGCCCCAGGCTGACCATGCCGCCATAGCCCAGCGCAAAGTTGAGCCCCACCGCGGCCAGGGCAAACACCAGCACCCGGCCGAAGAGAATCAGGGAATAGCTATCGCCGGTCACACCGGCATACACCGGAACCAGCAGGAACAGCCCGGTCAGCAGAACGGTCACGGCCACCCGTAGGCGCCCCTTGTCCATCCCCAACAGGGACTGCCCGCCACGCGTTTGTGTCATGGTGTTCATGGGCACTCCTTCAACGCTTCTTCACAGGGAACAGGCCATCGGGCTTGAGGGCCAGGATCACGGCCATCAGCACATAGACCGCCAGGGATGACAGGGCCGGACCCACCGTGTTGGCGGTCTCCGCATCGAGGGACTGGCGCAGCACGAAGGGCATCACCGTGCGGCCCAGGGTGTCCACCACCCCGACCACCAGGGCGCCCAGAAAGGCGCCGCGGATCGAGCCGATGCCGCCGATCACGATCACCACCAGGGTGGTGATGAGGATCGGATCGCCCATGCCCGGCTGCACCGACAGGATCGGCCCCACCATGGCCCCGGCCAGACCGGCCAGCCCGGCCCCGAGGGCAAAGATGAAGGTGTTGAGCCAGCCGATGTTCACCCCCAGGGCTGCCACCATGTTCCGGTTGCTTGCCCCGGCCCGGATCAGCATGCCGATGCGGGTGCGCTCGATCAGCAGGTAGAGCCCCACCGCCACCACCAGCCCCACCCCGATGATCAGGATGCGGTAGGCCGGATAGCTCAGGCCGAACAGGGAGACGGAGTCCGCCAGCGCCTCGGGCAGCTCCATGAAGATCGGTGAGGCGCCCCAGATCATGCGTGCCACTTCATTGGAGAACAGCACCACGCCGAAGGTGGCCAGCACCTGGTCCAGGTGGTCGCGCCGATGCAGCACGAAAAAACCGAAACGGTCGATCAGCGCCCCGAGGGCGAAGACCC
>JAFLDU010000159.1 GCA_017309145.1 Zoogloea sp. | reverse complement strand
CGGCCTCCAGGCCGACCCGAGGCCCTGGCACATTCCCCCCGAGCGTTACCAGGCCCGTCTTCCCCTGCCGGTGCCCAGCATCCAGGTCGACACCCTGCTGTTCGGACTGCGCCGCCTGCTGGCCGGTCTGGCCGGCTGGCTGGACGCCCGCCATGCCGGGCTGGAGGCCCTCAGCCTGGTCCTGGAATACGAACGCAACACGCAGCACAGCGAAGCGCGCATCGAGATCATCCCCGGCACCCTGTCGCGGGACATCACACGCTTCCAGCTGCTGGCCCGGGAACATCTGTCGCGCCACGCCCTGCCGGCCGCCGTTGACGCCCTGCGCCTGGAGGCCGATGGGCCCCGCCCGATCGCCCCGCCACGGCATGATCTGTTCGAAGGAGACGATGGGCGGCAAGGCGATCCAGGACTGCTTCTGGCCACCCTGCGCGCCCGGCTCGGCCATCAGGCCGTCGCCTGCCTGAGCCCCTGCCCGGACCACCGCCCGGAGCGAGCCTGGCGCTGGGACTACCCGCAACAACCCGACCAGTCCGGAACTCAGGCCGACATGCAGCAGTCACAGCTCCGCCCTCCCCGCCCCTTGTGGCTGCTGCCTGTTCCCCGCCCCATTGCGCCCCCCCATCCGGACAGGTTGCTGGCCGGCCCCGAGCGCATCGAGTCGGGCTGGTGGGACGGAGCCGAGGTACGCCGCGACTACTTCGTGGCCCGCCGCCACGACCACAGCCTGGTCTGGATCTTCCGGGAGCGCCAGCCGCCTCACGGCTGGTTCCTGCACGGGCACTTCGGATAAGCCCACCACTGAGCACGGGTTCCATCGATCCGGCCTACACTACGCCTCCCATGCCTCAACACGCCGCCCGTCTGCCTGTCACCCGCCGCATCATCGATCTGGCCTGGCCGGTCCTGATCGCCCAGCTCTCCTCCATGACCCAGATGGTCAGCGATACCGTGCTGACGGGGCGCTACAGCACCACCGACCTGGCCGCAGTGGCCATCGGCAGCGGCATCTACATCTCCATCGTGATGCTGATGGTCGGCATCCTGCAGGCCGTCGCCCCCACCGTCGCCCACCATGTCGGCGCGGGGCGCAAGGCCGAGATCGGTCCGGCGGTGCAGCAGGGCTTCTGGCTGGCCCTGGGCCTGGCCGTTCCGGCAATGCTCTTCCTGAACCATCCAGACTGGCTGATGCGGGCCTCGGAGATCAGCCCCACGGTGGAGGACGGTGCCCGCCAGTACCTCAAGACGATCGCCTGGGGCCTGCCCGCCGTGCTGCTGTACCGGACCTTCTACGCCTTCACCAATGCCCTCGGGCGGACCCGTGTGCTGATGGTGATCAGCCTGGCCACCACCACCGTGCACATCCCGCTCTCCTGGGCCCTGATCAACGGCAAGCTGCCCGGGCTGCCCCCCATGGGGGGCCAGGGCTGTGCCGTCTCCACCGTGGTGATCTGCTGGCTCGCCCTGCTGGCGGCAAGCGTGCATGTGGCCGGCAGCAGCACCTATGCGCCTTACCGGATCTTCTCCAACTGGACCCGGCCACGGGCCCGCCCCATCGGCGAGCTGTTGCGCCTCGGCCTGCCCATGGGCTTCTCCAGCTTCGTCGAGATCACCGCCTTCACCCTGATCGCCCTGCTGGTCGCCCGACTGGGGGCCACGGTGGTGGCCAGTCACCGCATCGTCGGCAATCTGGCTGCCCTGATCTACATGCTGCCCCTGGCCGTGGCCATCGCCACCCTGGTGCTGGTCGGGCAGGCCCTCGGCGGCCGCAACCGATCCGGCGCCCGCCATGCTGCACTGACCGGCATCGCCCTGGCCACCGGGCTGTCCACCCTGATCAGCCTGCTTGCCTGGCTGGCCCGCGAGCCCATCATGGCGGCCTATACCGCAGACCCGGCGGTGAGCGGCCTGGCGGCTTCACTGGCCATCTACATCTGCCTGTACCAGTTCTTCGACGCCATCCAGACCGTCGCCGCCCATGCCCTGCGCGGCTACAAGATCACCTTTGGCCCGATGCTGGTCCATACCCTGTGCTTCTGGGGGATCGGCCTGGCCGGCGGCTACGGGCTCGCCTATCACGGTCTGGGTGAATGGCTGCCCCCCCAGGGTGTGGCTGGATTCTGGCAGGCCTCGGTGCTCAGCAACATCGCCGCAGCCCTGGCCTTCGGGATCTATCTGCACTTCGTGTCGCGGGACGAGGGCCGCCTGTCACATCCGGATAACCCGTCCCTGCTAGCCTGATGGGCATGTCCAGAATCAGCCTCTTCTGCCTGCTCCAGGCCCTGGCGCTGCCAGCCCTGGCAGCCCGTCCTTTCGTGACGGACGATGCCCGCCTGACCACGGCAGGCAGTTGCCAGCTCGAAAGCTGGGTGCGCATCTACCCGGACAGCCGCGAGCTGTGGGCGCTGCCCGCCTGCAACCCCTTCGGCAACCTGGAACTCACCGCGGGCGGCGGCAAGGCGAAGAACGATGGCCAGCCCAGCTCCGGGGACTACATCTTTCAGCTCAAGACCCTGCTGCGACCGCTGGAGACCAACGGCTGGGGCCTGGGCCTGGCGGCGGGCACAGTGCATCATCCCCAGGTGAATCCCGGCCCCAACCTGCTGGGCAACACCTTCGTCTATATGCCGGTGTCGGTATCCTTCGCCGACGACAGGATCGTCATGCACGCCAATGTGGGCTGGCTGAAGGACAAGGCCAGTGGGGAACACCGAACCACCTGGGGTCTCGGCGGGGAGTTCCGCCTCAACGAGCACATCACCGGCATCGCGGAGAGCTTCGGAGACAACAGCGCCGGGACCTTCTGGCAGGCGGGCGCCCGCTTCGCCATCATTCCCGAACGGGTCCAGGTGGATGCCACTCTGGGCCGGGAGTTGAATGGCCCGGCCAGCAGCCGCTGGATCTCCTTCGGCCTGCGCCTGACGCCGGACCGGCTGTTCTGAAGCCCTTTGGGCCCAGTCCGGGCCCGAAGGGTCAGCCCTCCAGCCAAGCCTTTCGCACGCTCAGGCGCGCAGCCTCCGCGTCATCCTCCAGGGTCAGCCGGGCCGTGTCGGGGAGTGCGCCGGCCAGTTCGACTTCGAAGCACATCAACTCGTCGCGGCGGAAGGCGTGGAGACTGACCCTATCGCCAGGCCGCCGACGGGCCAACAGCCTGTCGAGGCTTGCCGCCGTGAGCCTGAGCCCGTCCAGCGCGACCAGCACATCCCCCGCCGACAGCCCCGCCGCCTGAGCCGGGCCGCCGTCATAAACATTGGCCAGGCGTGGGAAATCCCCCTCGGCGGTGGTCCGCACCCCCAGCCCTGGTGTGGAAGACGCCGCCTCCCAGGCCAGCTTCACGCCCACCCCGGCGAGTAGCTCGGCCAGCGGCAGCTCGTCGGTCCCTTCGACCAGCGCCTTGAGCCAGTCTCCTACGCCCGGGCCGCCCAGTTCGGCGGCCAGGGCGTACAGCCCATCCTCCGCCACCCCTTGCCCGGTGAGCCCGTGACGCTGCCACAAGGTCCGCATCAGGTCGTCCAGGCTCACCGCCCCGCCGCTGCCGCTGCGCAGGCGCAGATCCAGCAGCAATCCCACCAGGGCGCCCTTGGTGTAATAGCTGACGATCGCATTGGGGCTGTTCTCGTCCTGGCGGTAATACTTGGTCCATGCCTCGAAGGACGACTCGGCAACGCTCTGCTTGCGGCGCCCGCTGCCCTTGTGCACCTGGGTGATGGTCTTGCCCAGCAAGCTCAGGTAGTCCATCACCGTGATGCGCCCGCTGCGCACCAGCATCAGATCGTCGTAATACGAGGTGAAGCCTTCAAAGGCCCACAGCAGGCGGGTGTAGTTCTCCACCGCGAGCCTGTAGGGCACGAAGGCAGCCGGCTTGATCCGCTTGACGTTCCAGGTATGGAAATACTCGTGGCTGCACAGCCCCAGAAACTGACGATAGCCCTCGGACACCGTCTCCATGCCGGGGTAAGGCAGATCGGCGCGGCTGCACAACAGGGCCGTGGAGGCCCGATGCTCGAGCCCGCCATAGCCATCCCCCACTGCCATCACCAGGAAGACATAGCGATCCATCGGAGCCGGCTCCCCGAACAGGCGGATCTGGGCTTCGCACACCGGCTTGAGGTCCGCAGCCAGGCGTGCGAGATCGCAATCGTGACGCCCGGTGATGGCCACTGCGTGGGGCACGCCGCAGGCTTCGAACTCCACCAGGGAGAAGGTCCCCATCTCCACCGGATGATCGATCAACGCGTCGTAGTCGTCGGCCCGGTAGCAACCGAAGCCATAGGGCGCTGCGGCGCCCGTTTCCCCCACCGCGGCCGGCAGGCTGGTGGCCACCCGCCAACCGGCATCCTCCAGGCCTCGCGGCGGCAGGATGTCCACATAATGTGGCAGGGCCTCATGGCCATGCGCACACAGGAAGACGCTGGTTCCGTTGAAGAAGCCATGGGTCTGGTCCAGATGCGCGGTACGCACCGACAGATCCCAGGCATAGACGCTGTAGTGCAGGGTCACCGGGCCCGTCAGTCCGGCGGGCAGATGCCAGGTGTGCTTGTCGCTGCGGGTGACCGTCAGCGCTTCACCATTGCACTCGGCAGACAGCGTGACGACGTTCCGCGCAAACTCCCGGATCATGTAGCTCCCAGGGATCCAGGCTGGCAGACTGAATACCTGCCCTGCAGGCTCGGGCTGCTCAATGCGCAGCGTGACTTCAAAGAGGTGAGCGCCCGGTTGGGCCGCCTGGATGGTGTAACGGACGGGAGTGGTCATCGGAAGCACGACAGGAACCTGAAGAGTGACACGGATTCTATCAAAGCCCCACCCGCCTCACCGGGACGCCTCTCTGCCTTCCGTCCTCCCGCCGCGACGGCCATGAGACAGGTCAGCCGGCTTTCATGGGTCTTCCTGGTGTGCGCCCTGGGCTGCAGCGCGCTGGCCACTGCAACCGAAACGCTACGGGTCGGCTACTTCAGCCTGCCCCCCCACGTCAGCGAGAGTGGCTCGGCACCGGACAGCCCCGCCATCGCCTATCTGGACATGGTTCTCGGCAAGGCTGGCCTGAAGGCGAAGTACCAGAACTATCCCCTGTCGCGCCTGCTCAACCTGCTGCGCGATCAACAGCTCGACGCCGCCCTGATCCTGGCCCGCAGCGAGGAGCGGGCGCTTTATCTGGCCTATCCCGCAACCCCCTTCCTGACCACGCAACCCGCATTTGCCGTAATTGCCGGCAAACCCTTCGCCTCCCTGGAAGGTCTCCGCGAGCGCCCTTCGCTGAGCATCGGCATCTGGCAGGGCGGCTACCGTTCGGCCGCTCTGGACAGCCTCAACGCCAACCTGCTACCGATTGCCGGGGACGACATCGCAGCCCGAGGGCTCCGCATGCTTTCCGTAGGCCGGATCGATGCCTTCTTCTCCCCCGACATCCACGCGATCCATGCCGGGATCCGCAAGAGCCACCTGGATGAGCGTGTGATCGTGATACCCGTGCCCAACGAGAAGACGAGCCTCTACACGGTGTTCTCCGGTGAAGCGGGAAAACGCTACAAAACGAGGTACGAGGAAGCCCTGGCGAGCGTGCGACGTGAGCTTCCCTACGAGAGACTCCTGCCTGCCTCCACGGCCGCCCCCCCTCGGAACTGACAGGCTTGGCGCGCACACGCCACAGCAACCGCCTCATTTTTGTGCAACGCCACAATTCCCTTACGGGAGAACGTCTTGCAGCCCACTCCCACAGTTTTTCCACACCTTTTCCCACGTCCGGTGGGGAAAAAGCAAGCCTGCACCAAGCTGGACAAGGCCTGCCCCATTTTGTTGCACAGCGTCTTTCTTCAATGAAAACAAGACAATGCTGCAGCGCCACACAGGTTGTCCACAGCTTATCCCCGGATTTTTGTGAATAGATAAAAACTATTCAACCGACCAATATGACAGCATTGCACTATTTTTAAGCAGCACAAAAAAAACCTTTTGTGTCCGTCACATGACAGCACCTCCCACATCTTTTCCACAGGCTTGCCCCCGCCACTTGTGGGTAGCGGGCGACTTATCCACCCCGTGGACAACTCAGGGAATGAAGGGCAGATCGATCTGATCGCTGCGTGTCACCCCGGCCGTCAGCTGACGGCACAGGGTGATGAACTCGCGCATGCCCGCGGTGACGTACTTGCGCTTGTGAGTGACGAACTGGAACTGCCGGCGCAGGTCCAGCTCCGGGGTTTCGATGGGCACCAGGCTGCCCCGCCGGAAAGCCTCGCGCAAGGCCAGGCGGGAGATGCAGCCGATGCCCAGGCCGCTCTCCACAGCCCGCTTGATGGCCTCGGTGTGCTCCAGCTCGAGGCGCAGCTTGAGTTCCCCATTGAAATGCCGCAGGGCCTGATCGAAGGTCTCGCGGGTCCCCGAACCACTCTCCCGCAGGATCCACTCCTGACCGGCCAGTTCCTCCATGCTGGCCTGCTGGCACTTCGCCAGCGGATGGCCCGGCGCGCAGAAGACCACCAGCTCATCCTCCACCCAGGGCTCCACCAGCAGATCGGGGTGCCGGCAACTGCCTTCGATGAGCCCCAGGTCCATTTCATAGTGGAGCAGCTGGTGGATGATGGTCGCCGAGTTATGCACCGACAGCCGGACCTGGGCGCTCGGATGGCGGCGCAGGAAATCGGCGGCGATCAAGGTCGCCAGGTAATTGCCCACCGTCAGCGTCGCGCCGATGTGCAGGGGGCCGAAATCGGTACGGCGCCCAAGTATGGATTCGATCTCGCGGGCGTGCTCAGTCAACTGCACCGCATGGGGGAGCAGCACCTTGCCCAGCTCGTTCAGGCGCAGGGCCTTGCCGATCCGGTCGAAGAGCTGGGTGTCGAACTGGCGCTCCAGCTCGCCCAGCGCCGTGCTGGTGGCCGACTGGCTCAAGGACAGCTCATCGGCCGCCCGGGACACGCTTTCATGGCGCGCCACCGCCAGGAAGATCTCCAGCTGCCTGAGGGTGTATCTCATATCTGCAAAATAGAATTTATATATCAATACTATCCATTTTACAGATCTTAATTGCACTGCAACAATACAGTCATCCCTCTTCCTTCCTTTCGCTGCCATGAGCAAACTGAGCACCCAGACCGTTCTGTCCGTCCATCACTGGAATGACTCCCTGTTCAGCTTCAAGGTCACCCGGGACGCAGGGCTGCGTTTCGACAACGGCCAGTTCGTGATGATCGGCCTCGAAGTGGAAGGCCGGCCGCTCACCCGCGCCTACAGCATCGCCAGCCCCAACTACGAAGAACACCTGGAGTTCTTCAGCATCAAGGTCCCCAACGGCCCGCTGACTTCCCGCCTGCAGCATCTCCAGCCGGGTGACCCGATCGTGGTCAGCAAGAAGCCCACCGGCACCCTGGTGCTGTCCGATCTGCTGCCGGGCCGCAACCTCTACCTGTTCTCCACGGGCACTGGCCTGGCCCCCTTCATGAGCGTGATCCAGGACCCGGAAACCTATGAACGCTTCGAGAAGGTGGTGCTGCTCCACGGCGTGCGTTATGTGTCCGAGCTGGCCTACAGCGAATTCATCGAGCAGGTCCTGCCGGAAAACGAGTTCTTCGGTGAAGACGTGAGCAACAAGCTGGTTTACTACCCCACGGTGACCCGCGAGGAGTTCCGCAACCAGGGCCGCGTCACCGACCTGATCACCACCGGCAAGTTCTTCGAGGACACCGGCCTGCCGCCCCTCGACCCGGCGCTCGACCGGGCCATGATCTGCGGCAGCCCGGCCATGCTCGACGACTGCTGCAAGATGCTCGACGAGCGGGGCTTCAAGATCTCCCCGCACATCGGTGCGCCTGGCGACTACGTGATCGAACGCGCCTTCGTCGAGAAGTGAGTCCAGGGGCGCAAGGCTCCCAGTCAGCGCCCCGGCGGCTCGGCCAGGCGCTGCAGCATCTTGTGGACGGCCTCCAGCTGGAGGCCATTGCGGGTGGCATAGTCGGCTGAGGCATAGCCCCACCAGTCCCAGCAGCCTTTGGGATTGACCATCCAGCGCCACGACCCCGCCGCCAACCCGTTGCGGGCCGCCACCTGCGGGTAGAGCACCACCAACCGGTTGCTCTCGGCCCAGCGGTTGTAGCCGGCCCCCTCCACGAAACGCCGTCCGACCTGATCTTCACCCTGCCGGCAGCCATGGAAGGCCACATGGACTTGACAGCCGCCGCTGCGGCAACTGGCCGGCACATAGACGAAACCCTGCCCGGCCAGCCCCGCATCCGCAGGCAGGCCACGGATGAAGGGCGCTTGGTCGAAGGTCTGCAGGCCGGTCTGGCGGGCCAGGGCCGCAGGCGCCTGCAGCGGCCCGAGCAGGTACTTCAACAGCTCCCCGGCCGCATCGAAATCACCGCAGCGGTTGATGAAGGGCGGCTCGGAGGTCGAGCAGGCATTGGGCGACGGATCCGTCACCGAGATCATCGCGTGGCCGGCCTCCGGCAGGGTGACCAGGGTCACGGACTCGGCCGGCATCCAGTTCCGATAGAAGTCCACCAGGGCGTCCACCACCGGCCGCTCCACCGTGTGATCCGAGGCGCCGGTCAACACCCAGACCCGGTCGTCGGCCAGCCCTGCGGGCGGATCGATGAGCCCCAGACGGGCCCGGGACTCCATCCGTGCCCGGATCTCCCCGACCTCCGGCACCGGCGCCCAGCGCGTCGGCGACATGCAATTGACAAGGGCTCGCCAGGTGCTGCCTTCGGCACAGTCATAGGGTCCGGCCGCCAGCACCCCCGCGCCCTTGACCTGTCGGGAATAGGCCACCTGGTACTGCACCGCCATATACCCGCCGGACGAAATCCCTGACACGGTGACGGCATCACCCTTCACCCCGAGGGCCGGGAGCGCCGGCGCAGCCACGCAAGACCAGGCGCCGAGGCCCGTGACCAGGGCCGCCATGAATTGCTTGAGACGGGGACTCATGCGCCACCTCCGATCAACCGCCACACCACGCCGCCCCCCGCAGCCAGACCCAGGGCACCGAAGGCCAGCGCACCGAGGGTGAAACCGGCGGCACGGCGGGCCGGGTCCCGGGCATAGCCCACGGCATAGGCGATCCGGCCGACCAACCACAGGCCACCCAGGCCCGCCGCCACATCGTCACGCACATAGGCGGCACACAGCCACAGGCAGGGCAAGGTCATCACGGCCCATTCGAGGGTGTTCATCTGCACCCGGTAGAGCCGCTCGAAAACCGGATGGCCCGTCACAGCGGGCGCCTGGATTCCATATTGATGGCGCCCCTTGCCCACCGCAAAGGCGGTGCCGAAGAGCAGCAGGACGATCAGCAGGGTGACCCCTGCGGTGAGGGGCGAGGTGGCGAGCAGCATGGCAGGAACGATTCCTTGGATTCGGATGCCATAGCTTACCGGCCCCCGTCATGGATGGGGGGCGCCACATCTACAATGCACGGCCATCACGCCCCTCGCTCATGCCTAGTCACCCCGCCATGCCCAGTCACCCCGCCCGTGCCCTGCTCCAGCTCCTCGCCCCCTATCGCCGCCGTGTGCTGATTGCCGCGCTGGCCCTGATCGTCGCCGCCGGCGCCATGCTGGCGGTGGGCCAGGGGCTGCGCCTGGTGATCGACCAGGGCTTTTCGGCGGGTGACCCGGACTGGCTGGACCGCAGCCTGGCCGCCATGTTCGGGGTCATCGCCCTGCTCGCGGCGGCCACTTATCTGCGCTTCTACAACGTGTCCTGGCTGGGCGAACGGGTCACCGCCGATCTCCGCCGCAAGGTCTTCGACCATCTGCTGAGCCTGCCGCCCTCGTGGTTCGAAGCGGGACGGACCGGCGAGGTCATCTCGCGCCTGACCTCCGATACCACCCAGATCGAGAACGTCGTCGGTTCGAGCCTGTCGATCGCCCTGCGCAATGCCCTGTTGCTGATCGGTGGGCTGATCATGCTGTTCACCACCAGCCTCAAGCTGACCCTGCTCACCCTCGCTGGCGTCCCCCTGGTGGTCACGCCCATCGTGCTGTTCGGCCGGCGGGTGCGCAAACTGGCCCGGGAGAGCCAGGACAGGGTCGCCGAGCTGGGCAACCGCATAGATGAAACCATCCATGAGATCCGCATCGTGCAGGCCTATGGTCATGAGCCCGCGGATCGCAAGGATTTCGCCCATCTGGTGGAAAACAGCTTTGCCACGGCCCGCCAGCGCGTCGCCAACCGGGCACGCCTGGTGGCGGCCGTGATGGTGCTGGTGTTCGGTGCGATCGCCTTCATCCTGTGGATCGGCGGCCACGACGTGCTGGCCGGCCGTCTGAGCGCAGGTGAGTTGTCCGCCTTCGTCTTCTACGCGGCCATCGTCGCCGGCAGCGTGGGCGCCCTGTCGGAAGTGTGGGGCGAGTTGCAGCGGGCCGCCGGCGCCACCGAGAGGCTGACCGAGATCCTTGCCACCCGTCCGGCGATCCAGGCCCCTGCCACGCCACGCGCTCTCCCGCTACCACCGCGGGGCGAGATCGAGCTGGACAGGGTCCGCTTCCGCTACCCCACCCGTCCGGACACCCCGGCCCTCGACGATTTCAGTCTGAGCGTGCGGGCTGGCGAGACCGTCGCGCTGGTGGGGCCATCAGGGTCTGGCAAGAGCACGGTGTTCCAGCTCCTGCTGCGTTTCTACGATCCTGAACACGGCAATGTGCGGATCGACGGCGTCCCTCTCTCCGAGGCCGATCCTGCCGCCCTGCGCAGCCGTATCGCCCTGGTCTCCCAGGAGGCGGTGATCTTCGCCGCCAGCGTTGCCGACAATGTGCGCTACGCCCGACCAGAGGCCAGTCTCGACGACGTGAAGGCCGCCTGTGCCGCAGCCTTTGCCGACGAGTTCATCACCCGCCTCCCCGAGGGCTACGACACCGACCTGGGCGAGCGCGGGGTGCGTCTGTCGGGCGGTCAGCGCCAGCGCATCGCCATCGCCCGCGCCATCCTGGCCGACCGTCCCATCCTGCTCCTCGACGAGGCCACCTCGGCCCTCGACGCAGAAAGCGAGCGCATGGTCCAGCAGGCCCTCGACGGGCTGATGCGCCAGCGCACCACCCTGGCCATCGCCCATCGCCTGGCCACCGTTCAAAAGGCGGACCGCATCATCGTGATGGAAGCCGGACGGGTCGTGCAGCAGGGTAGCCATGCCGAGCTGATTGCCGTAGACGGTCTGTACGCCCGGCTTGCGCGGCTTCAGTTCGCTGCCTGAAGCCCTTCTCCCGTATGACTTTTTGACACATGGGAGACCTTTTGTTACAGGGCAGGCCGTGACAACCCAAGGGTCCGTCTGTAAAAAGTCCGCTGACCTGATATTTTCGTTTTTTACGTTTTTGTGACTATCTTTTCAGCGGACTCCCGGACACCCCCGCAGCCTGCCCGGCAAACGAGCCAATGTGGATCGTCGGCCAAAGCGGGCAAACCGCGGCCGCATTCGCGCCCCTACACTGTCCACTGCGCCGACCCGCAGCAACATGGGCACGACGTGCACCGGCTGGTGGAGCGGCGTTACGCCTGGCGCGGCCTGCCTGCTGGCGTGGAGCCTCGCTGCCAGGCCAGCAGCCTGACCCTTGCCGCCTCCTGCGGCGAGAACATCTTCGGTACCGCCACCCTGGGCATGGATGGCCCAGCAGGGTTGCATGCCGATGAACTGTACGGCCAAGAGCTGGCCCGGCTGCGTGGCCCTGGCGTGCGCCTGTGCGAAATCACCCGGTTGGCCGTGGAAACGTCTTACAACACGCTCGAAGTGCTCGGCACCCTGTTCCACCTGGCCTATATCCATGCCCGTCTGATCCGCGGCGCCACCGATCTGGTGATCGAGGTACATCCCCGCCATGTGGGTTTCTACCGGCGCATGCTGGGCTTTGTGCAGCTGGGTGAAGAAAAGCCCTGCCCCCGCGTCGACAACGCACCGGCGGTGCTGCTCCACCTGGACCTCCGCCATGTGGACCGGCAGATCGCCCTGCGGGGAGGCGCCCCATCGTGGCAGCCCCGCTCCCTGTATACCTACTTCCTGTCCCGCGACGAACAGGAGGAACTGCTGAGCGCCTGCGCCTGAGCCCGCCACGCCCGACAAACTCCCCGCAAGGTCAGGGCAACTCGGGTAAAGTCTCGCCTTTGTTTTTTGCGTTACCGGATATCTCCCATGGCCCAATATGTCATGTCCATGCTCCGCGTGAGCAAGGTCGTCCCGCCCAAGCGGCAGATCATCAAGGACATCTCCCTGTCCTTCTTCCCCGGCGCCAAGATCGGCCTACTCGGCCTGAACGGCGCCGGCAAGTCCACCGTGCTGAAGA
>JAFLDU010000158.1 GCA_017309145.1 Zoogloea sp. | reverse complement strand
TGGCGGGTGGTGCTGTTGTCGGCCTGCTCGAAGGCGGAAAAGAGCCGCTCCATGGCGTCCGGGGCGATGCCGATGCCCGAATCCTCCACCTCGAAGCGCAGAGTCAGGTGCGAGCCGGTCTCCGTCTCAGGACGTACCCGCAGAATGACCTGCCCCTGCTCGGTGAACTTGATGGCGTTGCTCACGTAGTTCAGCAGGGCCTGCTGGATCCGCGTCACGTCACCCAGGACATTGGCGGGCAGGACAGGGCAGTCCACCACCAGCGCAAGCCCCTTGTCCCGGGCCCGGTCGAGCAGCATGGCGGCCACGTTCCGGCAGATCTGCTCGACCTGCACCGGCGCCTCGTCGAGGACGAACTTGCCGGCCTCGATCTTGGACAGGTCGAGCACCGCATCGATGATCTCCAGGAGATGCCGGCTGGCACCGTCGATCTTGTCGAGGCGCAGCTCCTGCTCCGCGTCCAGGCCGCTGCGGCGGATCAGATAGGTCATGCCGGTGATGGCATTGAGCGGCGTGCGGATCTCGTGGCTCATGTTGGCCAGGAAGGCGCTCTTGGCCACATTGGCCGCCTCGGCCGCCTCCTTGGCCACCGACAGCTCGGCGGTGCGCTCCGCCACGAGGGCTTCCAGCTGGTTGCGGTGACGCTCCAGCTCCCGCTCGGCCAGGCGGATCGCCGTGACATCCTCCTGGATCAACACCACCTCACCCACGCAGCCATCCGACAGACGCGACGGATAGATCACCATCCGCACCAGGAAGGTGTCGCGGCCCGCCGCGCCCGGCGGCATCTGCCCGGGACCGTACTCGATGGTGGTGACCGCACTGCCCTCCCCGGCGAACGCCCCCCGCACCAGGCGCGTCACGCCGGTCTGTTCGAGCAGGGGGTCATCGAGCACGGAATAGCGCGCCAGCGCGTCCGGCGACACGCCCCACAGGGTCTCCCAGGCCTTGTTGACGCGCAGGGTGCGGCCATCCAGTCCGACGATCTGGATGGCCAGCGGCGATTCGTCGATGAGGGTGCGGAAGCGGATCTCCGAATCCCTCAGGCTCATCTCCATGCGCTTGCGCTCACTGATGTCGGTGTGGACGCCGGTCATCCGCAATGGGCGCCCGTCCGCGTCCCGCTCCACGATCTTCCCGACCGACTCCATCCAGATCCAGCCGTCCGCGCCGTAGCGGCGCCGGTAGGCCATGGTCTCGGGCCCGCCACTGCGCAGGCAGGCGTCGAAGCGCTGCCGCAGCGAGTCCGCATCATCGGGATGGATGCTGGCGAACCAGCTCGCCAGATCGGTAGTGAAGCTCCCGGGTGGTGCGCCGATCAGCTCGGGGTAGTTCTCGCTGACCACCACCTTGCCGGTGACCAGATCCAGATCGAACCAGCCCTGATTGGAGGCAGCCAGCGCCAGGCGGGTGTGCTCCTCGCTGGCCTTCAAGGCATCCAGCGCCCGGACCCTCTCGGTCACATCCTCGAAGACCGTGGCAAACCGCTCCGGTCCGGTCGAAAACACTGAGACGGAAAAGTGCTTGTTGAGCGGTTCAAAAAAGGGCTGGAAGCGGAGCGGCGCCCCACCTTGCGCCACGCCGGCAAAGGCCGACAGATACGGCACCTGCCCATAGACCTCGCTGGCCAGTCGGCCGACGACTGCGTCCCGCTGCATGCCCAGGATGGACTCGAAGGCGCTGTTGACATCGATGATCCGGTAATCGACGGCCTGTCCGCCCTCATCGAGCACCAGTTCATGGAGGGCCACGCCCTCGGTCATCGACGAGTACAGGGAGTGGAACTTGATCTCGCTGTTGCGGATCGATTCCACGGCGCTCTTGCGCTCGGTGATGTCATCGTAGATGCCCAGCACACCGATGACCTCGCCGTCGCGGCCGCGCAAAGGCACCTTGGATGAACGCAACCAGATCGCATCCCCGGTCGGCGTGGTCTGCGGCTCCTCGTAGTTCAGCTTGGGCACGCCGGATTCGATCACGGCCCGGTCATCCTGCTGGTAGAGCCTGGCCTCGGCGGCCCAGGTCATCTGCGAATCGTCCTTGCCGATCAGCTCGGCGGGGTCGCTCAGGCCGGCGTCCCGCGCGAAGGCCGGATTGCAGCCCAGGTAACGGGACGCCCGGTCCTTCCAGAACACCCGGATCGGCGCCGTGTCGATGATGGTCTTGAGCAGGCTCTGGGAGGCCTCGAGGGATGCCTTGGCCTCGACCAGCGCCTCCTTGTCGCGGCGGTGCTCGGCCAGTTCGCGCATCAGCTTGAGCGTATTGGTGGACAAGCTGGCATAGATCGACAGAATGATGTCGATCAGGGCCCGCGTCGTTCCGCCCATCTCTAGCCTGGCTTGCTGCTTGGCCTCCTCCAGAGACAGGCCGGCCTGCATCGCCTGCACCGCGTAGGCCATGAAGCGATCCGACTCCAGAATGTGGGATGCCAGCCAGCGCGCCAGGAAGCCGAGCAACTCCTCGGCCAGCACCTCGTCCGGCACCTCACGGAGCGCCGCCCGCAGGCGCCCCACCTCACTCACGAAAGCGTCGTGGCTGGCCCGGTGCGCAAGCTCCAGCGGATCCCCCTGGAAGGATGCCTCCCAGATCCCGCCCTCGCAGTCGAAGTGATACACGGCGTAATCGGCCAGTTCATCCAGCAGGCGATCCAGCTGCAGCCCCACGGTGCCAAACGCAATCCGCGCCGCCAGGGTATTCAGCAACTCAACGAGCTTGCGGTGCTGCTCATCGACGAGATCGAGCCCCGTGTTGAAATTGTCGTTCCACGGAAAGATTGCGATGTCCATCTTGATCTCGCTGCGCCCCGAGCGGCGCGACTCCCAACTCAATCTGTACGACTGCCGGAAATCCGGCACTCCCTGCACGGGCGGCGACCACGGCCTTCTCCATGAGACCGACGGTTGGCGCGCCGCAACATCATACGCGGACACACTTCACATCCGCTCGGAAACAATTCCGCAAGACACTGTAAACTATCGCCCGCCCGCAACGCGCGGGCAGCAACACATCGACCCACGCCCCCGGTCGAGAACCCGAAATATCGACGCTTATGAAAATATCGCTCCAGCGAACCATCGCCGCACTGACCGGTGCGCTCGACTTCGTCGGGATCGACGAAGTCCATCACGGGAAACGCGTCGCCCTGCTTGCCTTCTCCATCGCCAATGAACTGGGCTGGGTGGAATCCCGGCGCCTGGACATGCTCTACGCCGGCATGCTCCATGACTGCGGCGTGGCCCGCACCGAAGAGCATCGCCACCTCAGCGACACCCTGGAATGGGAAGGCGCCCAGGCCCACTGCGAACGCGGCGAGACCTACCTGCTGGCCTGCCCGCCCCTGCAGCGCTTCGCCACGACCATCCGCTGGCATCACACCCGCTGGGAAGACCTTGCCCACGAGCCCCTGTCCGCCGATGAACGGCTGGAGGCCAACCTGATCTTCCTGGCCGACCGCCTGGACGTGCTGCTGGCACCCTACATCACCGCGGACGGCCTGAAGAACGAGATCCTCTGGGAATACCTCGGGATCGTCGATCGACTGGCCGGCATGTCGGGCTGCCAGTTCAGCCCGGAGCTGATCGAGGCTCTTCAGCGGGCGGCCAGCCGCGAGGACTTCTGGCTGCAATGCGACCCGACCTATGTGCATGAGGTCGTCGACGAGCACCTCATGCACGAAGCACCGATCGAGCTGAGCAGCAAGGACGCCCTGGCCATCGCCGGCCTGTTCGCACGCACGGTGGACTCCAAGAGCGTCTACACCCTGGAGCACTCCACCCGGGTGGCCCAGCTCACCCGCTACCTAGCCCAGGCCCGCGGAGTGGGCGGCGTGGAGCTCGACCTGCTCGAAATCGCCGCCCTGCTGCACGACATCGGCAAGCTGCGTGTCCCCGAAGAGATCATCGACAAGCCCGGCAAGATCAGCATCCAGGAACGTGCCATCGTGCGACGTCACAGCTACGACACCGGGCGCATCCTGAAGAAGGTCTTTCCCAACCTGCCGCTGGCCGAGTGGGCCAGCATGCACCACGAAGACCTGATCGGCACCGGCTACCCAAGCCAGCTCCACGCCAAGGACATCCCCTGGCAGGCCCGCCTGATCGCCGTGGCCGACATCTTCCAGGCCCTGTCCCAGGACCGCCCCTACCGGGCCCGCCTGGAGAGCAGCGCGGTCATGGCCCACCTGGACGAACTGCAGGCCGAGGGCCGCCTCGACAGCGAGCTGGTCGAACTGCTGCGCCAGCACAAGGACAGCTGCTACCGGCTGGCCGTATACGGGGAGCTGCCCGCCTGACTGGCCTGCCAGGGCGCGACGGCGTCAGATCTCGCCACTGTGGATGCGGCGGTACAGGGTGGCTCGGCTGATCCCCGGCAGCCTCAAGCTCGCCTTCAAGATGCCGCATAGATATTCCCTCCCCACACCACGAGATCAACAATGAATACTGCTATCGCCATCGGCATCATCGGGGCACTCGTCATCGCCGCTCTCCTCTACTGGGTCCGCCAACTTCAAGCACAGATCGGCACGGCGGCCGTGCAGCTCTCGGCAGCACGGGCACAGGCCGACGCCCTGCAGGGCACGATCCGCGACCTCCAGGCTGCCGCCGCCAGCCGGCCCGATCCACGCCCGGAGCGGGTCTCGAACACGCCTGACCTGCAAGGGCCGCTGACTCAGGCGGAAGCGCTCGCCGAAGAACTGGACAGTACGGTGGATCAGGCCCTGGCCGACATGGGCACGGCCAACACCCTGGCACGTACCAGCGGGCAACGGGTGATGGACGGCTACACGCTGATGAAGCAAGCCAACAGCGAGATTACCCGCCTCGGCAGCAGCCTCGATCGTGCCCGCGGGGATCTCGAAACCCTGGCCTGCCAGTCGGCCAAGATCAACGGGCTGGTTTCATCGATCACCCAGATCTCCGAGCAGACCAACCTGCTGGCCCTCAATGCCGCCATCGAAGCCGCCCGCGCCGGCGAGGCCGGTCGGGGATTTGCGGTGGTCGCCGACGAAGTGCGCAAGCTCGCCGAACAGGCGCGCAAGGCCAGTGAGCAGATCGGGCAGATCGCCGGGCAGTTGAGCACCACCTCGAAGGATGCAGCCGACGCACTGAAGGACACCGACTCCGTCGTCCAGTCCGGCCTCGCCGTCGCAGCCAGCGCCCAGGCTGCCATGGAAGAGATCCAGGCCGGCGCCAAGCAGCGCATCGAGGTGGTCGGCCAGATCACCGCGGCCATCAATCACAAGAAGGAGCTTGGGAGCCGGATCAAGGAGGTGGTGATCCAGCTGAGGGGCCTGGCGGCACACTGACCGCGTGCCCCGCCCCCCATGGGCGCACTTCAGCGCATCTGGCGTTCGATCCCGGCGAACAGCTGGTCGTAGATCCCGACCAGCGCCTCCCGGTCCTTGGTGCCCTTCACCCACTTGCGTGCCTGGGCGATCTGCGCGGCCTGCCGCTCCATCTCGCTGAGGCTGCCCAGGTCGATCGGCTTGCCGTGCAGGATGGTCGTGGCGTCTGCCCGGGCCTTCTGGGCGGTGGCCACCAGATGCATCGACGCATCCATGGATTCAGCCCCCTGCCCGATGCTCGAAGCCAGGGTCTGCACCTGCGCGGCAGACTCGGCGGAGCGAGCCAGTCCGCTGCTGAACTCGTCCGCGGTGCCCCGGGCCCCCACCACTGCCTCACGCAGCGAGGCGATCTCGGCCGTGGCGCTGGCCATCGACTCGCCGATGGCACGGGTGGCGACGGCAATCTCCTCTGCCGAACGCTGGGCCTGATCCGCCAGCTTGCTCACCTCCTCTGCAACCACGGCAAACCCCCTGCCCGCCTCGCCCGCCCGGGCCGCCTCGATCGAGGCGTTGAGGGCCAACAGGGTGGTCTTCTTGGCCACCGCGTCGATGTGGCCGGTGAGCCGGTGGATGGCCTGGGTCTTGCCGTCGAGGTCGTCGAGGACTGCCACACCCGCCTCGGCGGCCTTCTCTGCGCCCGACAAGGCATCCGCCATGCGATGCGCCGCCTCCGACATGGCACTCGCCGAGTCACCGAAAGCCAGCGCCAGCTCGCGGGAGCGCTGCGCATCGCCGCCCACTGCGGTGAGGGACTGGTCGGCATGGGTGATGGCCATCGACAGGCCTTTCTCCGAGCGCAGGAAAATGCGCGACAGCAGCGCCTCCCGGGCCACCGACTCCTGGGCCCCCTCCACCTCGTCCAGCAGGGTCTGGATCCGCGCCAGCACCGAACGGAAGCTGCCGTGCAGGCCGGCCAGCTGCAAGCGCCGCCCGCTACGCCCGTCGGACAAGGCCTGCATGCTCCCCAGCAGTTCGCGGAAGGCGGTCTCGGTCTGGTCCAGGGCCGAGTTGAGATTGACCCGGATCGATTCGAGGGTCGGATCGGCCAGCTGGTGCGGCAGGCGCCCCCCCAGCTCCCCCTTGCCCACCTGCTTGAGCAGGGCATCGAAACGGTCGAGCTCGCTCCCGCCCACCCGCTTCGGCCACAGGGACAAGGCCAAGGCCGCCAGCAAGGCCGGCAGCGCCGCCCAGGGCGAGACGAAGGCCAGACCCGCCGCCGCAGCGATCAGCGCGGCCAGCGCCCATTCACGCTTAAAGCGAAAAGACGAACTCTTCATAACTCATCCCCAACTGCCCAAGGGCATCCACCAGCACCTTGGTGCCGGCCCCAATCGCCTCCCGTGCGCCGACCGCCCGCTCGGCGTCGAGCATGGCCCGGTACACGCCGGTGATCTTGCCGATCGCCTCCCGGCTGGGGCAGCGGCGCACCGAGGTGTAGCCGATGATGCCGCCCCGCGCATCGAAATCGGGGGTGATATGGGCATACACCCAGTAGAAGGACCCGTCCTTCGACATATTCTTCACGTAGGCAAAGAACTCCTGGCCTGCCTGGATGGTGTCCCAGGCCAGCTTGAAGGCCGCCCGTGGCATGTCCGGGTGCCGGATGATGTTGTGCTGTGACCCCAGCAGCTCCTCTTCTCCATAACCGGAGAATTCGATGAAGATGGGGTTGCAATAGGTGATGATGCCCTTCGGGCTGGTCTTGGAAACGATGAAATCATCGCTCCGCATCACCCTTTCGGTGCTGGTTGGCTGTATGCCACGCTTCACGACTCAAGCTCCTGCCTGTGGTTTCACGCGCCGCGATACCCTTCAACACGGCACCGGACCGTGCATTATCGGCACACCTGGCCAAAGCCTGAGCCGGTACCCTGTGCTTCATTACATCACCCCGATCACAGAAAGCACCCTGACTTCGCGTCACGCAGGCCTGAGCCGATGCTGCCGCAAGAGGATCGCGAACAGCCCCCCCAGCGGCAAGGTGAGCAAGGCCGCCGCCCCGAAGAGCCAGGCCGCGCCCTGAGTCTGGTAAAGCAGGCCGGCCGCCGACACGCCCAAGGCCTGGCCCAGGAAGAAGCAGGACGCAAACATCGACACCGCCGTGCCCCGCACCTGCGGCGCCATCTGGGTAGCGTGGGTCTGCAGGGTGTTGTGGAACATGTAATAGCCCAGCCCCAGAACGGCACAAGCCGGCAAGGCCCAGCCCCAGCCGGGGCCCCAGGCCACCAGCAGCCACGCCAGGGCGATCAGCCCGGCTCCGGCCGACGCCAGCCTCAGCTCCCCGAGGCGACGCACCAGCCCCTTGGCCAGGAAGATGTAGGTGAGCCCGCCCAGGCCGAACATGCCCATCAAGGCCCCCGCCCCGGACATGCTCAGGGAAAAGCGGTCGTGCAGATACAAGGGCACGAAGGCCATCCCGCCGAACACGATCATTCCCTCGGCAAACACCACCGCCAGGATCACCCGCGCCCACGGCACCGCAAACACGCTGCCCACCTGGGCCACCAGGCCGCGCCGCTCAGCCGCGGGCGCCGGTACATGATGGGTCTGCGGGTTGCGCCGGGACTCCTGCAGCACCCACAGGCCGATCACCAGATACAGCATGCACACAAAGCCGAAGGCCCAGCGCCAGCCCACCGTGTCGGTGAACAACCCACCGATGAACTGCCCGCCGATCACCCCGGCGATCTGCCCTGCCAGAAAGCGGGCCAGCGTGTGCTGGCGTTCTTCGTAGGGTACCTTGTCGCCGATCCACGCCATCGAAAGGGGAATGATCCCTGCTGCCGCCGCCCCCGTGAGCACCCGCGCCACCACCAGCCCATCCAGCGAACCCGCCAGCGCCGCCCCCAGAGAGCCGAGCGTGCACAGCAAGGTGGTCAGCGCGATCAACCTGTATTTGCCCAGACGGTCTCCAAGGGGACCGAAGAAGGCCTGCACCAGCCCATAGGCCAGCGCAAAGCCCGAGACCACATGCGCCACCTCGGCGGGCGACGCGGCAAACACCCGCGACAGGTCGGGCAGCATCGGGTCGCACAGGCGGGCGGATACGGCGCTGGCAAAGGCCGCCGCGGAAAGCAGGAAGATCGGCCGGCCAAGCTGGCGGTCCGGAGCAGAAGTCATCGGGGAGCTTCCAGAATGGGGGACGGGGCAGCGGTCGACGGTTCGATGGAAAGAATGGTTCCTCCACGGCCCCCGCGTCACAACAATTTGGCCTGCCACGCCCCCCGGCCGGGAAACTTCATCCCGGACGAGGTGATCCATCGCATTGCCCGACTGCGCTCCGCAATGCGATGCTCCTGGTGTATCCGGTTCCCCTCACTCCAACCCGCCCCACAGCCATGCCCACCATCCCGTCCGCCCTCAACCCTTACACCCAGACACCGATCCTCCGGGACAGGAGCCCGGCCACCCAGCCCCAGGACGGCGCTGCGGACGCCTCGCCCCCCGCCTCCACCGCCGCCGACCGCCCGCGCATCGAGATCTCCCAGGAAGGCCGGGCCCTTTCTGCCTCCCGCAGCAGTCAGACCGACAAGAGCAAGTCCAACGACGAGATCGACGACAGCGGCCTGCCGGAAACCATCAAGGGCATGCTCAAGCAGCTGCGGGAGCTGAACGAGCAGCTGGCGGAACAGAAGGCACAGCTCCAGGCCATCCTGGCCAAGCAGGACCTTCCCGCCGAGGAACGCCAGGCCCGCCTGGCCCAGGTTCAGGGCACGATCAACACCCTCACCGGCGCCCTGTCATCGGTGATGAACTCACTGAACAAACAGATGAGCGAACAAGACCTTTCAAGTGAGCAGCGCGCCAAGATCACCTCGCTGATTGCCAAGTACGCGTCCTGATGCACGAGCAAGGTGATCCAGCGCCATCCACGGCTTAGAAGTCCATGGACACACCCGCGTTGATCGAGCGCCCCATCGCGCGAAGCGGCCTGGGCGCGCCGCCGGCCATCATGTCGGCACTCGCATACTCCAGCCCACCCAAGGGCAGGTTGTATTGACGATCAAACAGGTTGTCGACCCCGGCATCCAGGCGAACAGACTTGGCGAGCTTGTAGCTCGTCCGGAAGTTGGCGAGCGCATAGCCCGCTGTCCTCTGCTCCGCCCGCACACTGCTCAGCTTGTTCTTCGAGCCCACCAGAACGGTCTCGAGGCTGCTGCTCCAGCCTTCCAGGCTGTGCTCCAGCACCAGGCGCGCATTCACGGGCATGATGTTGTAGAGATTATCGTCATTGTCGGCCTTGGCACGGACATAGCTCAGGCTGGCGCGCGTCGCCCACTCACCCGCAGCACGGCCCAGCAGCTTGCGACCCGACACGTCGATACCGTACAAGGTGGCATCCTGATTGACGAACTTCAAGGACTGACGCCCGGCCAGCATGCTCATGTTGTAGGGGTTTGCACTCGTATTGACGGCGGCGTTGATGTAGTCGTGCACATAGGTGTAGAAAGGAACCACTTTCAACTGCCAATCACGCTTTTCCGCATCGTGCCAATCCGCGCTGACCTTCAGGGTGTAGGCCACCTCAGGCTTCAGATTGATATCTCCCACATACGAATTGAGATCCCCGAACCAGTTGTTCATCAAGCCGGCCATCATGGCCTCGTTCGACCAGATGTAGCGCTCATGCAGATTGGGTGAGCGGGTCTTGCGGGAGAGACCGAAGTCGTAGGTTGCGCGCTCACTGTCCACATAGCGCGCAGAAGCCGTCAGATCCCAATTCAGATCGGTCTTCTTGTGATCCCTGGCGTTGAAGGCATCGGCATCCTGCTGGTAGACGGCGTTGTCATACATGCTGCCGTCTGCGGTGCTGTAATAGCCCTGCACCTTGCCGGTGTTCATCCTCACGCGCTCGACACGGGCTCCGATCTGGGTCGAAAGTTTCTGATCGAGGCGTGAGTCCAGTTCGGCAAACAGCGCCACCCGGTCCCGTCTTCCATCCTTGACGTTCCAGAACGTATTGGGCTCCATCATCATCGAGCCGGCAAGCGGAGGCCACCAGTCGTCCAGCGTGTAGCGATGAAATTCGTGACCGAGACGCGCCGTTTGGTTCTCATTCAGATGCGTGGTCGCGACGATCGAATAGCCGAGGTCCACGGCCCTCGTGTCCATGGGCATGTAGGAGCCGTTGATGGACGAAAAGCCCAGCGCCTTCGCCTTATCCTCGAGCACATCCATCTTGTGACGGACGCGCTGACGGAAGACGCGGGCCTCCAGTTGCCCCCAGTCGAACACGCCGTTGTAGCCTGCATTGAAAGAGATGCTCTTGTTGGACGTCATGTCCATCGACTGGTTGGGGTAACCCTGATAAGGAATGTCCTGCCAGCCGACAGCCAGGGTGAACACCCCCGTGCCGGCCTGCCCCGCAAGATTCAGGGCATTGTTGCGGACCTTGTAGCGGCTTGCCACCACCTCCTTGCCATTACCGTCCTTGTAATTTCCGGCATCCACCGTGTTGCCCACATAGCCGATGCGAAAACTCTCGGTGGCAGCGGCTGCGCGTGCGCTCACCCCCTTGACATCGCCGTTGCTGCGGTAGAACCCGGTCAGATTGCCCGAAGTCTTCACCCCCTCGCCCGGCTCCGCAAAAGAAGGCGGGGCAGACTTGACCGCAATGGTGCCGCCGATGCTGTCCCCCCCTTGGCTGACCGGCACAATGCCGGCGTAGACATTGATCTGACTCACCGCCGCGGGGTCCATGTAAGACAGGGCGGGGTTCATGTGATTGGGGCAGGCGGAAGTGATGCTCATCCCATCGACAGTGATCTTCAGCCTGTCGTCAGCAAGACCATTGATGACAGGAAGGCTGGAAACCCCTCCCCCGGTGTAAAAGCTCACACCAGGCGTTCCGTCCAGCAGGGTGGCCGCATCACCCGTGGCAAAGCGGCGGGCATCCAGGGTTGCACCACGCAAGCGGGTGCCGAAGGTGGGCAAGCCGGCGCTGATGCGCTCCCCCGTCACATCTACAGTCTGCAACACAGGCGTCGGTTCGGATGATTGCGCCCAGACGGGGACCGCCATCAGAACACCTGCCACAGCAAGCGCAACTTTGGTTCTGGCTGGCGCAAACACCTTACCTGCGACGATCGACGGATTCATACACTTGCCCTTCAATAGGAAACAAAAGCACCTGAGTGCCGCTCAGTCATGCCACATTTTTTCGAGAACCCGAAATCCTAGCCCTGGCGCAAAGAGCGAGTCCGCGACAAATTGCCTCAGCCCCAGGTCCGTGTCGAAGGTGTCGTCGTCGATCAGGATCCCCTGGCGCGCCATCACGCGGAGAGAGGCGGCCCCCTGACTCCATCACCATGCCGCCGAACAGACATCCCCGAGGCCAGATCTCGAATCCTGGGGGCTGGATGTCAAATCTCCGATGCCGGATGTCAAATCCTGGTCTCAAGATTTGACATCCGGAGCACGAGATCTCAAATCACGGACGCGAGATCTCAATTCCGGAGCACCAGAATTCAAATCCGAGGGGCCGGATGTCAATTCCGGGGCTCCGGATGTCAAATCCGCAGGCCAGGATCTGACATCCAGGCCCCCGGATTAGAGATATGCAGCGCCGGATCTCAAATCCGCGCCCCTGATCACCCGTCACACCCTGCCCGGCGAGACATAAGTGAACCACTTCACTGCTCCTCACCCGCAGGAATGCGATGCTCTCGCCATGAGCTCCAGCCCCCATCACAACGATGCCCGCGTGGCGGTGCTCGTCGACTGCGAAAACAGCCAGCCCGACATCCTCGACTACGCCCTCAAAGTGGCCGCCCAGTTCGGCCGGGTCGTACTGCGCAGGGGCTATGGCAACCACACCGCACTGATCGGCAAGAACTGGCAGGACGCCCTCATCCACCAGGCCTTCACCCCCTGCCTGCAATATCAATACGTCAGCGGCAAGAACACCGCCGACATCGCCCTCGCCCTCGACGCCCTGGAAGCCATGTTCGACCACCGCGCCGACAGATT
>JAFLDU010000157.1 GCA_017309145.1 Zoogloea sp. | reverse complement strand
ATTTTCAGTAGCCTCTGCAACAGCTGCTTCAGCATCAGAGAATGCTGTGTGTGTGTGTGTGCAAAGTGAGAAGGGGAAGAGAGTGAGGAACGAAACGAATTTTTTTTCTTTCTTCTGCACATCCCAGGTGAGAATGCACGCGCCATGCCGACCAGGCCCGAGGCGACGGCGGCCTCGGCTTCGGTCTTGAGCAGAGCCGTCGACCGGTCCTGCGCCGAGTCGCCCGAGCCGCCACCGCAGGCAGCCAGACCCAGGCCGAGCCCGGAGGACAGGAAGAGTTTCAGCACCGTGCGGCGGTGCAGGGGAGAGGAAGCAAGGCGGTATGACATGAGGGCACTCCGAAGTGATGACGGTGCGCAGTGTGCGAGCGCCCACCTAAAGAGAAGCCAAAGGTGGGAAGCCAAAAACCGAAATCCGGCAGGGATACCCCGCCAGGGGGCCGGCGGATGGCCTGTGCCGGCTTGGCGTGGTCTTTGGCTTTGCCTAAGCCTGGGGGCAGTAAAATGTGCGCCATGCATATCCTGTTGGTGGAAGACGACCTCGATCTGGGCCCCGCCCTGCTTGCCGCGTTGCAGGCCGAAGGCATGAGCGCGCAATGGGTGCGCCGGGCGGGGGATGCCCGCAGCGGGCTCGGCCCCGAAGTGGACCTGGTGCTGCTCGACCGTACCCTGGGAGGCCAGGACGGGCTGGACCTGCTGCGCCACTGGCGGGCACGGCGTATCACCACGCCGGTGATCATGATCACCGCCCGGTCGGCCCTCACGGATCGACTCGAAGGCCTCGACGAAGGGGCCGACGACTACCTGGTCAAGCCGTTCGAGATCCCCGAGCTGCTGTCGCGGGTGCGGGCCGTGCACCGCCGCCACCGGCAGCAGGCCAGCGAGTTGTGGGAGCTGGGTGCGCTCAGCGTTTCGCCGCGCGCCCATCAGGCCTGGCTGAATGGCGAGCTGCTGTCCCTGTCGGCGCGGGAGTTCCAGCTGCTGATGGCCCTGGCCCGGGATGCCGGCACGGTCGTGCCCAAGCAGGTGCTGGGGCAGCTGCTGGAGCCCCTGGGCGACCCGGTGGATGCGGCCACGGTCGAAGTGCATCTGTCCAACCTGCGCCGCAAGATCGGTGCCGAGCGCATCCGCACGGTACGTGGCGTCGGCTACCAGCTGCGCACATGCTGAGCCAGGCTTCGCTGCAGGGCCGCTTGCTGCGGGTGTTGCTGGTGGCCTTCGGGCTGGTCACCGGCGTGCTGATCACCCTGGATTACCTGGCCTTCAAGTCCGGTATCTCCGAACGGGTGGCGCAGCGGTCGGCGGCGGAAGGGCTGGTCGAGGCGCTGGCCGACGCGGACGAGCAGGTCGCCGCGGCCATCGTGCGGGCCACCGAGCTGCAGTTCAATCGGTCCCGCCGCGCTGCGGGCCTGCCGGACATCGAAGACCTGGCCTTCCAGCTGCAGACGGCCGACGGCCGCCTGGTGTACGCCTCCGCGGCCCTGCAGGGGCTGGCGCCCCTGTCGCCCGAGCAGGCGCACCAGGACGTGGCCCTTGTGCGGGGGCGGCCCTACTGGCCCTGGCAGCACGAAAGCGCCCGCTGGCGGGTCACGCTGCTCGAGCCGGTGGTGCAGGACAGCCTGCTGCTGCGCTGGCTCGGTGGCGGCCTGCTGCCCTCCATCCTGGTGGCGATTCCCTTGTTGCTGCTGCCCCTGTGGTGGGCGGTGCGCACCGGGCTGGCTCCGCTGCGCCGGCTGGTGGAGGCCCTCGCCGGGCGGGACGCCAGCACGTTGACCCCGCTGCAGCTCGATCTGCGTTATGCCGAGCTGCAGCCCATCGTCGGGGCCATCGATGGTCTGCTGGCCCGCGCCCGTCGGCATGTGGAGCGGGAGCGGGCGCTGACCCACAACACCGCCCATGAGCTGCGCACTCCGCTGGCCGTGGTGGCGGCCCAGGCCCATGCGCTGGCGGTCGCGCCCGACGCCGAGGCCGCCGACCTGGCGCGCCAGGGCATCCAGCGCGGGGTGCAGCGCAGCTCGCACCTGGTGGAGCAACTGCTCACGCTGGCGCGCCTCGAAACGCCCGGTGCCGCCCAGGCGGCCGAGTCGGTGGACCTGGTGGCGGTGTGCCGCCAGCACCTCATCGACCTCACGCCCCTGGCGGACACCCGGGGCATGGAGATGGCCCTGGTATCGCCTGAGCACGTCCAGGCCCGGGTGTTCCTGCCGGCGGTGCATTCCATCCTCGACAACCTGCTGCGCAATGCGCTCAACCACTGCTCGCCCGGCGCGCAGGTGGAGATGCGGCTGCAGCACGAGGATGGCCAGCTCTGCCTGGAGGTGGTGGATGACGGCCCCGGCATGCCGGCCGAGGAGCGCGCGCACGCCTTCGAGCGTTTCTACCGGGGGCAGGCGGCGGGTCCGGGGTCCGGCCTGGGCCTCGCGATCGTCAGCGAGGCCGCCCGGCTGCTGGGTGGGCGGGTCTTCCTGGCCGACGGGGAGGGCACGCGAGGATTGCGTGCGGGGGTCGTCTGGCCCGATCGACCCGGTTGACGGACGGAAGCGGCGCCCGCTGCGGGCGCACGGTTTTAGGCGGGGAAAACAGCGATAATGGCGGCCATTTTTTCGGACGCCATCTCAGGAATTCCCCCATGGAAATCAAGGTCAATTTTCTCGACAAGCTTCGTCTCGAGGCCAAGTTCGATGACTTCACGGTGGTGGCCGATCAGCCCATCCGCTACAAGGGCGATGGCTCGGCGCCGGGGCCGTTCGACTACTTCCTGGCCTCGTCCGCCCTGTGTGCGGCCTACTTCGTCAAGCTGTACTGCGAGACCCGCAACATCCCCACCGACAACATCCGCCTGTCGCAGAACAACATCGTCGACCCGGAGAACCGCTACAAGCAGATCTTCAAGATCCAGGTGGAGCTGCCGGCAGACATCTCCGCAGCCGACCGGCAGGGCATCCT
>JAFLDU010000156.1:2555-12424 GCA_017309145.1 Zoogloea sp. | reverse complement strand
GGCTGTATGGGCGGCTTCATAAGCAGAGGTGAGATATTCCCCAGGGCCTGAGCGAGATAAATCTGGGATTTAGTGGGCGGTACGGGGAAATAGCGGGCGGGCCGGTGAAAATGTGTTTTCTGTGGCGAAAGCTCGCGGCGCGCGGATTCAGGGGGTGAGGTAGAGCTGGACTATATCCAGCACGGCGGCCTGATCGGAAGGTGACAGGCTCCCAGCCTCGGGATCTGCGGTCAGCATGCCGCGTCGGGGCATGTGCTTGGTCGAGAACTCATGATAAGCCGCGTAGGGCATCGCGAAGCCGTAGGCGACGCTGCTCGAATCGGCCTGGTGCCCGAGGCTCGCGAGCATGTCGCCATAGCGGTCGAGCAGGCGGCCGTTGCCGTCCTCCGGGTAGTACGTCTTGGTTGAATCGGCCCACGGCGACCAGGCCACGCCCATCGGATCCGTCTGGGTCTCGAATCGGTTGCTGACTCGCGTCTCCATCTCCTGGCCGATGCTATCCATGACCGGCGTCATGTCATCGATCTTGCGCGTCAGGTCATGCAGGAAGTCGAGGACTGGGGCATCCAGCAGGGTGATCGATGCAGCCATGGCCGGGATCAGTACAGCACGTCGAGCGCGGAGACGGTCCCGTCGCTGCCGATGAGCTCGGCGACGACCGGCTCATCAACCTGGGCCGGGTAGGCGTCGGCCAGCTCCGCCGGCAGCTCGTGGAGGTAGCCCACGATCGCCGCTACATCGGCCCGGCTCTTGAGCGGCTCTGCGCTGAACTCGTGATATCCAGGCATCGGATGCACGGGCATGCCTGGCTCGGCGGCGGATTCGCGGATGATGTCCGCGCTACGGCCGGTGACCGTGCCGGCGCGCTCGTCCCAATCGAACTCGAGAGGCTCGATGGAAGGGCTGGCGGAGAGAGGCTTGCAGCGGATCGAAATCATGGCTTCCAGTGGAACAGCAGGCCGACGACGAATTCGAACATGGCCCGGTCATTAGTATAGACCTCGCGAAACTGCCGCGCGGCCCCGGTTTTCCCGCCGCCGAGCACCGCCTCGAGGGCCATCGTCATCACCTCCAGAGCCCCACGGGCGCCGTATTCCTTGCCCTGGTAGGGGTTCACATACTTGTCCTTGCGGGTTACCTCGTCGGACTTGTATCGATAGCCCGTGACACTGGACAGCAGCTCGAGCGGCTCGCCGGCCGTCCGCTCCCGGTGGAGTTCCTGGAAGAGCGCATCCAGCGCCGGCAGGGCCGCCTGCAGCCGGTGAGCGTACTCATGGACGGCATTCTCCAGGGCGCCGGTGCGCACCACCATGTAACCCGCGCCCTTCTCGGCAGTCACAGTGCCGAAGTCGCTCAGGCGCAGCTTCTGCTTGCCCAGGTCTCGCAGCTCGGTGAATTGCCAGCCGCGCGCGCCAACCTTCGCCTTCACATACAGCGGGCCGAGCTCGTCGGCCGCGGCAGTCCAGCTGTCCGGAAATAGCGTCGAGGCCTCTTGAACCAGCTTTGCACCAGCGCCGCGTGATGCCACCTTCGCCGCCGTGGCCGTGCCGACCTCGTCGGCCAGCCTGGCAAGCAGGGCCGCCCTCGCTCCCAGCGGAGAGACGGCGCCATCGGGCAGGCTGGCAACGATCCGCCGCCCTGCATCCTGGAACTCGGCCACGGTCTTCGGCACAAACAAGCCAGCGTCCCGGGCTGCCTTTGCAATCGGCGCCGGCACAGCCTCCAGCTTCTGTGCAACGACCTTCTCAAGCTGCTGCACTCGCTTTCCAGCTGCGCCCGGGTTGTAGTCGAAACCCGGATCAATCCCGACCGGCACATCCTGGATCTCGCCCGTGCGCTTGTTGACCCACTCCCGTGTCGCAATCTCCGGAGAGCCCTTCACCAGGGGCGTGCCCGATGGCGTTGTGCCGCGGTCGTAGGCGGCCTGGCTGATCGGGATCACCCTGCACCGGCAATGCCATCCGTTCGGAGGCCAATGTGTCTGCCAGAACGGGTCGTCGATCGGCAGCGTCACATTGCTCCAGGCCGCATGCGAGGCACGCACCCGCTCGTCGCCCTTCGTCACATAGCGGATATAAGGATGCGTCTTGCCGTTGCGCTGCGCACGCTCCCACAGACCCGCCGAGTAGGCCATGCGCGTGTTCACATCGAAGATCAGCTTCAGCCGGGCGGGGTCGAAAGTCGTGGTCACCGCCTCGCCGGTAGCCGGGTCCAGCACCGTCATTTCGCCCCACCAGCCGGCCTTCGCGAGCAGCTCCTCGGCGTTGGCATTGAAGTCCCGCCGGGTCAGGTCGCCGGCGACCGACCGCGTGATCTGATCGCGGATCGACTCCATCAGATCCAGCCTGGCCAGCCGCGATACCGTGAATTGCTGTGCATGCTCGTCGCGCAGCAGATCCCGCCAGTCATAGGTCTTCGTCAGCGTGTCGCGCTGCTGCATGTAGGCCAGCGCCTCCGCCGGCGACAGCCGATAGGCGTCAGCGAATGCCTGCGCGGCCGACTTATTCGGCATTGCCCACCCCGGCATTGCCCGCCAAACGCGACGTGAACGCCGCTTTTGCCAGGGCGGCGAGCAGCTGCGCCGGGTCCATGCGAGCCAGCACCTCGGGCAGCCTGGCCAGGAACTGCTCCGCCGTCTCCCCAGCAGCTACCGACGCATCCAGCGCTGCCTGCAGCGGATCTGCGAAGGGCTGCATCATCGGCTTCCAGTCGCTCAGCGCCTCCTCCACCAGCAGATCGATGCCGTCGGTGGTAGCCATCTCGGAGAAGTTCGCCGGCTTGTTGGGGTCGAGCTGCTGCCCAGGATCGCCCTGCACCTGGCCCTGGCCACGCGACTTGAGGACGGCTTCACCTCCTGCCGGCTTGGGAATGCTGAACAGGCCACGCACGAAGTCCTCCGGCACTTCAAGCCTAAGCTGGGAGAGCCGGTCGATCCCCATCGAATAGGCGTTGATCATCGACGCATCGAACTTCTGCGCATCTGCGGCGCCGGTGGGCCCGGGCTGCTTTGCTGCCGGATCCTGCGGGCCTCCTGCATCGCCCGGAGGCGTGTCGGTCGGCCCGGGAATCTTCTTGCTCCATCCCTCGCCATACTTCTCCCGCACGGCGTCTTCGCTGAGCTCGAAGCCCATGCCGGCGACGTTAACATCCGTCTCCGATTCGGCCTTCTTGTCCTCTTCCTCGGAAATTTCGCGCGACACCTGGCACGGCGCCAGGCCATTCAGCTCGCAGATCCACAGCAGCAGCGTCTCATTGAGCGTGGCCGATAGCAGGTCGCTGTCCGCCTGCACCAGGTCAAGCCTCACGGCAGTCCTCTCCTTGCTGGCCGCAGCCAAGGCGCCGCCGCTGCCGGCCCGTGGCTCCTGCCCCAGCAGCACCTCGGCAATCCAGTCATCCATGTACTGGCACAGCGCCTGCTGCGTGGTCACCGACCCGGTGAGCTTCGTCTCGAGCAACTCAATGCTCGTGCCTTCTGGCGTTATGACCACGCCGTCATTCGAAATCGCCTTCAACGCTGCAAACAGCGTGGCCTTTTCCTTCGGCACAGCGTTGCGCGGGTACTTGCCCCAGGGCGTGGGCGAGCCAAAGCGGTCATTCAACTTGTTCCAGGCGATGATGCCTTTACGCTTGAAGAACACCGGCCAGTAAAGCTGCAGGCCCAGCCCCGTTCCATACGGGTTGTCATCCTCCGCATTGACCGTATGCACGATGAACTTGCGCGGCGGCAGCGCCTCGCCCGTCAGCATGTTGGCCTTGGTCAGCAGGCGCAACTCGGGCGGCTGGTGCTCGGCGGCCTGCACATACTTGAACCGCCGTTGCGCCCGCTTCACGATCCGGGCCGGCACGTAATACCCATCCCGCACCGTCCACACGATCTCGCTCACCGCATAGCCGCGCAGCAGCGCATCCATCAAGTCCTGGCACACCTGGTCAAAGCTGCAGCGCTTCAGGATGCCGCTGACGATCTCCGCATCCGCGCTCTGTGCGTCGCCGTCCTGTACCGGCACGACCTGCCACTCCCGGCCCACCAGGGCCAGCTTCCGCTTCTGCAGCCCCGAGAACACTTTGCCGTCGCGTTTCAGGTCGCGGTAGATCTCGCCGGCCGGGTCGCCCTTCTCAAGCAGCAGGGGATCCGCCGTCTGGATGACCCCCATGTAGTTCTGTTCAAACGGGTCGCGCAGCCGGTTGGCCACTTCCGTTTCGAGGTCGGGCGGCGTCGCCGCCGGCGCCGGCCGCTGCCGGGTCTTCTTAGCCATACATGAACCCTTCCGCGTCGGCGCCACGCGCCACGCCGTCACTCATATAGTCGATAGGTGCAGACGGATTACTCGCTGCGTGAATGGCCAGCGCCAGGGCCCAGAAGCGGTCGGCGTGGCCATCGGGCGTGCTCTCGGCCACAAACCGGATATTCCCGGCTGCCGTGGTTACCTTCTGCACCTTGCGCAAGTCGGCCCGGATCGCGGGGTCATCCGGAATGCGCAGCGCCCGGTCTTCCATCTTTCCCTTCAAGGGATAAGCCAGCGCTTCCTTGACCGGACCGCTGAAATTGACCGCCTCGACGCGGTGCTCACCGAACTTGTCCTGGGCATCGTCGGCCCAGCCAATGCCGAGGCCGGTTGCATCGATACAGACGCGGTCGCAGATCGCAAACCACGGATACAAGATGGCCTCCTGGGCACTCTTGCGCATCCGCTCCATCGTGATCACCGTACGCGTATAGAGCACATCACCCAGCTGCTCGACCACCCACAGCACCGTCAAATCCTTCTTGCGGCCAATGTCCACCCCGCAATACAGGCGGCCCGCAAAGCGGTCGGTCACAGCGCGCTCCCAGGGCATGCCCGCCATGTATTCGCAGCCGGTGATCAGCTCATACTCGATGAACTTGCTGTCGTCGTCGGCTGGAATGCACATGTACTCCTGGTCGAAGGACTCATCGTCCGCCGCGCCCGCTTTCACGAAGTCGAAGTACTCCGCTTCGGTCATGTCCTGCTGCTCGGCATCCGCCGGCAGGGCTTGCTGCAGCTTGTAGAGAAAGCCCTGGTCCAGCGCGTCCTGCAGCGTCACGCGGTGCAGGCTGATCTTCTTCGGATTGCCCTTCTCCCGGATCTCGCGGATCAGCTGGTTGAAGAACGAATTGCTGCCCCGGTGCGTGCTGATGATCTCCATGCAGCCGCCCCAGGTGATGCCGGGGTAGGCGATTGCCCACATCTTTCGCTGATCACGATGCAACGCGAACTCGTCCAGAATGCGGGAGCCGCGCTTGCCTGCCTGGGCGTCCGGGTTGCTGGACATACTGTGAATGCGCTTGCCGCTCGCAAACTCCAGCACGTAGGCGGACAGCTTCTTCTCCGGCTCGATAACCACCTCGCCCAGATCCCGCGCGGCCATGTTCATGATGGCCGCGAACATCTTGCAGTCCTCAATGAACAGCCGTGCCTGGATATCGTCCCGGCTGCTCACCCACTCATCGTGCCGTGCGCCTTGAGCGGCAGTCCGTTCATCGGATGCAAACGCCGTTGACCAGCTGATCCCGATCTGGCGCGACTTCTCCATCAACTTCAGCCGAGAGTTGTCCTGGATCCAGCGCGACTGGAAGGGAAGGAAGATCGCATCCGTGTTTGCCGGGATGACTTTCGCCCGGCCTTTGCGAGCCGGTTTCATCACGCAATCCCCAGGGCTTCACGGATCGCCCGCTTGGTGTCTTCCGTTACCCCGCCCTTGGTGCCCATGGCATCGAGCTTGGCCTTCTGCTCCTCGAGCAGCTTCTCCCGGGCCATCCGCTCGACTTCCTTGCGCTCCTTCAAGTTCAAGCTCCGCGCCTCCTGGGCGGTCTTCGCGGCCCGCGCCAGGTCAAGCACGTCCGCGATGTCCATCTCGGCCTGGCTCTGCAATTTGCCCATCGCGTAGCGGCTCGTCAGGGTGGTGACTGCCTGCGCAAGCAGTGCGCCCGACTTCGCGTCGAAGTCCTCGCCCAGCTCGCCGACCAGGGCCTCCGCCGCAGCTGCCATCTCACGCTCGTGCGTGATCATTTCCTCTACGCTGGCCCGATGGCGGCCAAGGGCCGACCGGCTGACACGCGGCTCGTCCGGGAATTGCGTCTCGAGCTCGGCCCGCAGCTCATCGAGCGTGAGCCGGTTCTCGCGCAGACGCTTAAAAACGTGCGCGCGGAACTCGCTGGAGCGCTGGTCGATAGTGCTCTTGCGCCCCATAGTCAGATCCTCGGGCGCTTCACGCCCTCAACCGTCACACGGCCGCGCACCACCTGTTCGCCCTTCTCGCGCAGGGTGGCCAGCAGCACGGCTCCGGCTTCCTCGATCTCGATCAGCTCGCGTTCCTCAAGCCAGCGCAGCTGTTCCTTCACCTCCACACGGGTCAAGGTGTGGCCGAACTTCTCGTCGAGGATCGAGCACAGCACCGAGCTGTTCGCCCGGCGGTTCGGCATCTCGTTGATCACCCGCAGGATCACCAGGCGCGCATCCTGCACCAGCAAATCGGAATAGCTCATTTGCGCTTCTCCGTCAGAAGGTATTCATGGATCAAATTGAGGGTGTGGCCCGTGCCCTTGAACTCCCCTACCAGGTTTGAGAGCCCCTCCGACACGTCGTCCAGGCGGGAGTGGATACGCTTGAGGTCGTCGTGGGTTGGTGCATGCTTTTGATCACGTTCGATCGCCGTGAGGCGGTCTGCATGTGCCGCCAGCTTGGCATCCAGCGCATCCTTGGTGACTTTGTCGCGGCCGCTGATCGCCAGCCACACCACTGCCAGCAGATTCACCGCCTGCAGCAGCAGCTTCAGTTCTTCGAGTCCAACGCTCATCGCGGCCATCCCTTCCTTCTCGCTTCAAGCCAATTGGCCTCGTCCTGGCAGTCAAAGCACAGCTGGCAGCCCGGCACTGCCTGGCGGCGTGCCTCGCTGATCTGCTGGCCGCAGCCGCCGCAATGGGTGGCACTGTCGGCCACCGTCTTGCCGTTCATCGGGTTGTTGCGCCGCTGCTCCGCCAGCGCATCGCCCAAAATCTCTTCCTCGCGCTCGACAGCGCGATCTGCAAAATCAGTCATGGCTCAGGGCCTCCAGATCCGCCGCGCAGGCCTCGTGGGCGCGGCGGCAATCGAAGTAGAGATCCAGCAAGTCATTCGCCCACCGCCTGACTCCCGCAAGACTCCCATCCGTCACCGCCGGTACCGGAGGACACACTGCCTGGCACGCTGCAGGGGGAAGGGGCCGACTCCTGGTTGCCGGAGGTGATGGCACGGTTGAGCAGCTCCAGAGCAGTGCTGTCGAGCCCACAAGCAGCATCCGCCGGGCGGCGGGCAATATCCGCTTCAAGTTCATGGCGGCGCGTCAGCTGAGCCACACGCGCATGTGCTTGCGCTTTCGCTGCCGCACCGTCGCGCCGGGATTGCTCTTGAGCATCCTTGCGATCTGCTGCATCGGCTTGCTCAGCAGCTTTGCTGTGCTCGAGCTCGCAGGCCTTGCGGCCGCTTTCGAAAACGGCGGAGTGCAGGCGCCAAGCCAGGCCAATAGCCAATACAACGGCCGCGGCAATGAGTAGGAACTTGGTGCTGAGCACATCACGCCCTCCGGCGGCACAGCGCCTGGTTCGTCACCACGCGCAGCACCGCATTGATCACCGGTAGGCCCACAGCCACCAGCGTGTAAAAGTTCACAGGCAGCACGGGCTGCAGAAGTCCCGTCCCGGCTTCCAGGGCCACCAGCGCCGCCACCACCGCATTGACGCGGATCGTCCGGCTCTTCCACCAGGGCTTAGCGGCCACCGGCGCAGTCGGATCCCTCATCGACTACCGCCAGGGCCGCACGGATCGGGACACCGCAATGGGCATCGTCGGCCAGGGCCTTGAAGGGCTGGCCTGGCACCAGGAAAACCTCCGCGCCGACCTGCAGCCCGAACTCGACCTGGAGGCCGACTGATGGCCAACAAGTACACCAACGATGCCCAGCAGCGCCTCATCAAGCTGGTGCTCCACCTCTTCGGCGACGTGGTCAACGGCTACCTGCCGTCCGAGCTCGCCAAGGCCGTGGGCGCCTCGGCCGGCACGATGACCCGCGACCTGGACAACCTCGAGACGGCCGGCATCGCCCGCCTCGACGAAGAAACCCGACGCTGGCGCCTCACGCCCCGCCTGCCGCAGCAAGCCATCAAGGTCTTCCAGGCTATCGACGCCGCTGACGCCCGCGTCCAGGAAGCCAAGAACCGATTCACCCGCTCCATCTGAGGAAACAACAATGACCCGAGGCCGCAAACCCGCCACCCCTGTCGACGTGCTCGAGCCCGAGATCGACCAGGAACGCTTTGCCGAAGCCATGGACGCGATGCGCACCGACGAATCCAGCGCGCAGCTCGTCATCTCCCAGCGCCAGGCCGGCATCCGTGCCGTGGCCCTGCAGGTCGGCTATCAGCTGCCGGCCGACTGCACCGACCCGGACATCATCCAGCGCGACATTGCCGCCAACATGCGGCGCAGCGTGGAAGCCTGCCTTGAGGTCGGACGCGGCCTGGCCGTGCTTAGGCAGGCTTGCGAACACGGCCAGTTTCTGGCCCGCCTCGAGGCGCTGGGTATTGAAACCCGTGTCGCCCAGCGCTTCATGCAGTCGGCAGTCAAGTTCTCAAATGCGTCGACGTCGACGCATTTCGCCAAAGCCATCGGTTCGCCTTCGAAGCTCTTTGAGCTCCTCGTCCTCGACAATGACCAAGCTGAGGAACTCACCCTCACCGGCCAGACCGGCGAGCTCAAGCTCGACGACATCGCATCCATGTCCGTAAAGGAGCTCCGCGCCGCCCTGCGTGAGGCCCGCGAGGAAGAGAAGGCCAAGGCTGAGCTGCTCTCCGAGAAAAACCGCCTGCTGGACGCCGAGCGCGCCAAGGTCAAGCGCATCCAAGCCCTGCCCAAGGATGAAGTGGCGGCCCACCTGTTGGCCGAGGCTGCTGGCCATTTCAACGAAACCTTGGCCTGCCTTGCTGGGCAGTTTCGTGCGGCGCTCATCTGTGTCACCGACCACCACGCTACAGCGGGCGGTGACAGCACCCAGGTGCTGGCTGGCTACGTGGCCCGGCTGCAGCAGGAGCTTGTCGCCCTGCGCGAGGAGTTCAACCTGCCCGACACCTTCGGCGACGGTACTCCGGAATGGATGCGTGCCACCGCCGATGACCAGGACCTGGCCGACTGCTGACATGAACCCGCACCTGGTCGAGATGCTGCTCGATGTGCAGGCCCGCCTCGTCGGCGCTGGGCATGGAGGCAAGGACTCTGTCCTGGCCGATGCCTGCCAGCGCCTGTCCATGTCGCGCGCCACGCTGTACCGGCGCCTGAAGGAGATCACTATGAAGCCCGAACGCAAGCGCCGTGCCGACGCGGGCGCCGTCCTCTTGCCCCTGGTCGAGGCCAGGCTGATCAGCGCCCACCTCATGGAGGGCTACCGCGCCAACGACAAGAAGCTGATCACCATCGCCCACGCCTTGGAGGTGCTGCGCGCAAACGGCACCGTGCGAGCGGAGGCCGTGGATGCCGATGGTGTCATCCGACAACTCTCCGAAAGCGCGGTCCGCCGGGCGCTGTACCACTACCAGCTGCACCCCAAGCAACTCCGCCGCCCATCCCCGGCCCAGCCCCAGGCCAGCCTGCACCCCAACGATGTATGGATGATCGATGCCTCCATCAGCACATTGTTCTATGTGCCCGAGGGTGGCCTGCAGGACATGTCACCCGCCCAGTTCTACAAGAACAAGCCTGGCAACTTCGAGAAGATCAAGCGCCAGCGCCTCACCCGCTACGTCATCACGGATCACTGCTCGGGCAGCATCTTCGTGCACTACGTGGCCGGTGGCGAGAGCATCGTCAACCTCACAG
>JAFLDU010000156.1:0-2545 GCA_017309145.1 Zoogloea sp. | reverse complement strand
CCGAGCATTTGTCCCGCGGTCTGGCCAGCAGATGTACGGCGTGCCCTTCCACCTGGTGATGGACCCGGGCTCCGGCGACACCGCCGCCTTCAAGACATTTCTGCGCCGCCTGAAGATCAAGCCGGTGATCAATGGCGTGGGTAACCCGCGTGCTAAAGGCCAGGTCGAGGGCGCCCACAACATCGTCGAATGCAACTTCGAGAGCGGCTTCAAGTTTGCTCACGTGCCCGACATCACCTGGATCAATGATCAGGCCAACCGCTGGATGCGCTGGTTCAACGGCACCAAGGTGCATAGCCGCACCCGCATGACCCGTTACGCCAAGTGGATGGAGATCACCCAGGATCAGCTGCGCCTGGTGGACGTGGATCTGGCCCGCAAGCTGATTACCAAACAGGCTGAAGAGCGCACCGTCGATCAATGGCTGCAGGTGCAGTTCGATGGTCGGGCGTGGTGGGTGAAAAACGTTCCGGGTGTGATGGTGGGCGAAAAGCTCATGGTCACCTACAACCCACTCAAGCCCGATACCGCCCTGGTCATCGAGACCGGCGCCGATGGGACTGAGCTGCTGATCGATATCGAGGCCGTGCGGGAAGGTGAGCACAACTTCATGGAAGGCTCCGCCCTCATCGGCCGCGAGTACAAGGCCATGGCCGACACCCCGGCCGACACCAACCGCAAGCTCATTGAACGCATGGCGACCGGCACGGAAACCGATGCAGAGGCCGTCGCCGCACGCAAGTCGAAGAAGCTGCCCATGGGCGGCATTGATCCCTACAAGCACCTCGACGACGTTCCTGACGTGGTGCCCCTGCCGCGCCGCGGCACCCAACTGGCGGTAACCACAGCAACCCAGCCAGCTCCCACCGCCGTCCTCACCCACTTCGAAGCCGCAGCCGAAATGGTTCGCCTTGGCGTGGCCATGGACCCCGAGAAAAACCGCCAGATCGCCACCCTTTACCCGGACGGTGTCCCCGAAGCCGACATCGACAACCTTGTGCAGCGCCTGACAGTCCGGGCCGGCCTGCGCGTCGTAGGAGGAACCTGAAATGGATGCACCCCATGTCTCCATGGTCAGCCTGCTGGCCAAGATCGGCCGCACCCAGGGCGACCTGTACCGCGGCACCGGAATCTCCCGGTCGGTCGCCAACCGCATCGTCCACGGCGAGTGGCCTGTCCGCCGCGCCTCCGACTACCGCGCCGCCATCGTCGGCTGGTTCGAGAAGCAGGGCGCGGCCCCGGATGACCTGGAGGCCCTGCAAGCCACAGTAGAAAAACAAGTGGCCCCGGCAAGTTCGCACCTTGCCGAGGCCTCTCCCGAAGCACCCGCAACCACGCAAGCACATCAAGAGGACCCTATGTTACTCCGCCACGAGACCCTGACGGCAGAAGCACGCCAACACTTCGGCCTGATCCGCAGCCCGTTCATTGACGACATCCAGACCCGGGCCGACGTGTTCCAGTCCCCCAGCACCCGCATGGCCCGCGCGGCCCTGATGGACTGCGCACAGAACCACGGCTTCATGGCCTTGATCGCCGAGTCCGGCGCCGGCAAAACCACCCTGCGCGAGGAGCTCGAGCAGCGCATCCTCGACGAGAACCGCCCGATCATCGTCATCAAGCCCTATGTGGTCGAAATGGAGACGAACGAGCAGAAGGGCACGCCGCTCAAGAGCAGCCACATCGTGGAGGCCATCATCGCCGCCCTGGCGCCGGCCGACACCATGAAGGGCAGCCCCCAGGCCCGCACCCGCCAGGCCGAGAAGCTGCTCATCGAATCCACCGCCGCCGGCTACTCGCACCTGCTTGTGATCGAAGAAGCCCACCGTATGCCCAAGCCCACCTTCCGGCACCTCAAGGGCTTCCTGGAGCTCAAGCGCGGCCTGCGCCGGATGATCGGTGTCGCCCTGATCGCCCAGACCGAGCTGCTCGCGCTGCTCTCCGCGCAGAACGCCGACATGCGCGAGATCGTGCAGCGCTGCGAGGTGATCCAGCTGCGCCCCCTGGATAACGACCTCGGCGAGTACCTCCGCCACAAGTTCGCCCGCATGGACATCCGCCTTGAGGACGTGCTCGAGGACGACGCCATCGACGCCATCCGCAACCGCCTGGTGCGCATCCCCCGTGGCGGCAAGCCCAGCGACGCCCTGAGCATCTGCTACCCCCTGGTCGTGCAGAACCTGCTCACCCGGGCCATGAACGCCGCTGCGTCCGTGGGCTTTCCCAAGGTGTCGGCTCAAGTCGTGGCGGGGTGCTGATCATGAACCTGACCAACCGCCGCCCCCTGAAGCCGGGCTGGTACTGGGCGGAGCTGCCGGGCAGCGTGCCCCTGCAGCCCGTCCTGGTGTTTGAAGACGGTGACCTGGGCCTGCTCTACACCTTCGACCGCCTGCGGGCCGAAGATGACGATGCCACGCGTGATGGCCTGGCCGTGAGCTGCGCCGACGCGCGCTTTCTGTGGAGTGATGCACCGATCCCGCAACCCACTGCCAAGGCGGCCATGACGCCCCTGCAGCGCACCGTGCTGGTCGCAGTCATGGCCTGC
>JAFLDU010000155.1 GCA_017309145.1 Zoogloea sp. | reverse complement strand
GCAGGGGCAGGCAAGCGCGCAGGATGCGGTTGGGGGTTTCGTCCAGGCGTGCCCGGGCGGCCAGGGGTTCCACCTCGGCGGTCCATCCCGGCAGTTCACCCTCCAGCAGGCGGCCGAGCTGGCCCAGGCGGCGGCCGGTGTGGCTGAGGTAGAGGTTGAAGCGACGCTGCACGCGCCGGTCCAGCAGCCGGGCCGCGTGGTACAGCCCGGCGTGCAGGTGGCTGCTGCGCAGCCAGCTTTCACCCCGGGTCAGGGTGCTCAGGGCCTGCCCCACCCGCTCGGGGGGGCACTGAAAGGCCCGTGACATCAGCGGGGTGAGGGTGCTGCCGGTGTCGCCGAGCAGGTGCGCCGGGCGGCTGAACAGGTGGTCGGCCACGTGGCGGTCCATGGCCCATTCGACGGCCACATGGGTGGTGATGTCCGATTCGAACCACAGGCGCTCGTGGGCGGGCACGAAGTGGTTGTGGGCGATGATGTCGGCCATCAGGTGGCTGGCGTAGCCGAGCACGGCGGCGTGTTCGGCGTCGCTGCGGGCGGCGTCCATCAGGGCGTGCAGCTGGGGCCAGCGGTGGCTGCTGGTGAGGGCCTCGGCGCCTGCCCGGCGCGCCGTCAGGGCGACATCGGGCAGACAGGCGCCAGCCATCACCAGCCGCGGATGGCGGCGGGCCAGGCGCCGCAGGGCCGGGTCGGCGAGGGGGATGGCCCACAGCAGCAACTGGGCGAAATACACGTGGGTGTAAAGTCCCCAGGCCAGGGCGTCTCCGCTGGTCAGCAGGAGGGGCAGCAACCACAGGGCGGCGTGACGGCGGAAAGGGGGGTGTGCGTCCATCCCTCGAATCTGCCCGTGTCTGATGACAGCCTCGTGCCCTCCCGGTGTCAGCCGGGTGAAATCAGCCTACAGAGACGCATTGAGAGGCCGATAACTTGATTTAATCCACAGTGGGCCAATGGTTTATGCTGTGCGCACCTTTTTTGGCCGAAACATGAACGCTCCGCGTGCCACGCTTTCGAGAATTGCCGTGACTGCCCCTGCTCGGGTGGTGCGGCATTTTTTTTGCGGTGGGGGGGCTTTCGAGCGGGTGCTCCTGCTGGCCGTGCTGCTCATCAACCTGGCTGTGGCCTACCAGGGCTGGGCGCGCCTGGCCGAGGGGCGCGCGCGGGCCGAGGAGCGTGCCGCCCAGGAAACACGCAACCTCACGCAGGTCCTGGAGCAGAGCCTGGGCAGCACGGCCCGCTCCATCGATGTCACCTTGCGGGCGGTGGTCGATGAGCTCGAGGCCTCGACGGGGAGCGGCCGGCCCTTGCGGCCGGAGGCGGTCCGTGACTTGCTCGCCCGCTACAAGAGCTGGTTGCCCGAGATCGAGGGGCTGCGGATCTTCGACGCCGAAGGGCTACCGCGTTGGGCCAGCCTGGGCGCGCCACCGGTGCAGCGGGTGATCGGAGCGGAGGCCTTCCAGACCCTCGCCGGCCTGGGCAATGACCGCCTGGTGGTGTCGCCGCCGCAGACCGGGACGGACTCGGCCATCCGCGTGCTGTCCTTCTCTCGGCGTTATCGCCTGGCCGATGGACGCTTTGGCGGTGTGGTGACCGCGGCGGTACCGCTGAGTTACCTGGAGGAGCTGCTGGATGTTCCGCGTCCGGGCGCCAAGGGGCTGGCGATGCTGCGCTACGAGGATCGCAGCCTGATTGCCGTGCAGCCGCCGATTCCAGGTGAGGCGGGGCGGGTCGGCAGCAAGATGATCACCAATGAGCTGACCCACATTCTCGATTCGGGGCGGGAGACGGCGACTTACCTGGCCCCCTACATGAAGGATGGGGTGGAGCGTATCAACTCGGTGCGCCGCGTGACCGGACTGCCCCTGCTGCTGGTGCTGGGGACGGCCAGCGAGGAATACCTGGCCCAGTGGCGTGACGACAGGCGCGACATGCTGGTCTTGCTGGCGGGCTTCCTGCTGCTGACTACGGGCGCAGCCTGGCTGGTGATCCGCTATCACCGCCGCCTGCAGGCCCACGCGGAACGCCTGGGCGAGGCCCTGGCCGAGCTGCGCGACCGGGACAAGGCACTGCGTGTGGCTGAGAGGGTCGGTGGCCTGGGGGTGTTCTCCATCGACCTGCCGGGCAATACGACGCACGCGTCCGCGCAGTTCCTGCAGATATTCGGGCTGCCGCCTGACCGGTATTTCCCGCTGGAGGCGTGGCAGCAGAATGTTCACCCCGACGACCGGGCGGTGACGCTGGCCAGGGCTGCGGAAGTGAGCGGCCCGGAAGGGCGGGCCTTCGATCATGAGTACCGTTACCTGTGGCCGGATGGGCAGGTACGCTGGATTCACGGCCTGGCCGAGGCGGAGCGCGATGCCGCGGGCGAGCCCGTACGCGTCCATGGCGCGGTGCAGGATGTGACGGACAGGCACCGTGCGGAGTCATCCCTCAAGGCGGCCCTGGATGAGTATGAGCGCCTGGTGTCGAGGATTCCGGTGGGGGTGTTCAAGCTCCACTGGACCGACGATGAGCGGCTGCGCTTCGACTATGTGAGCCCCCTGTTCTGCGAGCAGTGCGGGCTGGATGCGGCAACCCTCCTGGCCGACTCGAAGGCCTTGTACCAGCGCCTGCATGAAGACGACCGGGACTCCTTCGACGCGGTAAGGCGCCGCGCGGCCAGGACCCTGGAGGCCTTTGAGTGGGAAGGGCGGATCCGTGCCGATGGGCGCCTGCGGTGGATCTCCGTGCAGGCCCGGCCCACGCGGCTGGGGGATGGCTCCGTGATGTGGGAGGGCATCCAGTCGGATGTAACCGAGCGCAAGCTCGCCGAGCTGGCCCTGCGCGAGAGCGAGGAGCATGCCCGCCTGCTGCTGCGCCATTCGCCTGTGGGCATCCTCAAGTACGACACGGACCTGAAGGTGAGCTACTGCAACCAGCAGTTCGCCCGGATCATGGGGGCGCCGCTGGAGTACATGCTGAACCTGGATTGCAGCAAGCTGCAGGATCTGCGCGTGCAGGGCCCCTTGCGCGAAGCCATCACCGGAGGCATCGGGCGCTACGAAGGGCCCTACCGGACCACCTACAACGGTCGTGACCTGAATATTGCGATGCACTGTGCGCCGCTGCGTGACGAGGCGGGAGCCATCGTGGGCGGGATCGCCATCCTCGAAGACATCACCGAGCGGGTGCTGAAGGATCAGGAACTGGCCCGCTATCGCGACAGCCTGGAGGAGCTCGTGGCCGAGCGCACCGCCGACCTGGTGGCGGCACGGGCCGAAGCCGAGCGCCTGGCGCGCGTGAAGAGTGAATTCCTGGCCAACATGAGCCACGAGATCCGCACACCGCTCAACGGCGTGCTGGGGCTGGCGCGCATCGGCTTTCGTGAGAGCCGAGGACGGGACAAGGCCAGGGAGACCTTCGCCCGCATCGTCTCCTCGGGGCAGCTGCTGCTCGGCATCATCAACGACATTCTGGACTTCTCGAAGATCGAGTCCGGCAAGCTGCGCCTGGAGTCCATTCCGGTCGATCTGGGCAAGGTCATCCGCGAGGTGCTGGCGCTGATGGAGGAGCGGGCGACGGCCAAGGGCCTGGCTCTCTGTTTCCGACGCGGCGAGTCCCTGCCGGACGCCTGCCTGAGCGACCCGCTGCGCATCGGCCAGATTCTGATCAACCTGCTCTCCAACGCGATCAAGTTCACCGACCACGGCGAGGTCAGCCTCAGTGTCAGCTATGAGGACGGTCAGCTGGTGTTCAAGGTGCAGGACTCGGGGATTGGCATGAGCGGGGAGGAGCTGGCCAAGGTCTTCGCCCCCTTCGAGCAGGCGGACAATTCCACCACCCGCAAGTTTGGCGGAACCGGCCTCGGCCTCACCATCACCCGCCGCATCGTTGAACTGATGGGCGGCGAAATGGCAGTGCGCAGCCAGCTCGGCGAGGGCAGCTGCTTCGAGGTCCGCCTGCCCTGTGTACCGTCACGGCTGCCGGTCGCCCCGGATAGGGCCCTGCCCTTCCAGGCAGGGGATGAGCCGGGCGGTCGCCGCCTGGCCGGCCTGTCGGTGCTGGTGGCGGAGGATAACGAAGTCAACAGCATGGTGCTGGAGGAGATGCTGGGCGAGGAGGGCGCCCGGGTGACCCTCGCCGGGAACGGGCAGGAGGCGGTCGATGCCGTGCGTCAGCAGGGGGCGGCGGCCTTCGCCGTGGTCCTCATGGATGTGCAGATGCCGGTGATGGACGGCTTCGATGCCACCCGGGCGATCCACGCCCTGGCACCCGACCTGCCGGTGATCGGCCAGACCGCCCACGCCCTCGACGAGGAGCGCGAGCGCTGCTTTGCCGCCGGCATGGTGGACCACCTGGCCAAGCCCATCGACCCGGAGCGCCTGGTCGAGGTGGTGCGCCGGCACGTCGCCGGCCCCGGTGGGGCTGGCGGCGCAGGGCGGGACGCCTAGCGCTGGCCGACCTTGGCGTCGGCGAAGAGGTCTGGCAGCCCGCGCGGCTGGCAGCGCCAGTACTGGGGGGCTGCCTGCACCTTGGCGCCCAGCCTGGCGGCGGCATGCCAGGGCCAGCGCGGGTCATACAGCATGGCCCGGGCGATGCCCACCAGATCGGCCTGACCGCTGGCGACCACGGCTTCGGCCTGGTCGGCTTCCGTGATCAGGCCGACGGCCACGGTCGGCAGGCCGGTTGCGGCGCGGATGCGTTCGGCAAAGGGCAGCTGGTAGCCCGGTGCCAGGGTGATCTGCTGGCGGGGCGACAGACCGCCCGACGATACATGGATGAAGTCGCACCCCCGCGCCTTGAGTGCCTCGGCCAGGGCGATGCTCTGTGTCAGATCCCAGCCCCCTTCCACCCAGTCGGTGGCCGAGATGCGCATGCCCACCGGTTTGCCCGCCGGAAAGACCGCCCGGACCGCATCGAAGACTTCCAGTGGAAAGCGCAGGCGGTTCTCCAGCGTGCCGCCGTAGGCGTCGCTGCGGATGTTGGAGAGCGGCGAGAGGAATTGGTGCAGCAGGTAGCCGTGGGCCGCATGCAGCTCCACCGCATCCAGCCCGATGGTGGCGGCGCGGCGGGCCGCGGCGACGAAGGCCTCGCGGATGCGTCGCAGCCCGGCTTCGTCGAGGGCCAGCGGGGCACGCTCTCCGTCACCGTGGGACAGGGCCGAGGGGGCCAGCGTGTTCCAGCCGCCGGCTTCCAGGGGGATCAATTGGCCGCCTTCCCAGGGCAGGTGGCTGGAGGCCTTGCGGCCGGCGTGGGCGAGCTGCACCGCCACCGGCATCGACGAGTAGCGGCGCAGAGCGTCGAGGGTGCTGCCCAGGGCTGCCGCGTTGGCGTCGGACCACAGGCCCAGGTCGGCCGGCGAGATGCGGCCTTCCGGGGTGACGGCGGTGGCTTCGATGATCAGCAGGGCCGCGCCCGACAGGGCCAGGTTGCCCAGGTGGATGCGATGCCAGTCGGTGGCGTTGCCGTCTTCGGCCGAGTACTGGCACATGGGCGCGATGACGATGCGGTTGGCCAGGGTCAGGTCGCCCAGGCGATAGGGGGAAAACAGCGCGGACATGGGAACTCCGGTCGAGGGTGGGCGGAGGCGTTCAGCCCCGCGGGGCAAACATGATGATGGCCATGCCGGCCAGGGCCACGGCACCGCCGGTGAGGTCCCAGACGGTGGGGCGCAGGCCGTCCACCGCCCATAACCAGATCAGGGCGACGCCGATATAGACCCCGCCGTAGGCTGCATAGGTGCGGCCGGCTGCCGTGGGGTGGAGGGTCAGCAGCCAGGCAAAGGCCGCCAGGCTGAACGCTGCCGGCACCACCAGCCAGGGGCTGCGCCCCTCCTTGAGCCACAGCCAGGGCAGGTAGCAGCCGAGGATCTCGGCCACCGCGGTGATGGCAAAGAGGGCGAGGGTGCGCAGCTCGAACATGTGGGTGCGGGCCGCTCAGCCCTTCAGTCGGTGGGTCCAGGCGGCGAGGGCCTGCATCTGCTCGGCGATCAGCTTGAGCAGGCGTTCGTCGGTCAGGTTGCCGTCGGCGTCAAACGCGCCAGAGAAGGCGTTGGCGAAGACTTCCGGCTTGTTCAGCGGGTGCAGGTCGAGAAACACGCAGACCTGGCGCAGGTGGTATTGCGCCCGCGAGGTGCCCATACCGCCGCCGGCGCCCATGATGGCGATCGGCTTGCCGGCCAGAAGCAGGTTGTCCTTTTCGCGGGAGGCCCAGTCGAGGATGTTCTTGAGGGCCGGCGCCAGGGAGTAGTTGTATTCCGGCCCGGCCAGCACCAGTGCATCGGCTGCGCCGATCTGGGCCAGCACGCGCTGCACGGAAGCGGGCTTCTCGGTGAGGTCGGCGTTGTAGAAGGGGATGTCGGACAGGTCGGCGATCTCCATCGTGACGCCGTCCGGCAGGCTGGCCGCCGCGCTGCGCAGCAGACCCTTGTTGGTGGATTTCTGACGCAGGCTTCCGGTGATTCCGAGGTATTTCAGCGACATCATGAGGCTCCCAGGGGTGGCGGTTGGCAGGGCGGGGGTGAGGTCGGTGACGCGGGTGACATTTCGTCATGCGGCGGTGGCGCTGTCAATCCGCATCCTGAGACAGGTGCATCCGGCGGGGCCGGGCCAGGTGCAGGGGCTCAGACGGCGGCTTCTTCGAGCAAGGCCTCGAAGCGCGGCACGGGCAGGGGCGGGGAGAAGTGGTAGCCCTGATATTCGGCTATCTCGCGCCCGGCCACCCAGTCGAGCTGTTCGCTGGTTTCGACGCCTTCGGCGACGACATTGAGCTTCAGCAGACGGCATAGGGAGACGATCATCTCGGCCAGCGGGCGGTCGGCGTCGGGGGCCTGGATGAAGGTCTTGTCGATCTTCAGGGTGTGCAGGGGATAGCGCTGCAGGTAGGCCAGGTTCGAGTAGCCGGTGCCAAAGTCGTCCAGGGCGATCGACATGCCCAAGGCCTGGATGGCCTGGAGCACGGCGATGGGGCGTTCTTCATGGCCGAGCAGCATCGATTCGGTGACCTCCAGCTCGATGCGCGAAGGGGGACAACCGAAGCGAGCCAGCACCGCCGCCATGCGGGTCACCAGATGTGGGTCGGCGAGCTGCAGGGGCGACAGGTTCACCGAGATCTGCAGGTCGTGGCCGCGGGCCGCCCACTCGGTCTGCTGGCGTACGGCGGTCTCGAAGACGAACATGCCGAGGCGCCCGATCAGGCCCAGGCGCTCGCTCATCGGGATGAACACGTCGGGCCCCACCAGGCCATGCACGGGGTGGCGCCAGCGGACCAGGGCCTCGGCCCCAAGGATGCTGCGCTTGCGCACCGCCATGCGGGGCTGGTAGTGCACCTCGAACTCGCCCCGCTCCAGGGCCAGCCGCAGCTCGGCCTCCAGCGAGGTGCGGGCACGCAGCGCCATGCCCATCGATTCGGTGTACAGCACCATGCGGTTACGGCCTTCCGCCTTGGCGCCGTACATCGCCAGGTCGGCATGGCGGAGCAGGGTCTCGATGTCGCCGGCGTGCTCGGGATACAGGCTGATCCCGATGCTCGGGGTGATGCGCACCTCGATGCCGCGCACGTCGAGGGGCGCGGTGAGCGAGGTGGCGATGCGCCGGTAGGCGTGGTCCACATCGCCGCGGATGTTGGAGGCGCGGAGCAGGATCATGAACTCGTCGCCGCCCAGGCGGGCCACCAAGTCTTCAGTCCGGGTGGCATCCCGCAGGCGCCTGGCCACGCGGACGAGGAGCTCGTCGCCGGCGGCGTGGCCCAGGGTGTCGTTGATGTCCTTGAAGTTGTCCAGGTCGATGAACACCACGGCGGCCTCGGCCCCTGCCGCGCCCAGTTCGCGCAGCGCATCGGCAAAGCGTGCCATCACCTGGGTGCGGTTGGGCAGCCCGGTGAGCGGATCATGCAGGGCCAGGTGTTGGGCCCGGGCTTCGGTGTCCTTGATGGCCGTGACGTCGGCCTCGCTGACCAGCACCGCGTCCTGGCCGGACACCGCGTCGCGGCAGCGCCGGGCGGTGACCTCATGCCAGCGCACGCCCTGGGGCGTATGCACGCGCAGGGTGAGCGAGGTGCCTCCGCCGTTGCTCAGGGTCTCGTGCAGCAATGCCATATCCTCCGCCTCCACCAGTCGTTCGGGCAGGCATTCATCGGGCCGGCAGGTGGAGTCCCGGGCCGCCGGGTTGCGATAGAGCGGGCGTCCCTCCAGGTCATACAGGGAAATCATCAGGGTGGTGTGGAGGAGGGCCTCCACGGCCCGCACCGAGTCTGGTGTGTGGGCGTGCGCCGGGCGGCCTTCGCACAGCATGGCCATGCGCCCGTCGGCCAGCCGGTGACCGCTGAAACGTACGTTCAGGGATACCGCCTCGCCGGCCGGGTAGAGCGTCCATTGCTCGGCGAAGACCGCATCATGGGCCACGAAGTCCCGCTGGTATTGGGCCAGCCGGCGCGCCACAGTGGATGACATGTCGCAGCCCAGGTCGCGCGCCTGCAATTCCTCGAGGGAGGGGGCTTTCCAGATCTGCAGGGCCGGGGTGTTGGCCCACAGGACATGCCGGTGGTCCAGGTCGAAGATCCAGACCGGCTGGCTGATCAGCTCAAGGGCGGCGTAGTCCCGCGAAGAAAAGAGGTGGTCTGGCCCTCCAGAGTGGAGCGGGCTGGCGGACGATACGTCGGAGGCGGTTGGCTGGACCGGTGGAAGCATGTAGGGCGCAGTGCTCGGTGCAATCCCAACTCACTCGCGGTGAGAGGTGGGGCCAAGGCTGTTGGCTGATCACTACGATACACGATTACACAGTTTTTATTTGTGCCTGCTGCATATGCTTTGCGGCTTTTTGCGCGCGGGTGCGACGTCGCCCTCCAGAACCCCGCATCAGCGCGCTGTATGCGCGGATGACCGGGGCAGGTTGTCGAGGGCTCAGGCCGGCGCCCGGTAGACCAGCACCTTCAGGGCGCGCTCGCCCGACACGTCCGCAAACACCGGCGGGTTGGCGATGCGCTGCACGAATTCCAGCTCGGGCGCGATGGTCTGCATCTGTTCCTGCAGAAAGGCGACGCCCAGCTTCGGGGAGTTCAGGCACAGCAGCGCATGCCCGCCCGGCGCCAGCAGGTCGGGCAGGCGGCGCATCAGGCGGGCGTAATCCTTGTCGGCGACGAAGCTGCCCTTCTGGTAGCTGGGCGGATCGAGGATGACCAGCCCGTAGGGGCCGTTGCGGGTGATCTTGCCCCAGGAGCTGAAGATGTCGTGGGGCAGGAAGCTGGCGCCCGCAGTGAGGCCATTGAGCAGGTGATTGCGCTTGCCGATTGCCAGCGCGCCGTCGCTCATGTCCACGTTGATCACCTGCCGGGCGCCGGCCTGCAAGGCCACCACCGAGAACGAACAGGTGTAGGCGAACAGGTTGAGCACCTTAAGCCCGGGGCGGGCCGCCACATGCTCCCGCACCCAGCGCCGCCCTTCCGCCATGTCCACGAAGAAACCATGGTTCAGGCCCTTGAGCAGATGCACCCGGAACTGGGCCCCGTTCTCCGTCACCCCATGGGGCTCGGGAACGCTGCCCGCCATCAGCCGCGTGTCCGCCCGCGCCTCGAAGCGGTACTGATAGACCCAGTTCAGCGGCTGATCGGGGCACAAGAGCTCCCAGCGTGCGGCCAGGGCCGCGTGGACGGCAGCCAGCTCGGCATCGCTGGCCGGCACGAAGCTGGTCAGCACCCAGACCGGCGGAAAGAAGTCCAGCGTCCACTGCTCGCAGCCCGGGTACAGCCCACCGCGGCCGTGGAAGATGCGCCGGGCATCGGCGGACAGCGGGGCGGCGGAGATGGCGTCGAGGAGGGCTTGCATGGGGGGGCGGTGGGGGTGGCCAGGGAAGGGCCGGATTGTCCCGGAAAGCCGGCTGGAAGGCGAGGTGAGGCGGGCAGCGTGCCCGCCCTGCGGATTGATGGAGTGCCCATTTTGGTGCTATAAGCTTGCCTCTCTCGGGAAATGACATTCGGGAAATTTAATGTCATTGGCCTGATTTTCGCCCACGCTCAGGAGCCCTCCCCATGACTCAGAACCTCGTCTCTATCGAATTCCGCCCGGCCGACCTTGAAGCCATCGACAGCGCCCTCGATGTGCTCGAGGCCAGGCTCGACGGTCTCGTCGTGCTCTCGGCCGAAGAGCGCCACAAAGCCATCAAGATGGGCGACAAGTCAGAAGCCTTCTGCCGTCAGACCGAACTGGTGCTGCGCCAGAACCCCGGCATCGTGCCCTCCAATTTCGATCTCGCCGGGCTCCAGCGCGACATTGCCGCCCTCGATGCCCTGCGTGCTCGCCTGCAGCGCCTGCGGACCCTCACCGATCGGGCGGACGACACCGAGCTGGCCCTCGGCAGTGACATCATGAGCGCAGCCTTCGACGGCTATGCCCTGGCCAAGGTGGGCGGCAAAGGGACCGCCCTGGACACCCTCAAGCATGCCATGCAGACCCGCCTCTCCCGCAAGCCGCGCAAGCCCGGCACGCCGGCCGCCTGAGCACAGGCTCCACCGCGCAGGCCCGCTCCCCGGGCCTGCGCACCTGATACCGGCCCGGCCTGTCCGGTAGTGGCTCGTTTGGCACTGCAAGCATGGCAGGCCCTGTCCGCGAGCCTGTCGCGAGCATCAAAGAGACAGGCCTCCCCTATCCCACCGATAGGCCCACCCACTCCCCGAGCGCCTCGCGAGTCGCTTCGAGAGACTCACGGCTTGCGCGGCGACAGGGGTGGCCAGTCCGGGGGAAGGCGCAGAGCCGCCCGCGGAATGGGGTGTCCTGACTGGGTGAGGGGCGGGAGGTGTTGTGTGATCTTCGAGGGAGTGATTCCTGCGTACTCGTGCGCCTCTCGCGAGAACCCCGACGTGGTAATGCAGACTCCTTTGTTTGCGCGTTGTCCTTGAAGGGCTCCGGCGAATTTCTGGATCTGCGGGCGTCCAACTGTTTCCCTTATCATTCCCTCTATGCCTCGCAACCTAAACGAGCGGCCATGCCCAATCAGCTGATTGCCCTCATCGATGCGGCGCTGGAGGCCGCCTGAGCCGTGAACAAACACAAACCAAGCGTCGTCATCGAGGAGGTCATGGGCCGCGCCAGGCAGGGCGTCACCAGGCCCTTCATCTGCCGGGGAGATGATGGTCATGCTTATTACGTCAAAGGGCAGGGCGCTGGCCGGCGGAGCTGATTGCTCCCGGCCAGGGGCTGGACCTCAGCCAGCTCGGGGCGGGCATTGTGTTCGCGTCCCGGGAGCTTCCCCATGTGCAGGAACTCAGCGTGACGACGCGGGCTTTGGTGGGCGCGGAGCAGTCAACGGATGTGCTGGTGTTTGATTGGTGGCTACATAACGAGGATCGTCACCTGACGGCTCTTGGTGGCAACCCGAACCTGCTGTGGGATGTCCAGACCGAACAGCTAGCTGTCATCGACCACAACCAGGCTTTCGATCCGAGCTTCAACCCGGTGCATTTCCTGGAGTCTCACGTCTTTGGGTACTGCTGGAACAGGGTGTTCACCGACCTTGTCGAAAAGGCGAAGTACCTTGAGAGAATGGACGCGGTGCTCGCGGACCTGAACATTGCCATCAGCTCGATCGTGGGATCTATCTGCGTGGGAGGGGGCTGTTCAAGCAGGAAATCGAAAGGTTCGCGGCAGATCTGCGTCGTCTGGCTCTAGGTGATGGCCACGCCACCCTTGATCGGCCCCTGGCCGGCCAGCTCTTTGCCGAGTTTGTCCGCCCGCGGGAGGCGATGCTTCAGTTCGACGATCAGCGAATTGCCTTGGCCGATGATCCGCAGGCCAAGCTCGATGCACTTTTCGATCACTACATCGAACGCAATTTCGTGACCAGGGAGTATCAGGAGCGCCTCCTCGAGACCATGGTCCGCAAGCTGTTGGTCGGCCGGCAACTCGGTGCTGCGTATCGGGCTGACAAGGTGGGGAATCAGGAGTTCACGGTCAACTTTCCGTTCGTCCATCGCCATGATGGCCGAGCCGACCGCATCATCAAGCCTTTGTACCTGGCCCAGGATGACTCCACCAAGCTGCTGACCCATGGCGGTCAATGGGTGGATAAGGTCAGGCGTCTCCGTAAGCGGGATGCCTTGCCAGAGGCAGTTTTGTTTCCGGTAAAAGCCCCGGCTCGGGATACAAAACCGTATCAGGCGTTTGAGGAGATCCGCGAAGATTTGCAGGCGACTGGGGTCACCGTCGTGGCTGCAAACGACGAAGAATCGATTCTGCAGTTTGCTGCCACTTGAGGTTCAGGTTGGTCAGGGGTTTGATTAACACCTTGCTTGCCCCTGCTTGTTCTGACCTGACCTCCCTCCGACCAGACAACAAAAAGGCCAACCCGCTAAGGTTGGCCTTTTTGCTTGCAGATCAACGATCTGCATGAATCCGATGTGGAGCGGGCGATGGGAACATCATCGTGTTCCCAACTCGTTGATTGATAACGAGCTTTCCGCACTCGGCGAACCGAGATGGACATAATTATGGACTGAAAACCACGCTTGGTCAACGCGCGCTCCGAGCAAGTCCAGTGCGAGCCATGGACAGCCAGCAGTAGCCAATGTACCCGAGCGCTC
>JAFLDU010000154.1 GCA_017309145.1 Zoogloea sp. | reverse complement strand
GCATCTGGATGTTGCTGCGCGCGGAGTTCCTGGCCATCGCGCTGGTGATGGTCTACGTGGGCGCGGTGATGGTGTTGTTCCTGTTCGTCGTGATGATGCTGGACATCAACCTTGATCGTATCCGTGAAGGGTTCTGGAGCTACCTGCCGGTCGGCGCGGTGATCGGTCTGCTGATGGTCGTCGAGATGGCGATCGTCCTCGGTGGCAAGTACTTCGGTCTCGAAGGCATGCCGGCGCCGGCTGATCCCGGCGAGGGATACAGCAACACCAAGGAACTGGGGCGTCTGCTTTACACCGAGTACGTGTATCCGTTCGAACTTGCATCCATCGTTCTGCTGGTTGCGATGATTGCCGCAATCGCACTGACGCTGCGCAAGCGCGCCAATGTGAAGGTGATCGATCCTGCTGCTCAGATTGCAGTCAAGCGTGACGATCGCGTGCGCATCGTTTCGATGCGTGCAGAAAAAGACTGAAAAATTCTGCTGACGATCGTCAGGGGGGGTATTAATGCTTTCGTTGTCTCATTATCTGATTCTCGGGGCGATACTGTTTTCCATCGGTATCGTCGGGATCTTCCTTAATCGCAAGAATTTGATCGTTCTGCTGATGGCCATCGAGCTGATCCTGCTCGCCGTCAATATGAACTTCATTGCGTTCTCCCACTATCTCGGGGACGCTGCGGGTCAAATCTTTGTTTTCTTCATTTTGACCGTCGCAGCGGCCGAAGCCGCCATCGGTCTGGCCATTCTCGTTGCATTGTTCCGTAATCTGCGGACGATTCACGTTGATGACCTGGATAGTCTCAAGGGATAAGGAAGCGTTCGATGACTGGGATGCAGAAGCTCTATCTGTTGGTACCCCTGGCACCCTTGTTCGGCGCTATCGTTGCCGGTCTGTTCGGTAAGGTGGTCGGACGTGCGGGTGCCCATACGGTCACCATTCTGGGTGTTGCCGTTTCTTTCGTGGCTTCCCTGTTCGTCTTTCAGGACGTGCATGCGGGCAACGTCTTCAATGGCACCCTCTATACTTGGGCGACCAGCGGCGGGCTGACTTTCGAAGTCGGCTTCCTGATCGACACCCTGACGGTCATGATGATGCTGGTCGTGACCTTCGTGTCCCTGATGGTGCATATCTACACCATTGGCTACATGTCCGAGGATCCGGGCTACCAGCGCTTTTTCAGCTACATCTCCCTGTTCACCTTCTCCATGCTGATGCTGGTGATGTCGAACAACTTCCTGCAGCTGTTCTTCGGCTGGGAGGCGGTGGGTCTGGTGTCTTACCTGCTGATCGGCTTCTGGTACACCCGTCCGACGGCCATCTTCGCCAACATGAAGGCCTTCCTGGTCAACCGGGTGGGTGACTTCGGCTTCCTGCTCGGCATCGGTCTGGTGGCCGCCTATGCAGGCAGCCTGAACTACGCGGAAGTGTTCGCCAAGGCGGACTCCCTGGTATCCATGACGGTGCCCGCCACCGGCTGGCCGCTGATCACCGCGATCTGTATCGGGCTGTTCATCGGTGCGATGGGTAAGTCGGCGCAGGTGCCGCTGCATGTATGGCTGCCTGACTCCATGGAAGGTCCGACTCCGATTTCCGCGCTGATCCACGCGGCGACGATGGTGACCGCCGGCATCTTCATGGTCGCCCGGATGTCCCCGCTGTTCGAGCTGTCTGAAGCTGCGCTCTCTTTCGTGCTGGTGATCGGTGCGACCACGGCCCTGTTCATGGGTTTCCTGGGCATCGTCCAGAACGACATCAAGCGCGTCGTGGCCTACTCGACCCTGTCCCAGCTCGGTTACATGACCGTGGCACTGGGTGTGTCCGCTTACTCGGCCGCCGTGTTCCATCTGATGACCCACGCCTTCTTCAAGGCGCTGCTGTTCCTCGGCGCTGGTTCCGTGATCATTGGCATGCACCATGATCAGGACATGCGCAACATGGGTGGTCTGTGGAAGTACATGCCGGTCACCTGGTTCACCTCGCTGCTGGGTTCGCTGGCCCTGATCGGGTTCCCCTTCCTGTCCGGCTTCTACTCCAAGGACATGATCATCGAGGCGGTGAAGCTGTCGCACCTCCCGGGTTCCGGCTACGCCTATTTCTGCGTGATCGTCGGTGTATTCGTGACTGCCTTCTATTCCTTCCGGATGTACTTCCTGGTCTTCCACGGTGAGGAGCGTTTCGGCAAGGCGCACGACGACCATCATGCCCACGACGGTGGCCATGCCCATGCGGATGCACACGCCGACGGTCATGACGATCACCACGATGACCACGCCGATGAGCATCACCACGGCCTGGCGCCGGGTCAGAAGCCGCATGAGTCCCCGTGGGTTGTCACCGTGCCGTTGGCCCTGCTGGCGATTCCCTCGGTGATCGTGGGTTATCTCACCGTCGAGCCGATGTTGTTTGGCGGCTTCTTCGACAAGGTGATCCACATGAGCGAAGCCCATGGCGTGATGCACGAGCTGGGTGAGGAGTTCCACGGCGCAGCCGCCATGGCGATCCATGGCCTGACCTCGCTGCCCTTCGCGCTGGCGATGGCGGGTGTCGTGCTGGCCTATGTCTTCTACATGGTTGCTCCGGCCATTCCGGCGGCCATCATGCGGACCTTCAAGCCCCTCCACACCCTGCTGGAGAACAAGTACTACTTCGACCGCTTCAACGAGCTGGTCTTTGCCGGCGGTGCCCGTCTGTTGGGTCGTGGTCTGTGGAAGGTCGGTGATCAGGCCCTGATCGACGGCATGGTGGTGAATGGCTCGGCGAAGTTTGTCGGTTTCATTGCCCAGCTCTCCAAGCTGTTCCAGAGCGGGCACATCTACCAGTATGCGTTTTCGATGATCATCGGCGTCTTCATTCTGCTGACCTTCTGGTTCAACCGCGGATAAGCCCGACCCATCGATCAAGGGTTATAGAGATTTAGGACTTGAGCGCCGCTCGCGGTGCATAGAACGGAAAGTAGAGATGACGGGTATTCCATTCCTCAGCCTTGCGATTTGGGTTCCGATCGTTGGTGGCCTACTGGCACTCGCCACAGGTTCCGACCGCAATGCGTCGGCCGCAAGATTCGTGGCGCTGTTCTTCGCGCTGGCGGGTCTTGCTGTCAGCATTCCGCTCTACACCGGCTTCGATGTCACCACGAGCGCGATGCAGTTCGTCGAGTCCTATGCCTGGATTCCGCGCTTCAACATCTACTACGCTCTCGGCGTCGATGGCATCTCGGTGCTCTTCGTGCTCCTCAACAGCTTCATCACCCTGATCGTGGTGATTGCAGGCTGGGAGGTGATCCAGGTCAAGGTGGCGCAGTACATGGCCGGCTTCCTGATCATGTCCGGTCTGATCAACGGTATCTTTTCTGCGCTTGATGGCGTGTTGTTCTACGTCTTCTTCGAAGCCTCGCTGATCCCGCTGTTCATCATCATCGGTGTCTGGGGCGGTCCGAACCGGGTCTACGCGGCGATCAAGTTCTTCCTCTACACCCTGGCGGGCTCTCTGCTGATGCTGATCGCGCTGCTCTACCTGTTCATGGAGTCCGGTGGCAGCTTCAACATCCTCGACTGGCACCAGCTCAAGCTCGGCATGGATGCGCAGACCCTGATCTTCTGGGCCTTCCTGGCGTCGTTCGCAGTCAAGATCCCGATGTTCCCGGTGCATACCTGGTTGCCGGATGCCCACGTTGAAGCGCCTACCGGCGGTTCCATCGTGCTGGCGGCCATCGGCCTGAAGCTGGGTGCTTACGGTTTCCTGCGTTTCTCCCTGCCGATCACCCCTGACGCCAGCCAAGCTTTCGCGCCGATGATCATCACCCTGTCGCTGATTGCGGTCATCTACATCGGTTTCGTGGCCCTGGTGCAGACCGACATGAAGAAACTGGTGGCCTACTCGTCGATCTCCCACATGGGTTTCGTGACTCTGGGTTTCTTCATCTTCAACCCGCTGGGCATGGAGGGCGCGCTGGTCCAGATGATCTCCCACGGCTTCGTGTCGGGTGCCATGTTCGCGTGTATCGGTGTGCTGTACGACCGCATGCATTCGCGGCAGATCGCCGACTACGGTGGTGTGGTGAACGTGATGCCCAAGTTTGCAGCCCTGTTCATGCTCTTCAGCATGGCGAACTCCGGTCTTCCCGCCACTTCTGGCTTCGTGGGTGAGTTCATGGTTGCCCTGGGCGCGGTTCAGTTCAACTTCTGGGTGGGTTTTGCTGCGGCTACAACCCTGATCGTCGGCGCGGCTTACACCCTGTGGATGTACAAGCGCGTCGTGTTCGGTGCCATCACGAATCACCATGTTTCCGAACTGACCGACATCAACAACCGGGAGTTTGTGTTCCTCGCGATCCTTGCCATCTGCGTTCTGGTGATGGGTATCTATCCCTTCCCGGTCACGGAAGTCATGCACGCGTCTGTCAATGATCTGCTCAAGCACGTTGCAGCGAGCAAGCTCTGACACCGAGTCAATGAGAAAAACCCTTCGGATTGTGGGCTGAAGATGAACTTTGTTATCCCTGATTTTTACCCGGCGGCGGCTGAACTATTCGTCGCAGCCATGTCTTTCGCGATTCTTCTGATCGGTACCTTCGTCAGGGACTCCCGGAACATCGTCTATTACCTCACCCAGTTCACGCTGGTGGGGGCTGCTGCCGTGACCATCATGACGATGGACGGACAGGTCAATTTCACGTTCAGCAACATGTACGTCGATGACCTGATGGGCGATTTCCTGAAGCTGATGGTGTATTTCTCGGTGGCCATCGTGCTGGTGTATTCGCGGGGCTACTTGCAGGACCGCAAGATCGAATCCACCGAGTACTACATGCTCGCCATCTATGCCACCCTGGGCATGATGGTCATGATCTCCGCGAACCACTTCCTGACCATCTACCTCGGTCTGGAGCTGTTGTCCCTGTCCCTGTATGCAATGGTTGCACTGCAGCGCGACAGTGCTCGGGCAACCGAAGCAGCCATGAAGTACTTCGTGCTGGGCGCCCTGGCTTCCGGTCTGCTGCTGTACGGTATCTCCATGATCTACGGGGCGACCGGTACCCTCGAGATCTCCGGCGTGGCTCAAGCCATCTACCATCAGGCAGCCAATCGCACCATCCTGATGTTCGGTCTTGTCTTCGTTGTCGCAGGATTGGCGTTCAAGCTGGGTGTGGTGCCCTTCCACATGTGGATTCCGGACGTCTATCACGGTGCGCCGGCTGCGGTGACCCTGTTCATCGCCTCGGCTCCGAAGCTTGCCGCTTTCGCCATGTCCATGCGTCTGCTCGTCAATGGGCTGTTCGAGCTGGCAGACCAGTGGCAGTCGATGCTGATGTTCCTGGCCGTGCTGTCCATCGTCCTGGGTAACCTGGCCGCCATTGCCCAGAGCAACATCAAGCGCATGCTGGGTTATTCCGGTATCTCGCACATGGGCTTCATGCTGCTGGGCCTGATGTCCGGTGTGGTGGGGGGCGATCGTCACTTCGCGCTCAATGCCTATAGCTCGTCGATGTTCTACATCGTCTCCTACGTGCTGATGAGTCTGGCGTCCTTCGGCGTCATCCTGCTGCTGTCCCGCGCCGGCTTCGAAGCCGAGACCCTGGAAGACTTCAAGGGGCTCAACAAGCGCAGCTCGTGGTTCGCTGGTGTGATGGCGATGGTGATGTTCTCGATGGCGGGCATCCCGTTCTTCATCGGCTTCTTCGCCAAGTTCTCGGTGCTGCAGGCCGTTGTCGCGGCAGGCTACATCTGGATTGCGATCCTGGCGGTGGTGATGTCGCTGATCGGTGCCTTCTACTATCTGCGCGTCGTCAAGGTGATGTTCTTCGACGAGCCGGTTGATTCCACCCCGCTGGTCGCCTCTGCCGACATGCGCGTACTGCTGTCGATGAACGGTGTTGCCATTGCGGTGCTGGGCCTGATGCCGCAGACGCTGATGTCGCTGTGTGCGTATTCCCTGCTCGGTTCGCTGTAAGGCGCTGAGAAGCAGGGGGACGTGGTGATGGCCGGAACCTTTGGAGTGATTGTGCTTCTGTGCGTTCTGGCCAATCTGCCATTCTTCGCAGCGCGTCGCTTTCTGGGGGTGTTCCCCAGGAGGGTTGGCAAGCCTGGCGGTGTGGTCGTCCTTGAGGTAGTGATCCTTTTCGCTTTGGCCCTTGCGGTGTTCCGGGGCCTCGAAGTGGGAAGCTACGGCACAGCCTACGAGCAGGGCTGGGAGTTCTATGTCGTGGCGGCTTGTCTGTTCGCCGTTGCAGGCTTTCCGGGCTTTGTCAGGCGCTACCTCTGGAAGGAGTCGGTTTCCGTTTGATGTTAGAGGCGGGCTGCATTGAGGCCCGCGCTGGGTCGGCTTGAGTCGGATGTTGCCTTTTGTCGTAGTGATTAATCTTGTAGATTTGGCATGATTCCTAAGGTCGATAACTTCGTGATTGTGGGTCGCACCAGCGACGGGAGAACGTTCCGCCCCAGCGACTGGGCAGATCGTCTGTGCGGGATCATGTCGGCGTTTGGCGCTGACCACCGCATGACGTATTCACCTTACGTCCGGCCTGCGTGCAATCTGCGCGGTGACAAGACGGTGCTGGTGGATGCGCGCATTCATGACATCGAGCCTCTTGCGTACAACTTTCTGAAGAACTTTGCGAAGGACAACGATCTGCAGGTGGAGATCCTGCCGGACGACTGTTTCCTTTAGGCCTGATTGGCACGCCGCTTAATGTGGCTAGCTGGAAAGTAGATGAAAAACGGCCCGACTTCGTGAAGAGGTCGGGCCGTTTTACGTCTGGCGGGCTGCGTTTTGGTAAGCGGCCTCAGACCAGGACTTCGACGAGGTCGGGATGGCTCAGAAACCCCCGGGGGCTGGCGGTCGCGCCATAGGCGCCGGATTGGTACACAACCACGTAGTCACCGGGTTGGGCGTGGGGAAGCTCCATGCGGTCGGCGAGGAGGTCGAGGGGGGTGCACAAAGGGCCAACCACTGACACCGCATCGTCAGCGGGTTGCCCCATGCGGTTTCCGATGCATACCGGGTAGTTCTTTCGGATGACCTGGCCAAAGTTGCCGGAGGCGGAAAGGTGATGGTGCAGCCCACCGTCCGTGACCAGGTAAGTGTGTCCCCGGGAGACCTTACGGTCGACCACCTTGCATACATAGATTCCGGCTTCACCGACCAGATAACGCCCGAGTTCGATGACAATCTCCGCATCAGGCATCTTTGCAGCAGCTTCGCGCTGGATGGCGGCGAGATTGTCAGCGATGCTCGTAATGTCCAGTCGCTGCTCCCCAGGAAAGTAGGGGATGCCGAAGCCTCCGCCCAGATTGAGGAAACGGACGGGGGAGGGGGCGTGTTCGGCCAGCTTCAGGGCCAGTTCAAAGCTTTTGCGCTGGGCTTCGACGATGGCCTCGGGCCGGAGATTCTGCGACCCGGCGAAGAGGTGGAAGCCTTCAAAGGCGAGTCCCTGTTTTCCTATCTCGGCGAGAAGGTCGGGGACCTGTTCGGCATCCACGCCAAACTGCTTGGGGCCTCCCCCCATCTTCATGCCGGAACTCTTCAGCTCGAAATCCGGGTTCACGCGGACGGCAACGCGGACGGGCCAGCCAGTGGCCTGGCGAATGGCTCCAAGTTCCGCAACCTCGCGGAAGGACTCGATGTTGATCAGGATGCCCGCTGCCACGGCCTGGCGGAGCTCATCGTGTCGCTTGCCGGGCCCCGCGAAACTGATTTCCCGGGGATCCGCTCCGCTGTCGAGGGCAACCTGCAGTTCCCGGGCCGAGGCAACGTCGATGCCGTCCACCAGCTTGGCCATGTGCTGTACAACCGCGGGCATCGGATTGGCCTTCATGGCGTAGTGGAGCTTGATTCCGTCAGGCAAGGCAGCACGCAGCGCGTTGGCGCGTTGGGTCAACAGGCTGCGGTCATATGCATAGAAGGGTGTCTGCCCGATTCGCGTGGCCAGGCGTTCGAGCGGAATGCCACCGACCAGCAATTCTCCGGCCTCGCTCCGGAATTGGTCCATCGGGACGTGGATGGGCTTTTCCCTTGGGGTCTGGGTCATGCTTGTGCCTTGTTGCGATTCTCAAATTCGGTGGAGAGGGCCTTGCGGTCTATCTTGCCGTTGGGGTTGCGGGGGAGGGGGCCTTCCCGCACTTCAATGACTGCGGGGACCATATAGGCTGGCATACGCTGCTTGCACTCGGCGAGCAGGGCCTGGGTGTCCGGAACAGATCCTTCCATTCCGCTGGCGATCACGCAGATGGCTTGTCCGAGTGTCGGATGGGGTATGCCGAAAGCGGCGCACTCTCCTACGAGGTGGGTTGCATAGAGGATCTCCTCCACCTCGGTGGGGCTGACCCGATATCCTGAGGTTTTCATCATCTCGTCACGCCTGCCGATGAAATACAGGTATCCCTCTTCATCGCGGCGAACTGTATCTCCAGAGAAGACCGCAATTTCGGGCATTACCAGCCCGCTGTGCCGGGCAGGTGCGCTGGTGGGAAGGGACTTGAAGCGCTCCTCGGTCTTGATCGGGTCGTTCCAGTAGCCCATTGCGACGTGGGCGCCCCGCTGCACGAGTTCACCGGGCTCGTTCGGGCCGCATTCGCTGCCGTCCTCACGCAGTACCAGCACCTCGGCATTGGGGATGGCCTTACCGATCGAGTCGGGGCGCCGATCCACCTCCTCGGGTGGCAGGTAGGTGGCGCGGAAAGCCTCCGTCAGACCATACATCAGATAGGGCTGGGTTCGGGGTAGATGGGCGCGGAGTGCCTTGAGGGTTTCAAGAGGCATTCGGCCGCCGGTGTTTGCGAAATAGCGGAGGTGCTCGGTGACCGTCTCAGGCCACTTCAGTTGGGCTAGCTGAATGTACAGCGGGGGCACGGCGGTGAGGCCGGTCACCCGCTCACGGCTGATGGCTTTGAGAACGTCCTGGGGAAAGAGGTAATTCAGCAGGACAACCTTGGCGCCACTGAAGAATCCGGTGGTGAGCTGTGAGAACCCTGCATCGAAGGACAGCGGCAGGGCTGCCAGCAAGGTGTCGTCAGCGTTGTTGTTGAGGTAGCTGGCGACGCTCTTGGCGCCGGCCACCATATTGCGGTGGGACAGCACCACTCCCTTTGGACGGCCGGTGCTGCCGGAGGTGTACAGGATGGCCAGCATGTCCGCATCCGTGATGTGGTGGCCCGGCCTCGGTGGCGCGGACATGAGGTCGCTCCAGCGATGAATCGCCACGCCATCGATCACCGGTAGGTCGTTCGGCTCGCCTGTGAGTACGATGTGCCGAAGGTCGTGGCAAAGGGCCAGCGCCTCGGTCATCTGAAATAGACGCTCCTGCGAGGTGACCAGTACCTTTACGTTGCAGTCCTGCAGGATGTAGGCGACCTGATGTGCCTTGAGAACGGGATTGACAGGTACGAAAGCTGCGCCGGCAGCTGCGCAGCCGAAGGATCCGATCACGGTTTCGAAACGCTTGTCGAGATAGATCCCGATACGGTCGCCTCTGCCAACGCCAAGGGCTAGCAAGCCATGCGCGAATGCTTGGCAGCGCTCGGCGAGAGCGCCGTAGGCAAGCTCGCTCTTGCCGTCGCCAAGGGCTATACCCTCGGGACGTCTTTCCGCAGAGTGGAGGATGAGGTGATGGAGCGCGTAACTGTTGTCCATTGTGCTGTTAGACAAGGCTGGTCTTAAGGTAGGGCGGAGCTGTCAAGAAATCTGGGTAGGATCCACTGACCAAACGCACCGTTCCTGATGGAACGAGCAAGAGCCGAAATTGTAGTCAAGTTTGCCGTTCGGGTATGTGTCATTGTTGTTGGTGGTGGGGCTTGCCGGTAGTCCATTCCGAAGATGCTCTGTGCAAAAAAGGGTTGCAGCCTGGGATATGGGGCTAGGTATTTGCTGTGTACGGCGTGAACGAGGAAATTTGTCGCCCAGTCCGTTAGCGAATGTCGCATATAATCACCCATGCCTCTTTCTTCTGAAGTGGCACGGTCCATGACCGACGTCTGATCTAGTTACGCTGGAGTGTACTTTTGGATACGAAGAAGGAAGTGCTGTCGCTTCTCGATGAGGTTCTTAGCCTGGGTGGCGCTGCCGCCCGGTTTGATCTGGACACCCCGCTGCTGGGGGCCTTGCCGGATCTGGATTCGATGGCGGTGGTCGGGTTGATCAACATGCTCGAGGAGCATTTCGGTTTCATCGTCGGTGATGATGAGATCGACGGATCAACGTTTGCTTCGGTCGGTTCGCTGGTGGAGTTCGTCAACGCCAAGTTGGCCTGATCCTGCGGGCTGCTCTGCCCGTTCTCAATTTTCACACCCGGCACCCGCTTGCCCCATGTTCGGGGCACGCGGGCCTTGTTTTTTCTGATGGGCCCTGGATGAAGTGCTAGCCGGCCTGCGCATCCGTCGCCGGCCGGCTATCCGTCCTTGCTGGTGGAGGGCGGCGCTTGGATCGCGCCGTTGGATCCGTCAGTGCTTTCCAGATTGCGCCAGGCGTTTCAGCTCAGGCACGCAGGAGCCGCAGTTGGTCCCGCAGCGGGTGCGGGCCTGCAGTGCATCGAGGGTTTCTCCGCTGCGGAAGGCGGTGAAGATATCCTCCTCCGCCACGTCGAAGCAGTTGCAGATGACCTTGCCGCGCGCAGCCTGCCCGACGGGGGGCTGGGCGAGGGGGGCAAGCAGCCAGGGGCGTACTGCTTCGGCGGAATGACCCTGCACCATCATGTCGGCCAGCCAGTCAGCCGCCCGGGTTTCTCCGGCCAGGCGCACGGCCGCCAGCGAGTCGCCTTCGACCCGCGCCCGCTTGGACACCGTCTGTCGAGTGTCCTGATAGGACATGACTCGGCTCGCATCATCGAGTGCCAGATCCTGGTCCAGGGCGTCCAGAAGCTCCGGTACCAGCGCCTCGCCCTGCGCCTTAAGCACCACCACCGGAGTATTGCGACCGGCCAGGGTCAGACTGGCGTAGGGAAAATGCGGCAGCCAGCGACGCAGGCGGTCCATGACCTCCAGCGGATTGGGGTGTAGCCCGCCGGCGGCATCAGGCTCCGAGCGGCGCATCGCCACCAGGGTCTTGCCGGCCTGGTACTTCTCAACCTGAACGGCGGCATGCTTGAGTTCGGGCTGCTTGGAATAGGGGTCGAAGGCGGCGGGTAACAGTACATTGACGCCCTGGCCGCCCATGGTGTTGCCGCCCCAGTGCATCGGCACAAAGGTCTGACCGGGCCGCAGGGTGGTGGATTCGAGTACCTTCAGGACGACGCCGCCGCGCTTGCTCTTCACCTGGATGAGATCGCCGCTGACCAGCCCACGGCGGGCCATGTCGTCCTTGTGCATGTGCAACATGGGTTCCGGCTCATGGCTGTACAGGCGCGCCACCAGGCCGGTACGACTCATCCCATGCCACTGATCGCGCAGACGTCCGGTGTTGAGGTGGAGCGGGTAGCGGGCATCCGGCGACTCGGCGGTGATGCGGTGCTCGGTGACGACGAAGCGGGCCTTGCCGCTGGGCGTGGGGAACCGACCGTCCTCGTAAAGGCGCACGCTGCCCCGGCTGGCGCCTTCCGGGAAGGGCCACTGTTGCGGGCCCGCCTGTTCGAGGAGGTGGTAGCTCAGGCCGGTTATGTCGAGGTCTCGGCCGCGGGTGGATTCCCGATGCTCGTTCCAGATGGACTCCGGCGTGGTGTAGGGGAACATCCGCGCGGCAAGATCTGCCTTGCCCATGCGGATGCCCAGACGCCGGGCGAAATCCACCACGATCGCCCAATCGTGGCGGGCTTCACCCGGCGCGGACACGGCGGCCCGGACGCGGCTGATGGCGCGTTCCGAGTTGGTGACGGTACCTTCCTTCTCGCCCCAGGTGGTGGCGGGCAGGAGGAGGTCGGCATAGGCGCAGGTTTCGGTGTGACCGAAGGCTTCCTGCACGATGACGAATTCTGCGCGGGCCAGCGCTTCATGGATCAGGGCCTGGTCGGGCATGGACTGGGCCGGGTTGGTACAGGCGATCCACACCGCCTTGATCTCCCCGCTGCGTAGTCCATCGAACATTTCGACCGCGCTCTTTCCGGGTTGGGAGGGTACGTCGTCCACCCCCCAGAGGGCTGCAACCTCAGCGCGGTGCTGCGGGTTGGCCATGTCCCGATGGGCTGACAGCAGATTGGCCAGGCCACCCACCTCACGGCCGCCCATGGCATTGGGCTGGCCGGTCAGCGAGAAGGGGCCGGCGCCAGGCCGGCCGATCTGCCCGGTGGCCAGGTGCAGGTTGATCAGCGCGGCGTTGTTGTGGGTGCCGAAGGCGTACTGGTTGAGGCCCTGGCAGTACATGGACATCGTGGCAGGCGCGGTGGCGAAGATCTCTGCGGCCTGCTCGATGGCCTTCTTGTCGAGACCGCACAGGGTGGCCGCCATCGAAGGGGTGTATTCCCGCACGGCCCGCTTGAGCGCATCGAAGCCCTCTGTATGCGCCTCGATGTAGTCCCTGTTCACCCAGCCTTCCCACAGCATCACGTGGAGCATGGCGTTGTACAGGGCGATGTCGGTGCCCGGCAGCAGGGCCAGATGCAGGTCGGCCGCCTCGGCGGTGTCGGTGCGCCGGGGGTCGATGACCACCAGCTTCATCTCGGGCCTGGCCTTGCGGGCATCCTCGATGCGCCGGAAGGCGATCGGGTGGGCAAAGGCCGTATTGCTGCCGGTAATGAACAGGGC
>JAFLDU010000017.1 GCA_017309145.1 Zoogloea sp. | reverse complement strand
GCCTGCCGTTGCCGATGCCCCCAGGTCCGGGGCCGACCGGCTGGTGTTCGACTTTGCCCAGGATTCCTGGGTGGAGGTCAAGGATGCCGCCGGCAAGGTGGTGTTTTCCCGCCTGGGTAAGGCCGGCACCCGCGAGCAGGTCGATGTGAAGCCGCCTTTCTCCGCCGTGATCGGCAACGCTCGCGGGGTCAAGCTGGAGCGCAATGGCGCACCTGTGGACCTCGGGTTGAGCGCCAAGGCAACGGTCGCCCGTCTCAAGATCGAGTAATCGGAACATCCATGGATCTCCTCCTTTCGGGGCGAGCAGCCCCCCGTCGCCAGACCCGCTTGGTTCGTGTCGGTCGTGTCCTGATCGGTTCTGCCGGGCCCGTGGTGGTCCAGTCGATGACCAACACCGACACCGCCGACGATTTTTCCACCACCATGCAGGTGGCCCAGCTCGCCCGGGCGGGCTCCGAGCTGGTCCGCATCACCGTCAATAATGATGAGGCGGCCAAGGCAGTGCCGAAGATCCGCGAGAAGCTGCTGCAGATGAACCTCGACGTGCCTCTCGTCGGTGATTTTCACTACAACGGCCACAAGCTTCTGGCTGACAATCCGGCCTGCGCCGAGGCCCTCGACAAGCTGCGCATCAACCCGGGCAATGTGGGGCAGGGCGCCAAGCGGGACACCCAGTTCGCGTCCATCGTCGAGATGGCCTGCAAGTACGACAAGCCGGTGCGTATCGGCGTCAACTGGGGCAGTCTCGACCAATCGGTGCTGGCCCGCATCATGGACGAGAATGCGAAGCGCGCTGTACCGCTGGATGCCGGCGCCGTGATGCGCGAGGCCCTGGTCACGTCCGCCCTCGAGTCTGCCGCCAAGGCTGAAGAGTATGGACTGGGCGGCGACAAGATCATCCTGTCTGCCAAGGTCAGCAGCGTGCAGGACCTCATCGCGGTGTACCGGGACATGGCCGCCAAGTGTGATTACCCACTGCACCTCGGCCTGACCGAGGCCGGCATGGGTTCCAAGGGTATCGTGGCGTCGACGGCGGCTTTGTCCGTACTGCTTCAGGAAGGCATCGGCGATACCATCCGCATCTCCCTGACCCCGGAACCCAACGGCAGCCGCACCCAGGAGGTGGTGGTGGCCCAGGAGATCCTGCAGACCATGGGCCTGCGTGCCTTCACGCCGATGGTCACGGCCTGCCCGGGCTGTGGCCGCACCACCAGCACCCTGTTCCAGGAGCTGGCTTCGGATGTGCAGAGTTTCGTCCGCGACAACATGCCGGTGTGGCGTGACCAGTACGATGGCGTCGAGAACATGACGCTGGCGGTCATGGGTTGCATCGTCAATGGTCCAGGCGAGAGCAAGCACGCCAATATCGGCATCTCACTGCCGGGTACTGGTGAGTCGCCAGCGGCCCCGGTGTTCGAGGACGGGGTCAAGACCCTGACCCTGCGTGGCGACAACATCGCCAATGAATTCAAGGCCATCATCGAGCGTTATGTGGCCCGCACCTACCCCCGCAAGGGCGTGCCGGCCTGAGGCCGTGCCGCTCCGACTACAAGAATAAAAGGAATCATGAGCAAGACCCTCCAGGCCGTGCGCGGCATGAACGACATCCTGCCCGATGATGCAGAAGTCTGGGAGCAGTTCGAGGACATCGTCCGCAACTGGCTGCACAGCTATGGCTACCGCCCCATTCGCATGCCCATCGTCGAGCCGACTCCGCTGTTCAAGCGCGCGATCGGTGAAGTCACCGATATCGTCGAGAAGGAGATGTATTCCTTCGAGGACGCCCTCAACGGCGAGCATCTGACCCTGCGTCCCGAAGGCACTGCTTCCTGCGTGCGTGCGGCGATCCAGCATAACCTGTTGTTCGGCCAGCCGCGCCGCCTTTACTACCACGGCCCGATGTTCCGCCACGAGCGTCCCCAGAAAGGGCGCTACAGGCAGTTCCATCAGGTGGGGGTCGAGGCGCTGGGCTTCGAAGGTCCGGACGTCGATGCCGAACACATCCTGATGTGCGCGCGCCTGTGGGATGACCTGGGCCTCGAGGACGTCAAGCTGGAGATCAACTCCCTCGGCAGCAGCGAGGAGCGCGCCGCCCACAGGGCGGCCCTGATCACCTATCTGGAGCAGCACCAGGATCGCCTCGATGAGGACGGCAAGCGGCGTCTGTACACCAACCCGCTGCGCATCCTGGACACCAAGAATCCCGACCTGCAGGGCATCGTCGAGGCCGCGCCCAAGTTGGCGGACTTCCTCGGTGAGGAGTCCCTCAGGCACTTCGACGGTGTTCAGACCCTGTTGAAGGACGCGGGGCTGCCTTACCGTATCAATCACCGCCTGGTGCGCGGCCTGGATTATTACAACCGCACCGTCTTCGAATGGGTCACCACGCGCCTGGGCGCGCAAGGCACCATCTGTGCCGGTGGCCGCTACGATGGCCTGGTCGCCCAACTGGGCGGCAAGCCGGCACCCGCTGCGGGTTTTGCGATGGGTGTGGAACGCCTGCTGTCCCTTTGGCAGGAATGTGGCGGCGAGGCCGAGCGGGTCGTGCCCGATGTCTACGTGGTACATGCGGGGGAGGCCGCCCAGCGGGCCGCCTTCCGCGTTGCCGAAGCGCTGCGCGGCACGGGCTTTTCCGTGACGCTGCACTGCGGCGGCGGCGGCTTCAAGTCGCAGATGAAGCGGGCAGATGCCTCTGGCGCGCCCTTTGCGGTGGTCATCGGCGACGATGAGGCTGCCGCGGGTGAAGTCAGCCTGAAGCCGCTGCGCGATGGCTCTGAACAGATTCGCGTCCCGATGGACGTGCTCCCCGAAACCCTGGCCGACCGCCTACTCGAATCGGAAGAAGACGATGGCAGCATTTGACCTTGAAGAACAGGAACAGATTTCCCAGATCAAGGGATGGTGGGAAGAAAACGGCAAGCTGGTGACCACCCTTGCGGTGGCTGCAGCGTTGGCGTCCGTTGGCTGGCAAGGCTGGAACTGGTACCGCGGCAAGCAGGGCGCGGAAGCGTCGGCGCTCTATGCCGTGGTGCAGCAGGCCGCCGGTGAGCAGAACGCCCAGAAGGTGCGTGAGGCGGCCGGGCAGATCATCGACAAGTACAGCGGCACGCCCTATGCCGACCTGGCAGCGCTGATGTCGGCCAAGGTCCAGAGCGACGCGGGCGATCTCAAGAACGCCCGGGTCCCCCTGGCCTGGGCCGCGGAAAAGGCCAACGATCCGGCTCTGCGTAACATTGCGCGGCTGCGTCTGGCGACGGTCCTTTTCGATGACAAGGCCTACGATGAAGCGCTCGCGCAGCTTCAGGCACCTGTTGAGGGTGAGCTGGCTGCCCGCTTCGCCGACCTGAAGGGTGACATCCTGGTGGCCCAGGGCAAGCCTGCTGAAGCCCGGGCAGCCTACAAGGCTGCCATCGAGGCCCTGAGCACCGCCGTCAAGGCCGAGTCCTCGACCCTGCGCGAGATCGCCCAGGCCAAGCTGGATGCCATCGGGGGCGCGCAATGATGCCCGTCCGTCTGGCGGCAGCGGTGGCGGGTGCGCTGCTGCTGGGGGCATGCTCGTCCCTCAACCCCTTCGCGTCCGACAAGAACAAGCTGCCCGCCCTCAAGCCGTTGAACGACGGTATCCGTGTGTCCGAAGTGTGGAAGGCACGGGTCGGCGCTTCCGGTCCTTACGTGCTGCAGCCCGCGGTCAATGGCAATGCGGTGTTCGCCGCAGCGGCAGACGGCGATGTGGCCCGCATCGAGGCCGGGCGCAGTGCTTGGAAGGTGTCGATCAATGGCGCCCTGTCCGGCGGCGTAGGCAGCAACGGGCAGATCGTCGTGGTCGGCACGCCGAAGGGTGAGGTCGTTGCGCTGGACGCCAAGACCGGGCAGCTTAAGTGGCGTGTCCAGGTGAATGCCGAGATCCTCGCGGCGCCTGCGGTATCCGACAATCTGATCGTCGTGCGCAGTGCGGACAGCCGGCTGTTCGGACTGGATCCGCAGGATGGTCGCCGTCGCTGGACCTACCAGCGAACCAACCCGGCTTTGTCCCTGCGTAATTCCGCAGGGGTGGTGATCGAGGGCGCTGCAGTGTTCGCAGGCTTTCCCGGCGGCAAACTGGTGGCCGTCAGTGCCGCCAATGGCGGCCTGATGTGGGAAGGCACCGTGGCGGTCCCGCGCGGAGCCACCGAGCTTGAGCGCATGGCCGACATCACCAGCCTGCCGGTGCTGGGCTCCCGCGCGGCCTGCGCGGTGGCCTTCCAGGGCCGTATCGCCTGCTTCGACCTGGCCAACGGCTCGACCCTGTGGGCACGTGACCTGTCCAGTTCCCGCGGGCTCGACATGGATTCCCGGTATGCCTACGTCACCGACGAGAAGGGGGCCGTGCACGCCCTCGATCTGAGCACGGGTGCCAGTGCCTGGAAGCAGGATCAACTGGCTGGCCGCAACGTGAGCCGTCCGCGTGTGTCGGGCGGGTATGTCGTGGTGGGCGACGGCGAAGGTTATGTACACCTCCTGCGCAAAGATGATGGCGCCATAGCGGGGCGGCAACGTGTCGACTCCAGCCCCATCCTTGCCGACATCCAGCGTAGTGACGGCCAAATGGTCGTCCAGAGCAAGGATGGCAATGTCTATGGCCTCGGCCTGCAATAACGGAGTCCCCGACGCGTGAAGCCAACCCTGGTTCTGGTAGGTCGCCCCAATGTGGGCAAGTCCACCCTGTTCAATCGCCTCACCAAGACCCGTGATGCTCTCGTCGCCGATTTCCCCGGTTTGACCCGTGATCGCCGCTACGGCCTCGGCCGAGCGGCCGACCGTGAGTTCCTGGTCGTCGATACGGCCGGCTTCGACCCCGTGGCCAAGGATGGCATTGTCCACGAAATGGCCCGGCAGGCCGAGCAGGCGATTGCCGAAGCGGATGCCTTGCTGTTCATGGTGGATGCCCGTGCCGGCCTGACGCCCCATGACGAGCAGATCGCCACCCGTCTGCGCCGTGCCGGTCGTCCGACCTTTCTGGTGGTGAACAAGGCGGAGGGCATGAACCGGGCGATGATCGCGGCTGAGTTCCATGCCCTGGGCATGGGGGAGCCGCTGTGTGTGTCCTCCGCGCACGGTGACAACGTCACCACCCTGATGGAACTGATCCTCGAAGCCTTCCCGCAGGATGAGGATGACGACGTTCCGGCTGAAAAGGGCCCGCGCGTGGCCATTGTCGGGCGTCCCAATGTGGGTAAGTCCACCCTGGTCAACACCCTGATCGGCGAGGAGCGGGTCATTGCCTTCGACATGCCCGGCACCACCCGTGATGCGATCGAGGTCCCCTTCGAGCGCAATGGGCGCCATTACACCCTGATTGACACGGCGGGTCTGCGCAAGCGCGGCAAGGTCTTCGAGGCGGTCGAGAAATTCTCTGTGATCAAGACCTTGCAGGCCGTGGAGCAGAGTAATGTCGTTGTCCTGGTGCTGGATGCCAGCCAGGATATCTCCGATCAGGATGCCCACATCGGCGGTTTCGTGGTCGAGGCTGGCCGTGCCCTGGTGGTGGCGGTCAACAAGTGGGACAGCGTCGATGACTATCGCCGCCAGCGCATCAAGGAGGATATCGCTCGCAAGCTGCCTTTCCTGGGCTTCGCACGTTTTCTGTATGTCTCGGCCTTGAAAGGCCAGGGTATCGTCCCCATGTTGAAGGCTGTCGATGGGGCCTACGAGGCGGCGATGACCAAGCTGGCCACTCCCAAGCTGACCCGCCTGTTGCTGGACGCCATCGTGCGTCAGCAGCCCCCCCGTCACAATGGTTTCCGTCCCAAGATGCGTTATGCGCATCAGGGGGGCATGAACCCGCCGGTCATCGTCGTACACGGTGCTGCACTTGACCATGTGCCACCGTCATACGTACGCTATCTGGAAAGAACCTTCCAGGAAGCCTTCAAATTGCAGGGGACGCCGTTGCGGATACAATTCAAGTCGTCCAAGAACCCCTTCGCAAGCAAGGATTGAAGAACCGATTTCCACACCACCGAGCTGCTTGCCGTACCGGATGTGGCGGTGCAGCAAAAGGCTCTATAATTATTCCAAACTAAAACCATAGAGGTTCTAAAAATGAGCAACAAGGGGCAACTCCTCCAAGATCCGTTCCTTAACGCGCTCCGTCGTGAGCACGTGCCGGTTTCCATCTATCTCGTGAACGGGATCAAGCTGCAGGGGCAGGTGGAGTCTTTTGATCAATATGTTGTCCTGTTGAAGAACACCGTCACCCAGATGGTCTATAAGCACGCCATCTCCACCGTGGTGCCGGCGCGCCCCGTCAACATCCAGCAGGAACAGAACGAGGCCGCAAGCTGAGTTCCCTCATCGCCAGGCCGTCTGTGGGCCACCTGAGCGCCGGGTGGCGGCGTGTTTGAGCGGCCGTCATCTGGTAACCGCGCCGTACTGGTGCAGGTTGATTTCGGCCAGGGGGGCATCGACGAACGTCTTGCCGAAGTCAGCCTGTTGGCTGGCAGTGCGGGTGCGGTCGTCGTCGGTGTGATCCAGGGGCGTCGTCAGGCGCCCGATCCGGCGCTCTTCGTTGGCAAGGGCAAGGCAGAGGAAATCGGATCGCTGGTCCGGATGAGCGGTGGTGACATCGTGATCTTCAATCACGACATCACTGCGGCCCAACAGCGCAACCTCGAGCGTGCGCTCAACTGCCGGGTGATCGACCGTTCTGCACTCATCCTCGATATCTTCGCCCTCCGCGCGAAGAGCCACGAAGGGAAGTTGCAGGTCGAACTGGCTCAGCTACAGCATTTGTCCACCCGCCTTGTCAGGGGATGGACCCACCTGGAACGTCAGAAGGGCGGTATCGGCCTGCGCGGTCCGGGTGAGAAGCAGCTTGAAACCGACCGTCGCCTGCTGGGCGAGCGGGTCAAGCTGCTCAAGGCCCGGCTCAAGGTGCTGGAGCGCCAGCGTGCTGTGCGAAGGCGGGCGCGTGAACGTCGTGATGTGCTCAGTGTGTCCCTGGTGGGTTACACCAATGCGGGCAAGTCCACGCTGTTCAATGCGCTGACCAAGGCCGGGGCTTACGCCGCTGATCAACTGTTTGCCACCCTCGATACGACCTCCCGTCGACTTTTCCTTGGTGAAGCCGGGAACATCGTGGTGTCGGACACGGTCGGATTCATCCGTGACCTGCCTCATTCTCTGGTGGCCGCCTTTCATGCCACGCTGGAGGAAACTGTCTCTGCCGACCTTTTGCTGCATGTGGTCGATTCGTCGAGTGACGACAGGGAAGGGCAGATCGCTGCCGTGAATGGTGTTCTGGAAGAGATCGGAGCCGGACAGTTGCCCCAGATCCAGGTGTGGAACAAGATCGACCAGAGCCTGGCAAGTGCGGAGGTCCAGCAAGACGCTTGTGGTAACATCTCGCGCGTTTTGCTCAGCGCCAGGACTGGAGAGGGGCTCGACCTGCTGCGCCAGGTGCTGGCCGATGTCGCCCAGAAACACAAGGCATCCCTGGCGGCTCTTGCGGTACCGCATGAGTCGTCGTTTTGAAGTATCCCAGTGAGTCTACTTCCGGAGCGGATTAAACCGTGATTTCAGGCATTCTCATGTCCCTCAACGATCCCCGCTGGGGGAACCGTGGCGGTGGCGACAACCGCGGCGGCGGCGATAACCAGGGACCTCCCGATCTGGAGGAGCTCTGGCGTGACTTCAACCGGCGCCTGTCCGGCATGTTCGGTCGTAACGGCGGGTCGGGTGGTGGCGACGGCGATGGTCGTGGCCCCGGTCCCGGTCCCGAATTTTCCTTCCGCCAGTTCGGTGGTGGCATCGGGCTCATCGCGGCCTTTGCTGCCGTGATCTGGCTGGCCAGCGGTTTCTACATCGTCGATGCGAGCCAGCGCGGCATCGTGCTGCAGTTCGGGCGCTTCCAGGAGGCCACCGAGCCGGGCCTGCGCTGGCGCCTGCCTTATCCGATCCAGAGTCACGAGCTCGTCAACCTCACCGGTGTGCGTACCGTCGAGATCGGCTACCGCGGCTCCGAGCGCAACAAGGTCCTGAAAGAAGCCTTGATGCTCACGGACGACGAGAACATCGTGAACATCCAGTTTGCGGTGCAGTACGTCCTCAAGGATCCTCAGGCCTATCTGTTCAGCAACCGGAACGCCGACGACTCGGTGATCCAGGCCGCCGAGACCGCTGTGCGTGAGATCGTCGGCAAGAGCAAGATGGACTTCGTGCTCTACGAGGGCCGTGAGCAGGTTGCCGCCAATGCCCAGAAGCTGACCCAGGAGATCCTGGATCGCTACAGCACGGGTATCCAGGTCAGCAAGGTCACGATGCAGAATGCCCAGCCGCCCGAGCAGGTGCAGGCTGCATTCGACGATGCCGTGAAGGCCGGCCAGGACCGGGAGCGGCAGAAGAACGAGGGTCAGGCCTACGCCAACGACGTGATTCCGCGTGCCCGCGGTGCGGCCTCCCGTCTGCTCGAAGAAGCCGATGCCTACAAGGGCCGTGTGGTGGCCCAGGCCGAGGGCGATGCTTCCCGCTTCAAGCAGGTGTATGCCGAGTATGCGAAGGCGCCTGAGGTGACTCGCCAGCGTCTGTATCTCGACACGATGCAGCAGATCCTTTCCAACACCAGCAAGGTGATGGTGGATGCCAAGGGTAACGGCAACCTGCTGTACCTGCCCCTCGACAAGCTGATGCAGGCCACCGCTGCCCCGGGCGCCGCACCCGCCGGCGAGGCGGCCCAACTGCCCCGTGCGGCGACCCCGGCGGCGGCTGACAATACGATTACGCCGCCCAGGGCGGACGCACTCTCCGGGGAGTCCCGCACCCGTGAGACCACGCGCAACCGTGAGCGAGGTGAACGCTGATGCGAGAACGTCTGTCTTTGCTGGCCGGTGGTGGTCTGTTTGTCGCTGCGATCCTTTCCATGTCCCTCTTCACCGTGGATCAGAGGCAACACGCACTGGTCTTCCAGTTGGGTGAGGTCAAGGAGCAGATCAGCGAGCCGGGCCTGCACATCAAGATCCCGCTGATCCAGAATGTGCGCTATTTTGACCGGCGCATCCTGACCCTCGACACCTCGGAGCCCGAGCGCTTCATCACCTCCGAGAAGAAGAACGTGCTGGTGGATCTGTTCGTTAAGTGGCGGATCGTCGATCCCAAGCTTTATTACATCTCCGTCGGTGGCGATGAGACCCGAGCCCGCACTCGCCTGGAACAGACTGTCAATGCGGGCCTCCGGGAGGAGTTTGGCAAGCGCACCGTCCATGACGTGGTGTCCGGCGAGCGCGACAAGATCATGGATGAGATGCGTCTGAAGGCCGACCTCGATGCGCGCAAGATCGGCGTGCAGATCGTGGATGTACGTCTCAAGCGCGTTGACCTGCCTGCCGAGGTGTCCGAGTCGGTGTATCGGCGCATGGAGGCCGAGCGCAAGCGGGTGGCCAACGAGCTCCGATCCCAGGGGGGCGCGGAGGCGGAGAAGATCAAGGCCGATGCAGACAAGCAGCGCGAGGTGATCCTCGCAGAGGCCTACCGCTCGGCCCAGATGGTCAAGGGTGAAGGCGATGCCAAGGCATCTGCCATCTATGCCCAGGCTTTCGGCCAGAGTCCCGAGTTCTATGCCTTCTACCGTAGCCTCGAGGCCTACCGGAACAGCTTCAAGAACAAGTCCGACGTGATGGTCATCGAGCCGAACTCGGAGTTCTTCAAGTACTTCAAGGGCGCTGGTGGTCGTAGTGCGCCGGCTGCTGATTCCGGCAAGCACGGAAAGTAATGGGCCGTACGCTCATCCTGGCCTTCGCGCTGATGTTCGTGCTCGAAGGCGTCATCCCCTTTGTCGCGCCAGCCGTCTGGCGCGAGACTTTTTCTCGCCTGCTCCGGCTGGCGGACGGCCAGATCCGTTTTGTGGGTCTGGGGTCGATGCTGCTCGGCCTCGTCATCCTGATCGTTTTTTCCTGAGGCGCCATGCCCATGTTGCGTTGGGTTCTACCCGAATACATCCAGGACGCGCTGCCTGCCGAGGCGGCCAAACTGGAAGACCTGCGTCGTCGTCTGCTCGACACCTTCCGCCTGAACGGCTACCAGCTGGTGGCTCCGCCGCTGCTCGAATATCTGGAGTCTCTGCTCACCGGAGCAGGGCAGGATCTGCAGCTCAAGACCCTCAAGCTGGTGGATCAGCTCTCAGGGCGCACGATGGGCGTCCGTGCCGACATCACGCCCCAGGTTGCCCGCATCGATGCCCACTTGCTCAATCGCAAGGGCGTAACCCGCCTCTGTTATTGCGGTACCGTGGCGCACGCCGTGCCCTCGTCGCTGACCGCCACCCGTGAGCCGCTGCAACTCGGTGCCGAGATCTACGGTCATGCCGGCCTCGAGGCTGATGCCGAGGTGGTCCGCTTGCTGGCCGAGACCCTGTCGATCGCAGGCGTTGGCACTTCCCGTATCGATCTGGGGCACGTGGGGCTGTTCAAGGCCTTGGTCCGTCTGAGCGGCCTGCCCGCCGACCGGGAGGAACCGCTTTTCGACTGTCTCCAGTCCAAGGATCTGCCCGGTCTGCGCGGTCTGCTCCAGGGTGTGCCCGAAGCCGTGCGCCAGGGTTTGCTGGCGCTGCCGACCCTTTATGGGGATGCCGAGGTCCTGGCCAAGGCCCGTGGCCTCTTGCCCGAGGATGCCGAGATCGGCGCAGCGCTGGACGACCTCGAGGCGCTTGCTGCCGGTCTGGGAGATCTTCCAATCAGTTTCGACCTTGCCGATCTGCGCGGCTACCACTATCACAGTGGTGTGGTCTTTGCGGCCTATGGCGGTCGTTCTCCGGTAGCGCTGGCCCTCGGGGGGCGTTACGACAGCGTGGGTCGTGCCTTCGGGCGGGGCCGTCCGGCCACCGGTTTCAGCCTTGACCTGCGCGAACTGGCCGCCCAGGTGGCCGACCCGGTACTGGCTGGCGCGATCCTCGCCTCCGGAGCCGGCAGTGACGGATTCCGTGAAGCGGTGGCTGCGCTGCGCGAAGCAGGGGAAAATGTTGTTATTGAATTGCCCGGCCATGAAGGCACGTGGCGCGAGGCCGGCTGTGACCGGCGTCTGGTTCTGCGGGGCGGTGCCTGGCAGGTTGAACCGCTTCAGGGAGAGTAATTAAAAATGGCAAAGAACGTAGTTGTGGTGGGCACCCAGTGGGGTGACGAAGGCAAGGGCAAGATCGTCGACTGGCTGACCGATCAGGCTCAGGGCGTCGTCCGCTTCCAGGGTGGTCACAACGCGGGGCATACCCTGGTGGTCGGCACCACCGAGTACAAGCTGAATCTGGTGCCGTCCGGCATCGTGCGGGAAGGTGTGCAGTGCTACATCGGTAATGGTGTGGTGCTCGACATCCATCACCTGCTCGAGGAGGTGCGCGGCCTGGAGGCGGGCGGTATCAAGGTGCGTGAGCGCCTCAAGATCAGCCCGGGCTGTCCGGTGATCCTGGGATATCACTCGGCCCTGGACCGTGCCCGTGAGGCGCGCAAGAGCGCTGGCGACAAGATTGGCACCACCGGCAAGGGCATCGGCCCCACCTACGAGGACAAAGTGTCCCGTCGCGCCCTGCGCGTGTATGACCTGTTCGATCCTCAGCGCTTTGCCGAGAAGCTCAAGGAAGTCCTGGACTATCACAACTTTGTGCTGACCCAGTACCTGGGCGCGGAAGCCGTCGATTTCCAGACCGTCTTCGACCAGGCCATGAAGGATGCCGAAGAGATCCGCCCGATGGTCACCGACGTGTCGGCCGATCTTTACGCCATCAACAAGGCGGGGGGCAATCTGCTGTTTGAAGGCGCCCAGGGCACCTTGCTGGACATCGACCATGGCACCTATCCCTTTGTGACCTCCAGCAACTGCGTGGCGGGTCAGGCTGCGGCCGGCTGCGGTGTGGGCCCTGGTCGCCTGCATTACGTGCTGGGCATCACCAAGGCCTACTGCACCCGGGTGGGTGGCGGTCCTTTCCCCACTGAGCTGGACTTTGAGACGCCAGGCACTCCGGGCTACCAGATGTCCACCGTCGGCCGTGAGTTCGGCACCGTAACCGGTCGCAAGCGCCGCTGTGGCTGGCTCGACCTGGCGGCACTGAAGCGCTCGATCATCATCAACGGCGTGTCCGGTCTGTGCATCACCAAGCTGGACGTGCTGGACGGCTTGACCGAACTGAAGCTGTGCACCGGTTACATGCTCGACGGCAAGCGCATCGACCTGCTGCCGATGGGGGCAGAAGAGGTGGTGCGTTGCGAGCCCATCCTGGAAACCATGCCTGGCTGGAGCGGGACGACCTTCGGTGCCCAGAGCTGGGATGCGCTGCCGCCTGAAGCCCGTGCCTATCTGCACCGGATCGAGGAGATCTGTGAGATCTCCATCGATGTGATCTCCACGGGTCCGGAACGGGACGAGACCATCCTGAAGCGTCACCCGTTCGGCGCCTGAGTGGCACTGGCCTGTTAGAGGCCGACATGAAACCCCGGTGAGTCCCGTGATGGGAGATGCCGGGGTTTTTTGTTGGGGAAGGGCATGTTTCCGGGGGCGCTTCTTCTGCAATGAGGCCCGGCTCATCCCTCTGACGCGGGAGCCAAAAAGCAAAAGGCCGGTCATTTTTCAATGACCGGCCTTTGCCTGAATCCTGGTGCCCAGAAGAGGACTCGAACCTCCACGCCTCGCGGCACTAGTACCTGAAACTAGCGCGTCTACCAATTTCGCCATCTGGGCAACGAAGGCGCCATTATAGATCAAAATCAGACTTGTGCAAGCTCTTTTTGAAAGATGGTTAAGAAAAACCTTTTCTGTTGTGTCTGTGCGGTTGTACAGCAGGGAGCAGGGGAGGCGGGTGGAAAAGCAAAAGGCCGGTCATTTTTCAATGACCGGCCTTTGCCTGAATCTTTGGTGCCCAGAAGAGGACTCGAACCTCCACGCCTCGCGGCACTAGTACCTGAAACTAGCGCGTCTACCAATTTCGCCATCTGGGCAGCGAAAGCGTTATTATAGAACAAATTAATCTTGTATTGGAAGCCCTCTGGGGCCAGAAAATCTTGTCTTTCGAATACTTCCCGACAACCCAGCCTCTGCAGTTTGCAACCAAAAACAAAAAAGCCGGTCAAAGACCGGCTTTCCTGAAAATCTGGTGCCCAGAAGAGGACTCGAACCTCCACGCCTCGCGGCACTAGTACCTGAAACTAGCGCGTCTACCAATTTCGCCATCTGGGCAACGAGCTAGAAATTATAGAGTAGAAATTATCCGTGTCAATATCAAAAAGCAAAAACACTAAAAAGCTCAGCAAGCTGCGTTGCAGCGATCCCTTCTTCGAGCGTGAGAGTCAGAAGTACGACTTCCCGCTGCCCAGTCGGGAATTCATCATCCAGGTTCTGGCCGAGCAGGGCGTGCCGCTGCCGTTCGCGGAACTGGCCGAGGCCATGGACATCCTGCCTGTCGAACTCGAGTTCTTCGAGCGGCGCATGTTTGCCATGGAGCGTGACGGACAGGTCATGCGCAATCGCAGGGGCGCCTATCTGCTGCCCGCCAAGGCCGATCTGATCAAGGGGCGGGTCCAGGGGCACCCCGATGGCTATGGGTTCGTCGTCACTGACGATGAGGGGCAGGACATTTTCCTGGGGCCGAACGAAATGCGGGAAGTCCTGCACGGTGATCGGGTCATGGTCCGCATCGCAGGCATGGATCGGCGCGGCCGCCCTGAAGGCAAGGTCGTCGAAGTGCTCGAGCGGGCGAACACCCGCATCGTCGGGCGTGTGGTGGTCGAGAACGGTGTCACCCTCGTCGTCCCGGAGAATCGGCGCATCTCCCAGGAGATCTTGCTCGCGCCGGCCACCCGCCCCAAGTTCAAGGCGGCGCCGGGGCAGGTGGTGGTGGTCGAGTTGGTGGAGCAGCCCACCCGTTATGCCCAGCCTGTCGGAAAGATCGTCGAGTTGCTGGGCAACTACGCCGACCCGGGGATGGAGATCGAGATTGCCCTGCGCAAGCATGATCTGCCCTTCGAGTTTTCCCGTGCGGCTCGCGAGCAGACCCGGCGCCTGCCGGACGCGGTGCGCAAGATGGACTGGAAGGGGCGCGAGGACCTGACCGCGCTGCCCTTGGTGACCATCGACGGTGAGACCGCCCGGGATTTCGATGACGCGGTGTTCTGCGAGCGCCAGGGCAGAGGTTTCCGGCTGGTGGTGGCGATCGCCGATGTGTCCCATTACGTGAAGGTGGGTTCCGCGCTGGACGGCGATGCGTACGACCGGGGGAATTCGGTGTATTTCCCGCGGCGGGTCATCCCCATGCTGCCTGAGAAGCTCTCGAACGGCCTGTGTTCCCTCAACCCCCAGGTCGAGCGCCTGTGCATGGTGTGCGACATGGCGATCTCCCAGACCGGGGTGATCAAGCAGTACAGGTTTTATCCTGCTGTGATGTTCTCCAAGGCCCGGCTGACCTACAACCAGGTGGCAGCGGCCCTCTACGACAACGACCCAGCTGCCCTCGAGGCGATCGGCGGCCTGTTGCCCCACCTGCAGAACCTCGACAAGTTGTTCCGGGTGCTGCTCAAGGCGCGGGCCAAGCGGGGGGCGATCGATTTCGAGACCCAGGAAACCCGCATGATCTTCGACGACAACGGCAAGATCGCCCAGATCGTGCCGGAGTCGCGCAACGACGCCCATCGCCTGATCGAGGAGTGCATGCTGGCGGCCAACGTCTGTGCCTCGGAGTTCCTGCAGGCCCAGGAGCACCCGGCGCTGTACCGTGTCCATGAGGGGCCGACTCCGGAGAAACTCGCGAAGCTGCGTGATTTTCTTGGGGAATTCGGCCTCCAACTGGGGGGCGGTGAGGAGCCGAAGGCGGGCGATTACGCCAAGCTGCTGGCGAGCATCAAGGATCGTCCAGACCTGCAGCTGCTGCAGACGGTCATGCTGCGCTCCCTGCGTCAGGCGGTTTACAGCCCCGACAATGTGGGGCACTTCGGGCTGGCCTACGAGGCCTACACCCATTTCACCTCGCCCATCCGCCGCTATCCCGACCTGCTGGTGCATCGCGCCATCAAGGCGGCTCTCCTGGGCGAACGCTATGTGCCGGCGCAGGACAACGGCGACTGGGACGCCATCGGCATGCATTGCTCGATGACCGAAAGACGTGCCGATGAAGCCGATCGGGACGTGGAGAACTGGCTCAAGTGCTACTACATGCAGGATCGTATCGGCGAGGAGTTCGAGGGAAGCGTCTCCGCGGTGGTGCCCTTCGGGCTGTTCGTGGCGCTTGACGACGTGTTCGTCGAGGGGCTGGTGCACATCTCCGATCTGGGGAGTGACTACTTCCACTTCGACGACGCCCAGCATGCACTGGTGGGGGAGCGCTCAGGCGAGCGGTATCGTCTGTCCGACCGGGTCCGCATCCAGCTTGTGCGGGTCAATATGGAGGCGAGCAAGATCGATTTCCGGTTGATAAAGGGCCCCGAGCGGGCGACTGTCCGTACCGGCAAGACTGCCCGCGAGCGGGATCGGGGGCAGGACGTGCCGACGCAGCCGGTGGCCGAGGTTGTCGGGACCGGGTCGGCTCCAAAGCCCAGGCGTCGCGTGGCCAAGGCCGCAGGGGATGTCGTGGCTGCGGTAGAATCCGCCCCCCAGCCGGCGATCCGGGCGCGCAAGGCGGTCGCCAAGGCCGCGCCCGCGCCCAAGGTCGCCAAGCCCAAGAAGACCCACGCCAAGGCCGGCAAGAGCAAGCCTGCGAAGGCCAAACCCGCCAAAGCCCGTACCACGAAGAAAGCCAAATCCAGTGTCTGATAACGCCAGCTCCCGTCTCATCTACGGCTTTCACGCCGTGCTTGCCAAGCTTCGCCATGACCCGGAGGGCATTTTCGAGATCTTTGTCGATGCCCAGCGTACCGATGCGCGGGCGAGGGATCTGCTGCGTCATGCGGAGCAACTGGGAAGCCGGGTCATCCCTTCCGATGGGGAGCGTCTTGACCGCATGGTGGGCACGCGGCGCCACCAGGGGGTGGTGGCCCGGGTGGATGCCCGCCGCAAGGAGCTCAAGCTCCCCGATGTGCTGGAGGGTTTGACCGAGCCGGCCCTGCTGCTGGTGCTCGACGGGATCCAGGATCCGCACAACCTGGGGGCCTGCCTGCGGGTCGCCGATGCCGCCGGTGCCCATGCGGTCATCGCACCGAAGGATAAGGCGGTCGGGCTCAATGCCACGGCGGTCAAGGTGGCCAGCGGCGCCGCTGATACCGTGCCTTATGTCACCGTCACCAACCTGGCCCGGGCCCTGCGTGAGATGCAGGAAGCCGGCGTCTGGGTGCTCGGGGCGGCCGGCGAGGCCGAGAAGTCCATCTACACGGTGGATCAGAAGGGGCCGGTGGCCTGGGTTCTAGGCGCTGAGGGGGATGGCTTGCGGCGTCTGACCCGCGACACCTGTGATGAGCTCGTGCGCATTCCGATGTACGGCACGGTGGAGAGCCTCAACGTGTCGGTGGCCAGCGGCCTGTGCCTCTTCGAGGCGCGTCGTCAGCGGCTGGGTTGAGCCGGTCATGGGGGTGGATTCGGGGGCGGTACGCCATCTGCTGAGGACCGCGCGTTGCGGAGCCCTCGGAACCCTCTCCCTGGCCATGCCCGGGCATCCCTTTGTCAGTCTCGTCAGTTTCGTGCCGGATCCACGCCTGCGGCCGGTCTTTGTGCTGAGTGGTCTGGCCGAGCACACGCGCAACCTGCGTGCGGACCGGAGGGCCAGCCTGATGCTGGCGGAGGGCGGCGAGAATCCGCTTGAGCAGGCCCGGCTGACCCTGCTCGGCGAGGTCGTTGAGTTCGAGCCCGGTGAGGCTGAGCGCCAGCGCTTCCTGCGCTATAGCCCTGAGTCCGCCGATTACTTGCAGCTCGGGGATTTCCGCTTCTTTCGCCTGGAGCCGGCCCGTCTGCGGTTCATCGGTGGGTTTGCACGGATGGGGTGGAGCGATCCGATTTCGCCCGCGACCTGGCTGACCGAGGTGGAGGAGGGGCGGCTGATCGACGAGCTGGCCCGTCTGGCGCCTGTCGGGGTGGGCGTGCTGGGGCTGGATGAGGCAGGGCTGGATCTGCGTATCGCAGGCACCATCCGCCGGCTGCCCCTGGTCTCCCCGGACGGGGGCTGCCCGGCCCTGCTCGCGGCCGCCAGGGCCGCGTTGGCAGGGCTTGTCGATCCAGGCAGCTCGGGGCTGGCCTGACGGCCGTCCCCCGGGGCTGGTTGCCGGGTATCAATCAACCCGGTTGAGCTTGTCCATGTACTGCTTGGTGAAGACCCGGTCAGGCAGATCTTTCAGGCTCATCTGGGAGTAGCGCAGGGTCGATACGTCTCCCTTGCGCAGGGCATCTTCCATCACCAGCTGGGTGGGCCGGATGCGGCCGCCCAGGTTCTGGAACTTTTCATAGCGGCACACCTTCAGCAGGCGGTCGGACAGCGAATAGAACTCGGCCCGGTGCGGATAGTTGTTGGACTGGCGGACCCAGTACAGTACCTTGGCGTAGGTCACTCCCCGGTCCACCGCGGTGAGTTCGAGCACATACATCTTTTCGCCATCGATGGTCTCGGTGCGCAGGATCTTCGGCTCGTAGTCGCCCGAGAAGCTGGCGCGCGCCAGGTCACCGTTGGCCACCTGGCCGGTCAGGCGCTGGGCCAGGGACAGCCGGATCGGCTGGGACACATTGGGCATGAAGACCCACAGGTCACGTCCCCGCATCAGCATGGCCTGGCCCCGGTCGGCGGCCGGCTCCAGGGTTTGCACGATGGTGTTTTCGTTGCCTTTGGAGAGGATGCGGTACTTCCTGTCCTCAGCGGTCTCCCCCGGGGTGGCGGAGGTGATGTCGATCATCACCTGGAAGCCTTCCTTCGGAAAGCGGACTTCGTCCGCCCGCGCAACGATGGCACGGGCGGCTTCTACGTCATCCGCCCGGGCAACGGGAGAGGTCCCGATGGCTGCGGCCACAAGCAGCGCCTGACAGCCGTTCATCAAGCCTTGCAGGTAAAAGTTGAAGCGCATGGTGTTATCCTTGGAAAGCAAACAACATAGTTCAGAGCGCACATGCCGATCATTCGTGTTGAAGATTTAAGCAAGGTCTACCGCCTCGGCGAGCAAGATGTGACAGCTCTGGAGGGGGTGTCTCTGACGGTTGAAGAGGGCGTCTTCATGGCGATTGCCGGGCCCTCCGGCAGTGGCAAATCGACGCTGCTCAATATCATGGGGTGCATCGATACGCCAAGCAAGGGGCGCGTTGAGGTGGCAGGCAAGGATGTCTCCGGGCAAACACCCGACGATCTGGCCGATCTGCGGGCGCGTACTATCGGTTTCATCTTTCAGACCTTCAATCTGCTGCCGGTGCTGTCGGCCCATGAGAACGTCGAATACCCTCTGTTGCAGATTCCCGAGCTCAGCAAGGCGGAGCGCAGCGAGCGGGTCGAGCACTACCTGTCTATGGTCGGCCTTGCCAAGTATGCCCATCACCGCCCCAACCAGCTTTCCGGCGGGCAGCGCCAGCGGGTGGCGATCGCCCGGGCCCTGGTGACCCACTCCCGGATTGTGCTGGCCGACGAGCCCACCGCCAACCTCGATCGCCGCACCGGTGAGAGTATCCTCAACCTGATGCGTGACATCAACCAGGACTCAGGAACCACCTTTGTCTTCTCGACTCATGACAAACGCGTCATGAATCGGGCGGATCGGCTGGTGCGCATGGAAGACGGCCAGATCACCGCGCTGGGTCTCAAGCGCGAGGGGAGCTGGATCTTCGTGCAGGATCGGCGCAAGCCCGAGGACGACCCCGATATTTGATTTGCCTTCCCATTCAAGAGGAATTCATGCGTTTCTTCAGATCGAAGCCTTCGGCCATTTCAATCACTCTGGCCGCCATGCTGGCCGCGGGGTCCGCCACAGCGGCAGATGATCTTGATCTCGACCTGGAGCTCGATTCCGGCGGCAAGACCCGGACCGCCACCACCCTTCAGTTCGACGTGGCCCGGACCTATGCCGGCAAGGACCACTGGTCCATGGCCAGGGCGCGAGCCGAGGTCTCCGCGCAGGGTGGCCAGTCAGGCCTGAAGTGGAAGATTTCCGGTCGTGCAGACGCCGATGGGGTCTTCGCCATCGACAACGGCTTCTACCCGGATGCGGTCCGGCGCGACCAGCAGTACCAGTTCGACCTTCGTGAGACCTACCTGGACTTCTCGGCCGGTGATGTGGACTTCCGGGTCGGTCGCCAGCATATCGTGTGGGGTGAGATGGTCGGCCTGTTCTTTGCCGACGTGGTCTCGGCACGCGACCTCCGGACCTTCTATCTGCCTGAGTTCGAGCAGCTCCGCATTCCTCAGTGGGCAGCCCGGGCCGAGTATTACTTTGGTGAGACCCATGCCGAACTGGTCTGGATCCCGGTGCCCAGCTATGACCGTATCGGCAAGCCCGGCGCCGAGTTCTATCCGCTGCCCCGCGGCGCCACGGTCCGTGGCGAGGTCAAGCCGGATGCGTCTGTCGGGAATGCCAACTGGGGGGGGAGGGTGTCGCGCCTGATCGGCGGGTGGGATATCTCTGGTTTCTACTACCGGAGCATGGATGTGGCGCAGACCTTTTATGTGGTCGGGCCCAATGAATTTCAGCCCCGCCATGACCGGATTTCCCAGATGGGGGGCACTTTCGCCAAGGACTTCGGTGAGTTCGTCCTCAAGGGTGAGCTCGTCCACACCCGTGGGCGGCAGTTCCTGACAGCCAATCCGACGGCGCCCAACGGGCTTGTTGGCCAGGATACGCTCGATTACGTGGTGGGTGTCGATATCCCGGCATTCGACGATGGCAGAATCAATGTTCAATATTTTGCGCGCCGTGCCGCAAATCATGAACCTGCCACCGGGGTCGAGCGCACCGAGGGGGGCGCCAGCATCCTGCTCGGAACACGGATTACCAGCGGCTGGGAGACGGAGGCCCTGTTTGTGTCCATGCTCAATCGCACGGACTACATGTTCCGCCCCAAACTCAAGTGGGCGGCGGGAAAGAACCTCAAGGTGACTTTCGGTGTTGATGTGTTCGGTGGGAAGCAGAACGGGCTCTTTGGTCGCTATGACGACAGTGACCGTGTATACACCGAAGCCCGTTGGTCCTTCTGAGCGGATGTGACTCCTGCCCCGTCCGGCAGTTGTTTGGTACCCGGGGAGGCAGGCAGGATGGCATGCGCATGTGCCCTTTTCATGGGGGCGTGATGTTTTTCTCCGGAGGTCTTCAAGGCCTCCCGTAATATCCGCTTGTTATCATCAAAAGGCTGAAGTCCGGCTTAATTGAGGGGAAGTAGCATATGAAACGTTTCTTGGCGATGAGTGCCCTGGCCGGCATGGCGGCGGGCCTGACGGGTTGTGCGACACCCTATCCTCCAGCGCCGGTGTCCGCTGCAAATACTGAATACAACTACCTGGTAGGGCCTGGCGACAACATCAATATCGTGGTGTGGCGCAACCCCGAGTTGTCCATGTCCGTTCCGGTCCGCCCGGACGGCAAGATTACCACCCCGCTGGTTGAAGACCTGCCGGCCGCGGGGCGTGACTCCAGCACGCTCGCCAGAGAAATCGAGAAGGCGCTCGCTAAGTACATCCGTGATCCGGTCGTGACGGTCATCGTGACCGGCTTCGTCGGTCCCTATTCCGAGCAGATCCGTGTCGTGGGCGAAGCCAGCAAGCCGATGACGCTGCCCTTCAAGCAGAACATGACCCTGCTCGACCTGATGATCGCGGTCGGCGGTATCACCGATTTCGCTGATGGCAACAAGGCTAGCCTGCTGCGTCTGACGCCCGAGGGCAGCAAGCAGTACTCGGTCCGGCTGCGCGACCTGATCAAACGCGGCGATGTCTCCGCGAACGTCGAACTGAAGCCGGGTGACGTCCTGATCATTCCGCAAAGCTGGTTCTGATCTGCAATTCCTCTCATGACATCCTCCCCGGCACGGGCCGGGGGGGCGCTTTTGGAATCTCCCAATGGAAGACATACTAAGACAGCTGTCGGTGATCCTCCGCGGCATGTGGCTCTATCGCTGGTGGGGTCTGGCCGCCGCCTGGATTGTGGGTCCGATTGCTGCCGCGACGGTGTATCTGCTGCCTGACCGCTATGAGTCGTCCGCGCGGGTTTATGTGGATACCCAGTCAATTCTCAAGCCGCTCATGTCCGGCCTCGCGGTGCAGCCTAACGTAGATCAGCAGATCAGTATCCTGAGCCGCACTCTGATCAGCCGGCCGAATGTCGAGAAGCTCATCCGGATGGCCGACCTGGATCTGACGGTCAAGACCAAGGAAGAACGCGAAGCGCTGATCGCCAGCGTCACCAAGGCACTTGAGATCCGTGTCGCCGGTCGTGACAACCTCTATACGCTGGCTTACACCGACACGGATGCGGAGCGCGCCAAGCGCGTCGTGCAGTCGCTGGTTTCGATGTTCGTGGAGTCTGGTCTGGGTGACAAGCGCAAGGACTCCGACACGGCGCGCAAGTTCATTGAAGAACAGATCAAGTCGTACGAGCAGAAGCTGGAAGAGGCTGAGAATCGCCTCAAAGAGTTCAAGCTGCGCAATCTGTCCACGGTGGGCTCTGGTGGTCGCGATTATTTCGCCAAGATGACCGATGCGAGTGAGCAACTCGGACAGGCGCGCCTGGCGCTTCGCGAGGCGGAGAACGCCCGGGATACGCTCAAGCGCCAGCTCGTCGGCGAGGAGCCCGTGCTGCTTCCCGACAATCCCAGTAGTGCGGTGCTGTCGACTGTGTCCATGCCTGAACTGGATGGCCGCATCGAGGTACAGAAGAAGGCCTTGGACGGGCTGCTCCAGCGCTTCACCGAACAGCATCCCGATGTGGTCGGCGCACGCAAGATGATCGCGCAGCTGGAGGCTCAGAAACTTCAGGAAATGCAGGCCAGGAAGAAGCTCGCGCCCGCATCGAGCAGTGCGTCGCTCGGCTCCAACCCCGTCTTCCAGCAGTTGAAGATGTCTCTGGCGGAGGCTGAGGCCAGTGTGGCTTCCCTCAAGGCACGGGTGACCGAATACGAGAGCCGTGTCCAGACCCTGAATGCTGCATCGAGAATGCTTCCGCAGATTGAAGCCGAGTTTGCCCAGCTGAACCGGGACTACGATGTGAACAAGCGCAACTACGATCAGCTGGTTTCCCGGCGTGAGTCGGCCTCGATGGCCGTCGAGATGGGAGCCACCTCCGGGGTTGCCGATTTCCGCCTGATCGACCCGCCGACGGTTCCGAGCAAGCCGGCCGCGCCCAATCGCTTGCTCCTGATGCCGGCGGCAGGCATGGCGGCACTGCTCCTGGGTACTGCGATCAGCTTCCTGATCAGTCAGGTCCGGCCGACCTTCTCGGATGTCAATGTGCTTCGCGAGGTGACGGGCCTTGCGGTGCTGGGCTCGGTCAGTCTGTTGTCTGACCATGACCGCATGCGCAGCATCCGTCGTGGCAAGATTGCCTTCCTGGGTTGCCTGGGAGCGTTGATAGGCTTGTTTGGCGCCATGACCTTGTGGTTGATGCTGGCCAGAATGGCTTGATGGGGAAGAACATGAGCATTATTGAAAAAGCGGTAGAACGGCTCGAGCAGCTTCAGCGCGTAACTGGTGCAAGTGTGCCCGCCGAGACCGACGAGGCTCAGAAGGCGTCGGCGTTTCCTGATTCCGCACCCACGCCCGCACCCGTCGCGGATGTATCGGCTCCGTCAGCCGCGGTGACCGCGGATACGGCAGCAGTGGAGAAGGCCGTGGCAGCAAAGGCCCCAGCGCCCGAAAAGTCGGAGCCCCGGCCGGTACGGCCCCCGACTGGCGATCGCTCCGTGGAGATAGACCTGGAGCGCCTGCACTCAGTGGGCATCGTCACGCCCAACGCACCGCGCTCCCTGATCGGCGATGAATTCCGGATCATCAAGCGGCCCTTGCTCCGAAATGTCCAGGGTAAGGGGGCGGCAGAGGTCAAAAATGCCAATCTGATCATGGTCACCAGTTCCCTCCCGGGGGAGGGCAAGAGCTTCAGCTCGATCAACCTCGCCATCAGCATGGCCATGGAACTGGACCACACGGTGCTGCTGATCGATGCCGACGTGTCGCGTCCCTCGGTCCTCAACATCCTCGGCCTGCCTCCGCGCAAGGGCCTCATGGACGTATTGACCTCGAATGACATGCAACTCGGTGACGTGCTGCTGAAAACCAATATCGAGAAGCTGAGCCTCCTGCCCGCAGGAACTCCGCACCCGCGGGCGACCGAACTGCTGGCCAGTGATGCCATGAACGCACTGCTGGCCGAACTGGCCGAGCGCTATTCCGACCGGATCATCGTGTTTGATTCGCCTCCGCTGCTGGTGACCACCGAGTCCCGCGTTCTGGCCACCCATATGGGGCAGATCGTGATGGTTGTCGAATCCAACAAGACTGCGCAGGCGGCGGTCAAGCAGGCCCTGTCGACGATCGAGACCTGCCCGGTGAAGTTGATGCTGCTGAATAAGTCACAGCATGCTTCCACGGGCTCCTACGGTTATGGCTACGGCTATGGCTATGGTTACGGTTACGGACACGCGCCAAAGGAAAATCAATGAAGATCCGTCCGTCGGGCTCGATCCGAACCGCTGGTCGTTGGCGCACGGTCGCTATTCTCCTCCCGATCGGTTTGCCGCTCGGTATTGGTTGCGGTCAGGCGTTCGCGCAGGAACAGGCCTTCCGTGTAGTCCCCTCCGTGCGGCTGACCGAGACGGTCACTGATAACGTTGGATTGAACGGTGCGACCGGAGGTCAGAGCAGTGGAAGTGGTAAATCGGAGAGTGACTGGATCACTTTGATTTCCCCTTCCTTGCGCATGGAGGCGCGCGGTGGCCGTCTGCAGGGGGCGTTGAATGTTGGGGTCAATTCGAGCTTGTATGCCAATGACAGCTCCCGGAACCAGAACACGCTTTCGTTGTTAGGTGCCGGTAAGCTCGAGGTACTCGAGAAGCAGGCATTCATCGATGTAAAAAGCTCGATTTCCCGACAGCTCGTGTCGGTGCTGGGGCCGCGCCCCGCGGACCAGGTCACCGGCACAAGCAACCAGGCGGAGGTTCGAAACTTCAATGTTTCGCCTTATGTGGTGGGGCGCTTCAGTGATTCCGGAACCATGGAGCTGCGCTACACCTCCGATATGACGGAAACCGACAGCGCCACTGTCGGCCGCTCTGTCAGGCAGGTCTGGACTGCGTCTGCGACGGACCCCAGGGTGACTGGCCGACTCGGCTGGGCATTCAGCTTTAGTGATTCCCAGGTCAGTTCTCAGAGTCTGCGGGATACCAAGCAGCAAAGTGCCCGCTTCACTGGTATTGTGAGTATCGATCCTCAGCTTCAGCTACGTCTGATCGCAGGCTCTGAAGCCAACAACCTGAACAGCATTGACACTACTCGCAATTTCATCAGTGGCATTGGCCTTGACTGGACGCCTTCACCTATCACGCGTGTTGGGGCGACGTTTGAGGACCGTTTCTTTGGTCCCGGGTATTTGATCTCGGCGGAGAACCGCCAGGCCCACTCTTCCTTCCGTTTCAGTTTTTCCAAGGACGTCAGCTCAATCAGCCAGTCACTGTTCAGCGGTGTGACGCTTTATGATCTGTTGATGCTGCAGTATGCGGCCCAGTATCCTGACGTCAATGCGCGTGACAGCTTCGTGCGGAATCTGATCGCCACTCAGGCGCCTGGTGTCGGCAATCCAGTGGTGGGCGCTCAGGCGGTCCTGACCAACGGCCTGTTTCTGGATCGTCGTGTGCAACTCGGTATGAACTTTTCCGGGGCGCGCAATTCGCTGTCCCTGATGACCTATCGCTCGGAAAGAACGTCATTGGTCGATCGGAGGTTTGCTTTGACTGGGGATTTATCTTCGGGTGCAACGGTAAAGGATTTGGGTGCATCAATCTCCGCCAATCATCAGCTCACTCCCGCCACCTCTGCCACCCTGGCTTTGAGTGCTACACGCAGCACTCGAGAGGATCCAACTGCGACAGTTCCGCACGTCAGTACCCGTACCCGGATGGTCAGCACTGGCCTTACCACTACTTTCTCCAGGAAGCTGAACGCATCCTTGATGCTCCGGAATAGCCAGGGTTCTGGATCCGCCGATTACAAGGAAAACGCGATCGTTGGATCGGTTTTCCTCCAGTTCTGATCCTTTATGTACGAAGCCTATTTCGGTCTGCGGGGCAAACCCTTTCAGCTCAACCCGGACCCATCCTTTTTCTATGGCAGCCGTGGCCATCGCCGGGCGATGGCCTATCTGGAATACGGTCTCCACCAGAATGAAGGGTTCATCGTCATCACGGGGGAGATCGGTGCGGGCAAGACCTTGCTGGTCCGAAGTCTGCTGGAAAAGCTCGACCCCAAGAAGATCGTGGCGGCCAACTTGGTCAGCACCCAGATCGACGCGGACGACATCCTGCGACTGGTGGCGGCGTCTTTCGGCATTCCCTGCAAGCATCTCTCCAAGAGCGACTTGCTGCTGGCTATCGAAGCCTTCCTGGTTTCCACCACTGCAGCGGGCAAGCGTGCCCTGCTGATTGTTGACGAGGCGCAGAACCTGACGCCCCGGGCGGTTGAGGAGTTGCGGATGCTCTCCAACTTCCAGCTTGAGGACCATGCCCTGCTGCAAAGCTTTCTGGTGGGACAGCCGGAGTTCCGCAGCATCATGCAAAGCTCTGAGATGATCCAGCTGCGACAGCGTGTCATCGCTTCGTACCACCTGGGGCCGCTGGATCTGCAGGAGACCCAGGCCTACGTGGAGCACCGGCTGGGGTGTGTTGGCTGGAAAGGCAACCCGGGTTTCGATCAGGACTCGATGCGTGAGATCTACCAGGCCAGCCAGGGGATCCCGCGCCGGATCAATGCGGTCTGCGACCGGGTGATGCTGGGGGCCTTCCTGAGCGAGCAGCGTCGGGTCACCGCCGAACTCGTTGCCCAGATCGTGGAGGAAATGCGTGAGGAGCAGGTGACACCTTCCGCGGCTGAAGGCATACCAAGCGTCAGCCAGCCGACCTCCGCGGCCCTTGCCGCCGGGACGCTTGACCTGCAGCGCCTTCTCGCCGATCCGGAGCTCGCAAAGGTGCTGGCCGCCGCTGGGCCAGCGTATGACGTGACCCGTTTCGAGGAACGTCTGTCCTTGCTTGAGCGCACTGTGTCCACGACGCTGAATGCACTTGGCCAGCTGCTTCGTGCAGCTCCACAAAGCTCTGGTCAGGAAGACCGGGAGACTGCCGGAAAATGACTTCTGCACCTTCCCGGAAAGCTGGCATGCTGACTAACGCGCTCACCATCGACGTGGAGGACTATTTCCAGGTCTCGGCGCTGGCCCCGCACTTTCCCAAGGAAAGCTGGAACAACACGCCCTGTCGTGTCGAGCGCAACGTCCTGAAAATTCTCGAGCTCCTGGATCGGAGTGGTACCCGGGGCACTTTCTTCACCCTGGGTTGGATCGCCGAGCGTTACCCCAAGCTGATCCGCGCGATCGCCGAGCAGGGGCACGAGGTGGCCAGCCATGGCTACGGCCATCAGCGGGCCAGCGACCAGACCCCCGAGGCCTTTCTGGCCGATATCCAGCTGGCCAAGGCCGTGCTCGAGGATATCGCCGGTTGCGAGGTCCGTGGCTACCGGGCACCGAGCTTCTCGGTCGGCCTGTCCAACCCGTGGGCCCATGGATGCATCGAGGCGGCGGGTTACACTTACAGCTCCAGCGTTTATCCGGTCAAGCACGACCACTACGGCGTACCCGATGCGCCACGCTTTCCCTATGCGGTCGGCAAGGGGCTGGTCGAGATTCCGATCACCACGGTCAGGCGTTTCGGCCGCAACTGGCCGGTGGGTGGCGGTGGCTATTTCCGCTTGCTGCCGTATCCCGTATCCGCCTGGGGCATCCGCAAGGTGAATCAGGAAGACCGGCGTCCTGCCATCTTCTATTTCCATCCCTGGGAAATTGATCCGGAGCAGCCCGTCGTCAAGGAGGCTACGGCTAAGACGCGTTTCCGGCACTATGTCAATCTTGATCGCACCGAAAGTAGGCTGGTCAGGCTTCTCCAGGATTTTTCCTGGGGCCGCATGGACGAGGTTTTCCTATCGGCGATGAGCGCTTCAAACTAAGGTTTTTTTCATGCCTTCCGCTGTTACCGTACGTCCATTTGCCGAGGGCGACGCCGCCCGCTGGAACGCGTTTGTTTACGCCTGTGCCGGTGCCACCTTTTTCCATCGAATCGAGTGGCGGGAGATCATCCACAAGGTCTTCCGGCATCGCACCCATTACCTGCTTGCCGAACGGGCAGGGGAGGTCGTCGCGGTGCTGCCATTGGCCGAGGTGAAGAGTCGGCTCTTCGGTCACGCCATCACCTCGCTGCCCTTTGCTGTTTACGGCGGGATCGCCGGCGATGACGTCGACGCCTGTCTGGCGTTGGAGGCGGCCGCCGACGAGATCGCCCGCAAGGCGGGTGTCCAGCATCTTGAATACCGCAATCTTGTTGCCCGGCATGTTGATTGGCCACGCCAGGACCTCTACGTCACCTTCCGCAAGGAGATTCACGCGGACGACGAGGCCAATATGGCGGCGATTCCCCGCAAGCAGCGGGCGATGGTGCGCAAGGGTATCAAGAACGGGCTGGTCAGCGCGATCGACAGCAATGCGGACCGTTTCTTTGCCCTGTACTCCGACAACGTCCTGCGCCATGGCACGCCCGCGCTATCGAAACACTTCTTTGAGACACTGCTGTCCGTTTTCGGGCAGGATTGCGAAGTTATGACCGTATCGAGCCCGGACGGCAAGCCCTTGTCCTCGGTGCTCAGCTTTTATTTCCGCGAAGAGATCCTGCCTTATTACGCCGGTGACGATCTGGCCGCGCGCGATCTGGCAGCCAATGATTTCAAGTACTGGGAGCTGATGCGCCGGGCCACGGCCCGGGGCTGCAGGATCTTCGACTATGGCCGCAGCAAGGTGGGCACCGGGCCTTACAACTTCAAGAAGAATTGGGGTTTCGAGCCTCAGCCCCTGTCTTACGAATATCGCCTTTACAAGCGTGACGAGATTCCCCAGAACAATCCGATGAACCCCAAGTATCGTGCCTTCATTGCCCTGTGGCGGCGCTTGCCTCTCGGTGTGGCCAACACGATCGGGCCGCACATCGTCCGTAACCTGGGATGACGGCAGGTGATCGAACGCACCCCGCTGCTCTACCTCGTCCATCGCATTCCCTTTCCGCCCAACAAGGGCGATAAGGTTCGTTCCTTCAACATCCTGCGCCAGCTGGCCCGCCATCACCGGGTTTTCCTCGGGACCTTCGTCGATCACCCGGATGACCTCCGCCATGTGGAGCAGTTGTCCGAGTGGTGCGAGGAGGTGCATGTGGTCCGCCTGTCGCCGGGAGTCTCGCGGATCCTGAGCCTGAGGGGCCTGCTGTCCGGCGAGGCGCTTAGCCTGCCGTATTACCGAAATGCGGGGTTGGCGGACTGGGTCCGTGCAGTGATCTCGCGCCATGGCATCCGGCAGGCGGTCGCCTTCTCGGGGCCGATGGCCCAGTATCTGGATGATCCGGCCCTGCAGCGCCGGATCATCGACTTCTGTGACGTCGACTCAGCCAAGTGGTCCCAGTACGCCGCCGACCGTCGCTGGCCGATGTCCTGGCTGTATCGCCGGGAGGGCGCCCGCCTGCTGGCATTCGAGCGCAAGGCGGCAGCTTCCGCAGATGCCAGCCTGTTCGTCACCGAGGCCGAGGCGGGGTTGTTCACCCGTGCGGCGCCTGAGGTGGCGGACCGAGTGTCGGTGATGCAGAACGGCGTCGATGCGGCCTTCTTCTCGCCGGAGCAGGCGTTTGACAATCCCTATCCAGCAGGGGGCCCGATCCTGCTCTTCACCGGGGCGATGGACTACTGGCCCAACGTAGATGCCGTCGTCTGGTTCTGTGCCGAGTTGCTGCCCCGGCTGAGGGAGCGTCACCCCGACCTGCGCTTCTGGATCGTCGGCATGAATCCCGCTCCGGCCGTCCAGGTGCTGGCAGGGGAGGGCGTTGTGGTGACCGGTACGGTGCCTGATGTCCGCCCCTACCTGGCCCACGCGGATGTCGTCGTGGCGCCCCTGCGGATTGCCCGGGGCATCCAGAACAAGGTACTGGAAGCCATGGCGATGGGGCGCCCGGTCGTGATTTCCTCCGCGCCTGCCACGGGGCTGGAGGCTGTCTCTGGGCAGGACTGTGAGATTGCCCATGGTAACGATGAATTCGTTTCGCGTATCTTCGCGCTGCTGGCTGATGTAGCATTGCGCCGCAGCATGGGCGGCTCCGCTAGGCAGAAGGTGCTCGAGCGCTACAGCTGGGAGGCTCATCTGGCTGTGCTGGAGCGCTTGCTTGTTGATGCGAAGGGCGTATCCGCGCCGAATACGAACTCACGAAATCATCGTTCATGACTGATCACCGTCCTCTCGTCATACACGTGGTCTATAGTTTTGACGTTGGCGGCCTCGAGAACGGGATCGTCAATCTGATCAACCGGATGCCTGCTGACAGCTTCCGCCATATGATTGTGGCGCTGACTCGCTGCGTGCCGTCCTTTTGCCAGCGCATCACCCGTCCGGACGTGGAGTTCTTGTCGCTGAACAAGGGCCAGGGGCATGGCATCAAGCTTTACCCCCGCTTGTTCAAGCTGTTCCGGCAGCATTGCCCGCTCATCGTGCATACCCGCAATCTGGCAGCCCTTGAGGCGGCTGTGCCGGCCTGGCTGGCGGGGGTCCCGGTGCGAATTCATGGCGAGCATGGCTGGGACAGCTCCGATCCCGATGGTGAGTCCCGCAAATACCAGGTGCTGCGCCGCATTTACTCGCCCTTCGTGTCGGGTTATGTGGCGCTGTCAAAGCGCATCGAGTCGTACCTTGCCGGGAAGGTCGGGATCTCTGCCGGGCGGATCCGGAGGATCTGCAACGGGGTGGATGCCGAGCGTTTCGTCCCGGTCCGCGAGCGTCAGGCCATTGATGGTTCTCCGTTCAACGAGCCCGGGCTACGCGTGTTTGGTGCGGTTGGTCGTCTGCAAGCGGTGAAGGATCACGCCAACTTGATCCGTGGTTTCTCGGCCTTCCTCGAGCAGAATCCTGCAGCCCGGTCCCGCGCTCGACTGATCGTGGTTGGGGGAGGGCCTTTACGTGGCGATCTGGAGGCCCTGATCCGCGAGCGGGGTATCGAGTCATTGGTCTGGCTTGCTGGAGAGCGTGCCGACATCCCCGCGATCAATGCCGGGCTGGATGTGTTCGTGCTGCCGTCCCGCGCCGAGGGGATCTCCAACACCTTGCTGGAGGCGATGGCGTCCGGTCTGCCGGTCATCGCCACCGAGGTGGGCGGCAACAGTGAGCTGGTTGTTCAGGGGCAGACTGGCCTGCTGGTACCCCCGGTTGATCCGGCCGCGATGGGGGCGGCGATGGCCGGGTTGTTTGACAAGCAGGATCTTGGACGCCGGATGGGGCAGGCCGGGCGTGAGCGGGTGCTGGCGCAGTTCAGCCTCGATGCCATGGTGGGGGCCTACCTCGCCCTGTACCGCGACAAGGCCGGGCTCCAGGCTTCCGACGGAATGCGCGCCGCGCCTTCCGGAAATGCACTTCGTTGAAATCAGAGATCATTCATGTGCGGCATTGCTGGCCTATTTGATACCCGTAACAAGCGTGACTTCGACCCCGCGCTGATGAAGCGGATGAACGACATCCAGTTCCACCGGGGACCGGATGAGGGGGACATCTACCAGGAGCCCGGCGTGGCTCTGGGGCACCGCCGCCTGTCGATCATCGACCTGTCCACCGGCCAGCAGCCACTCTTCAACGAGGATGGTTCGGTGGCGGTGGTGTTCAATGGTGAGATCTACAACTACCAGGAGCTGGTGCCCGAGCTGGAGGCCCTTGGACACGTCTTCCATACCCGCAGCGATACCGAGGTGATCGTGCATGCCTGGGAGGCTTGGGGCGAGGACTGCGTGCAGCGCTTTCGGGGCATGTTTGCGTTTGGCTTGTGGGATCGCAATCGCCAGAGCTTTTTCATGGCCCGCGACCGGCTGGGAGTCAAGCCGCTTTACTACGCGCTGCTGGACGACGGTACCCTGGTGTTCGGATCCGAGCTCAAGGTGCTGATGCAGCATCCGGGGCTGGACAGGCGCATCGATCCCCATGCTGTCGAGGAGTATTTCGCCCTGGGCTATGTGGCTGAGCCACGAACAATCTTCAGGGGGGCGCGCAAGCTGCAGCCCGCGGAGACCTTGTGCATCCGCCGGGGGGAGCCGATCCCGGCTCCCAGGACCTACTGGGACGTCCAGTATTCCCTGGATAACCACCTGACGCTCGCAGATGCCACGGCTGAGCTGACCGAGCGTCTGCGTGAGTCGGTTCGGCTGCGCATGATCGCCGAGGTGCCCCTGGGTGCCTTCCTGTCTGGCGGGGTGGACTCCAGTGCCGTGGTGGCGACCATGGCCGGGCTGTCCGGTGAGCCTGTCAATACCTGTTCCATTGCATTCGATGATCCGGCTTTCAACGAGTCAGCCTTTGCCCAGATGGTGGCCGACCGCTACAAGACCCGGCACTTCGTCGAGACAGTCAAGTCCGACGACTTCGACCTGATCGATACCCTGGCCGCCCTGTATGACGAGCCCTACGCGGACAGTTCGGCGATTCCCACCTACCGGGTCTGCCAGCTGGCCCGCAAGCATGTCACCGTGGCCCTCTCCGGCGACGGTGGAGACGAAAGCATGGGCGGCTACCGCCGTTACCGCATGCATCTGATGGAAGAGAAGATGCGCGGTGCTATGCCCTTCGGAGTGCGTAAGCCCTTGTTCGGATTGCTTGGCAAGGTCTATCCCAAGGCCGACTGGGCACCCCGCGTGTTTCGCGCCAAGACCACCTTCCAGGCGCTGGCGAGGGATTCGGTGCAGGCCTACTTCCACACGGTGTCCATTCTGCGGGACGACATGCGGCGCAACCTGTTCTCAGCCTCCTTCCGCAAGGAGCTGGCAGGCTACAACGCCCTGGAGGTGTTCCAGCGCCATGCCGCCAACGCCAACGCAGATGACCCGTTGGCCCTGATCCAATACCTGGATACCAAAACCTACCTGGTGGGTGACATCAATACCAAGGTGGACCGCGCCAGCATGGCTCACTCCCTGGAGGTGCGTGAGCCACTCATGGACCACAAGCTGGTGGAGTGGCTGGCGTCTCTGCCTTCGTCCCTCAAAATCAAGGGGCAGGAGGGCAAGTTCGTCTTCAAGAAGGCCATGGAGCCTTTGCTGCCGGACGATGTACTGTATCGCCCCAAGATGGGGTTTGCGGTACCGTTGGCGCGCTGGTTCCGAGGGCCGCTCAAGGCCCGTCTGCGTGAGGCTGTGCTGGGCAGCACCCTGGCGGATACCGGTATCTTCAACCGGGCTTACTTGGAGCATATGGTCGACGCCCACCAGTCGGGCGCGCGGGATTACAGCGCGCCCCTGTGGACTGTCCTGATGTTCGAGGCCTTCCTGCGCAACAACAGCCGTGTCTCGGCTGTTCCCGTGTCCGTATGAGCTTGGCCCCACCATGCGTATCCTTCACGTCCTCGACCATTCCATCCCGCTGCACAGCGGATACACCTTCCGTACGGCGGCGATCCTGCGCGAGCAGCGTGCCCTGGGCTGGGAGACCTACCACCTTACCTCCCCGAAGCAAGGTCCTACCACGGCGGCGCAGGAGGATGTGGACGGACTGCGTTTCCACCGTAGCGAGGTGCCACCCGCGGGGCCGCCGGGCATCAACGAGTGGCGCCTGATCAAGGCCACCGAAAAGCGCCTCGAAGAGCTTGCCCGGGAGTTGAAGCCCGACTTGATCCATGCACATTCTCCGGTGCTCAATGCCATTCCGGCCATTCGGGTCGGGCGGCGGCTGGGTATTCCGGTGGTGTATGAGATCCGCGCCTTCTGGGAGGACGCCGCAGTCGATCACGGTACGACATCCGAGGGTAGCCTGCGCTATCGGGCAACCCGGGCGCTTGAGACCTGGGCGATCCGGCGGGTCGACCACGTCTTCACCATCTGTGAAGGGCTGCGCAAGGACATCCTTGCGCGTGGGGTGGCTGAATCGCGGATCACCGTGATTCCCAACGCGGTGGATATCGAGAACTTCCAGGTGTCCTCTCCAGGGGAACATACTGCGGCGCTGAGTCGCAAGCTGGGGCTGGAGGCTTGCACGGTACTGGGCTTTGTCGGTTCCTTCTACGCCTATGAAGGGCTTGACCTGCTGCTGGATGCATTCGCCCGGATGTCGGCCTCTCGGCCAGATCTGCGTGTCCTGCTGGTGGGCGGCGGTCCCCAGGACGCCAACCTGAAGGCCCAGGCGCAGCGCCTGGGCTTGGCGGACAAGGTCATCTTTACCGGCCGGGTGCCTCATTCCGAAGTCAGTCGCTATTACGATCTGATCGACTTGCTTGCCTATCCGCGCCACTCCATGCGTCTTACCGAACTGGTGACTCCGCTCAAGCCTCTGGAGGCCATGGCCCAGGGCC
>JAFLDU010000153.1 GCA_017309145.1 Zoogloea sp. | reverse complement strand
GGATTCGTGATGGACGACTTTATAATGGCCCGGTCATTGCTCGCGCCTGCCACCGGACCTCAACAACCATGAAGCTGACATTCGTCAAGATGCACGGACTGGGCATCGTTTCGATGTCGCGGATCGCCGCCGAGAGCGTGGAGGCCGATACATGGCAGGCTTCGGCCGCGCGCCCGAAGTGCTTCTCCCGGGCCAGAGCGATCAGGTAGATGTATTTGCGGGCGATCAAGATGGGCCTCAGTCGCGGGCGTCGAGGATGCGGGAGATGAAGCTGGTCGTGGCCTCGATCACCGCGCCCGGCTGGTCCTTGTGGGGTGAGTGGCGGCAGTCGGCAAGCTTCACCAGATCAACGTCCGGTGCTGCGGCGGCAATGCGGTCGAGCTGCGCCATGGTGGCGTACTCGTCGTCCTCGCCCTGGATTGCCAGGACGGGCCCCTGGATGGCGGGCAGGTAGTTTTCGATGTTCCAGCTGCGGAAGGCCGCGCTCAGCCAGGTACGGTTCCAGCCCCAGAATACGCCATCCACATCGTCGTGATGGCGGGCCAGTCGTTCTCGAAGGCGGGTCTCCGGATTCTCGAAGGCCTTGCCGGCCAGTTCGATGTTATCCAGGGCCACGTCTTCGACGAAGACATGTGGCGCCAGCACGATCGTGCCCGCCACGGCGCGCCCGGCATTGCCGGCGTGGATCAGGCTGATCGAGCCGCCATCGCTATGGCCAAACAGGAAGTACTCGTTCACTTCCAGCGCATCGAGCAGGCAGGGCAGGTCACGCAGGGCCTCGTCGTGCATGTAGCGCACCTCACGGGGCACGCTGCGCAGCGGAGTGGAGCGGCCATAGCCGTAGCGGGAATAAACAATGGCTTCACAACCGGTGGCGTCTGCGACCTGCTGAGGAAAGTCGCGCCACATCGAGATCGAGCCCAGGCCCTCGTGCAGGAAGATCATTGGGGGGGCTTCCGGCCGCGGATGGGCCGAGACCAGTCGGATGTATTCGAGGGTGTTGCCAGAGATGTCGAGCTGTTTCAAGCCAGGCCCCGGGGGTCATGTTCGAAGAGCTGATTATTGCCCAGTGCGGGGCGGGCACAACTCAGTATAGAAAAAAACGATCGGGGGCTTCCAATTTCTTCGGCGCTATGTATAATCTCGACCTCTCAGCGCGCCCGTAGCTCAGTTGGATAGAGTACTTGGCTACGAACCAAGGGGTCGTGGGTTCGAATCCTGCCGGGCGCGCCAACAATTCGGGAAGCATGCAATGTAGCAATGCAATGCATCTTCCAAGCCTGAAAGATGGCGGTAAGCATCATTCAGGTCGTGTGTGGTCATGCGCGCCCGTAGCTCAGTTGGATAGAGTACTTGGCTACGAACCAAGGGGTCGTGGGTTCGAATCCTGCCGGGCGCGCCACGTAGTATCGCTGCTTGTCTTCTCTTGAAGCAGGCTGCAATCAGGACGGTTCTAGCCGTTTCTGAACAAGTCATGCGCCCGTAGCTCAGTTGGATAGAGTACTTGGCTACGAACCAAGGGGTCGTGGGTTCGAATCCTGCCGGGCGCGCCAAAATGCCGAAGGGGGCTGCAGAAATGCAGCCCCCTTCGTGCGTCTGGAGGGCGGCCTCCGTAGTAGCTGGCCGGATTGCGGCAGGCGTCCAGTGTGTCGGTGGTCGTCTGCTCCCGTGGCAAGCAGACTGGGTTTGATGCTGCCAAGATACAAAAATAGACAAAATACAGAGTGGAAATACCCAGGCGTGCCGGGGTGTTACAGCTTGTTACGCGCAGCCGTGCAGGCAGAATGAGCAAGCACTGGAGGACGTTTGAAGCACGCCGGATTTGTTCGGCTGCGTCTCCGGTGACATTTCGTTCTGGGTAATCCAGCGTCGGTTCGGGATCCTCCGGTCAGGCGGTGGCCCAGGCTAGCTCAATGTTGGCTCCATGCTTGTTGCTACGCTCAGAATGCACGACCGAGCGCTGTCAATCGTGAACCACGCCACCTCGGAAGGGGCACGATCCTGAACGCCATCTCTCCGTCCAGCCCGAGAAGACTCAGCGCAGAAGATGTGCTGGCCTCGCTGGCTGTCGTCCTGACCCATCACCGGCTCGAGCGCGCGGCGGCCGCCTTTGCCTCTGAGATGGCTATCCGGGTGGGCTGCGATCGGGTGCTGGTGGGCTTTGTCGAGGATCGTTTCACCCAGGTCGTTGCCTTGTCCCATGGCACCCTGGACGAGGGGCGCACTGAATTTCTCCGCAGCGTGGGCGCAGCCATGGATGAGGCCATCGATCAGGGGGTGGTCGTGGTTCTGCCGACCCCGCAGGGCGATCTTCCCCGCATCATCCTCGCTCACGACGAACTGCTGCGCCATCAGGGGGGATCGGTGTGTACGATTCCAATTGCTGTCGGACAGCAGTTTGTCGGAGCGGTCTCCCTGTTGTTCAGGCAGTCCGACGGTGTGCTCGAGCACCAACAGATACAGGCGTGGGAGCACGCCATCGCCCTGCTTGGTCCTGTTCTGGAGTTGATGCGGCAGCAGGAACGTCCCTGGCACCAGCGGGCAAAGGCGCTGCTGAGCCGTCGCTGGCATCATCTCCGCTCACCCGCGGGGCGCAGGCTGAGGATTGGCTTGGCGAGCGCACTGGCGGGGCTGGCTGTTGTGCTGTTCCTACCCTTCGATTACCGCATCGGCGGGAACGCGCGGCTGGAGGGCGCGGTGCAGCGTGTGCTGGTGGCGCCTGCCGATGGCTTCCTGAAGCGTGCCCTGGTTCGACCAGGGGATGAGGTCAAGGCTGGTCAGGTGGTGGTGGAACTGGCTGACCAGGAACTGCAACTCGAACGCCACAAGTGGGTCAGCGAAGTGGCAGTTCACGATAATGCCCTTTCGGCGGCTATGGCGCGGGCCGATCGGGCTCAACTCGTGATCAATCAGGCCAAGGGCGACGAGGCAAGGGCCCGCCTCGCGCTGGTGGATGAACTGCTGGGGCGCATCCAGGTGAAGGCTCCCTTCGACGGCAGCGTCATCTCCGGTGACCTCAGCCAGTCTCTTGGTGCGCCAGTAAAACAGGGTGACGTCCTGCTGACCGTCGCCCCCAGTTCTCGCTACCGGGTCATCATCGAGGTGGATGAACGGGATATCGCACGGGTCAAGGCCGGACAGCACGGACACCTCGCCCTCTCGGCGCTGCCATGGGACACTCTGCCTTTCGAGGTCAAACGTATCACCCCGATGGCCAAGGCCGTCGATGGGTTGAACGTATTCGAGGTGGAGGCTGCCCTGGGCAGCCAACCTGATAGTCTGAGGCCCGGACAACGTGGCGTTGCCCGGATCTTGGTGGGTCGGGAACCCCTGGCCTGGGCCTGGACGCATCGTGTGACGGAGTGGGTCCGCATCGTGCTGTGGGGCTGGCTGGGACATTGAGATGACGGACGCCGGAATCTTCAGCCCCCACTGGTACCGCGTTGCCGGGCTACATCCCAGGTTGCGGGCTCATGTGAGCGTTTCAAGGCAGATCTACCGTGATGAGCTCTGGTACGTGATCGCGGATCCGCTCAGTGGCCGTTACCACCGCCTCAACAAGGCAGCTTATGCCTTTGTGGGCCGTTGCGACGGCACCCATAGCGTGCAGCGCGTGGCCGATTCCTTGCTGGTCGAGGCGCCCGAAACGGCGCTGACCCAGGAGGAGATCGTGCGGCTCCTGACGCAGCTGAACCAGCGGGGCCTGATCCAGTGTGAAATGACGCCCGATGTGGCGGCGCTCTTTGAGCGTCAGGGGGCGTCGCGTCGGCAGCGGCGGCGCCAGGGGATCAACCCGCTGGCTTTCCGGGTACGGCTGGGCAATCCGGCGGCCTTTCTGAAGCGCTTCGATCGCTGGCGCTACATCCTGTTCTCCTGGCAGAGCATGGTGGCGTGGCTGCTGGTTGTGCTTGCAGGTGCGGCGGTGGCCGTCACGCACAATGACGCATTGCTGGCGGCGGGACACACCTGGCTGGGAACCCCCCGCTTCCTGCTGCTCGCGTGGTTGCTCTATCCGCCCATCAAGGCCGTTCACGAGCTGGCCCACGGCCTGGCCGTGCGGCGTTTTGATGGTGAGGTCTGCGAGATGGGGGTGAGTCTGCTTCTGCTGACACCGGCGCCCTATGTGAATGCCTCTGCAGCGTCGGCGATGCCACGAGCCAGGCAACGCCTGATGGTCAGTGCCGCCGGGATCATCGCAGAGCTGGGTCTGGCGGCTCTGGCGCTGATGGTCTGGGCGATGGTGCAGCCGGGGCTGGTACGTGACCTGGCACTCACCGTGGCGGTAATAGGCGTGAGCTCGAGCCTCTTGTTCAACGGCAATCCGCTCTTGCGCTTCGACGGGTATCACGTGATGTGCGACGCCCTCGATCTGCCCAACCTGGCGCAGCGTAGTCAGCTCTACTGGCGATATCTGATCTACCACCGGCTTCTAGGGCTTGAACATGTTCCATCTCCCGAGCCCGGTAAAGGGGAGTTGCCCTGGCTCGCTGGCTATGCGCCGGCTTCCTGGCTTTACCGTGCGGTTCTGTCGATGGTGATTGTCAGCTGGGTGGGAGGGATCTCGATGTTCCTCGGCCTGCTGGCCAGCGGCATATTGGCCTATTTTCTGATTGGGAAGCCCCTTCTGGCCTTCTGGAGATATCTGCTGCAGATGCAGCTGCCTGACTTTGAGGGAAAGCGGGCGCGGCGGGCTGCCTTGATGCTGACGTGCGCTGGCTTTCTGCTGCTGGTCGGCTTGCCCTTGCCTTTTGCCACCGTGGCGAGGGGCGTCGTCTGGATTCCCGAGGAGGCCAGGATCCGGGCAGGAACGGATGGTTTCATCACGGCTTTTGGCAGCCTTCACGGCGCAACGATCGAGCCCGGCCAGGCTGTGCTTGCATTGCAGGATCCGCGCCTCGACGCTGAGGCGCTCAGCCTCGCCAGCCAGCTGGAAGGGCTGCAGGCGGATCTCCATGCGGCCATGCAGCGAGATCCAGTCAAGGTTCAGGACCTTGAGGCCGAAATTCAGCGGGTCTCGCTGCGCCTCGCCAGAGCGAGAGAGCTTCAGAGCCAGCTGACTGTGGTGGCTGGTGCCGGGGGGCGTCTTGCCTTGCCCAGGCAGGACGACCTGGAAGGGGCTTTCGTGCCCCGTGGCGTCTTGCTTGGACACGTGTTCACCGGCAAGGATGCAGTCGTGCGGGCTGTCGTCGATCAGGACGCCGCAGCTCTGGTCCGGGAGGGGACCCGGGCGACGAGCGTCCGCTTTGCAGACCGGCCCGGTGAAGCCTGGGATGCCACCCTGCTGCGTGCGGTACCCGCGGCAACCGAAAGGCTGCCTGACGCCGCCCTGTCGGACTTCGCCGGCGGGTCTTTCGTCACCGATCCGGCGGACCGCGATCACCTCAGGACGCCACGTCCCGTTTTCGTATTCGACCTGCAGGTCCATGGCCAGGTCCGGGAGATGGCCGGGGGGCGCGTGTGGGTCCGCTTCGATCATGGCTGGGCACCCTTGGTGGTTCAGTGGGGGCGCCAGCTCAAGCAGGTCTTCCTGCGTCACTTCAATCCAGCCACATGAGGCCGGGCATGGACCTTGACTTGTCGATGCCCGGCCTCCTGTGGGGCGCATGCCCGGAACGCATGGAGGCGCCGGCTGCTTCGCGCGGCTGGCGGCGTCCGTCCTATCAGCGGCAGCTCAGGGCGACCCGTGCCGCGCTGGACGCCTGGCGGAAGCGCCCCCCCGATGAGTTTCGCGCAGCACTCGCGTCCATACGTGGCCCGCTGGCGAGGGAGGGACTGCGCGGTGCCCTGTTGGCGGAGGCGCTTGCGGCTTCCGTCGAGGCCGCCAGACGCAGCCTGGGGGTGGACATCTACGACACGCAACTGTTTGCAGCCTTGGTCATGCTCGACCGGCGCCTTGTGGAGATGGCCACTGGGGAGGGCAAGACCCTGGCAGCTGCGCTGGTGGCGGCCGTTGGGGCGCTGGCGGGGCTGCGGGTCCATGTCCTGACGGCCAATGACTACCTTGTGGCGCGGGATGCCCGCACGCTTGCTCCGTTCTATACCGCCCTCGGGCTGGAGGTTGCCTGCGTGACCGGAGGGCAGGCTGAGGCTGGCCGCCGGCAGGCCTACGCGGCGTCGGTGTGCTACGTGACCGCCCGCGAGCTGGTCTTCGACTACCTGCGTGATGGGCAGCGGAGGAGCTTCGTCAGGAGTGATCTGCAGCGTCGGGTCAAGGGCTTGTGCGGTGAGAGCCTGCAGAGCGGCCTGATACCTGGCTTGAGCATGGCCGTGCTCGATGAGGCGGACAGCCTGTTGGTGGATGAGGCCATGATGCCTCTGATCCTGTCCCGGCCGGTATCGGACAGCGGTGCCCGGGCATTTCTGTGGCAGGCGCGCAGGCTGGCTGATGCTCTTGCTGCGGGTGTCGACTTTCAGGTGGATCAGGCGCGTTTTCGGGTCGACCTGACGCCAGCCGGGTGCCGGCATCTTGAAGCACTGGCGTCCGGGCTCGGCGGCCGCTGGCGCTCGCCCAGGCTGCGGGAGGCGACGGTGACGCTGGCCTTGCTGGCCCAGCACGCTTACCGGCGGGACGTGCACTACGTGGTGTGTGAAGGCAGGGTGGACATCATCGACCAGACCACTGGTCGCAGGGCTCCCGGGCGGATCTGGTCCCGCGGCCTGCATGGGCTGATCGAGCTGAAGGAAGGCTGCCGGCCGTCACCGGATACAGAGACCGTGGCGCGCATCACCTATCAACGCTTCTTTCCACGCTATCTGCGCCTGTGCGGAATGAGTGGCACCCTGGCCGAGGCAGGGCGTGAGCTTCGCCGGGTGTATGGCCTGGACGTTGTGCGCGTGCCCACGCGCCTTCCATCAGCCCGGCAGAGGCTGCCCCTTCGTCTGTATGTCTCGCAGGATGCGCTGTGGCGGGCCGTGATCGAACGGGTCGTGGCGCTGAGCGCGGAGGGGCGGCCGGTACTGGTGGGAACCGGGTCGGTGTCCGAGTCCGAGGCGCTGTCCCGTCGGCTTGTGGCGGCTGGGGTCTCCCATGCGGTCCTGAATGCGAACTTCGATGCGGACGAAGCAGAGCAGGTAGCCAGGGCAGGTTGCGCGGGGCAGATCACGGTGACGACCAACATGGCCGGACGGGGTACCGATATTCCGTTGGGGGATGGTGTGGCTGCGGCAGGTGGCTTGCATGTGCTGAGCTGCCAGTTCAACCGGTCGCGACGTATCGACCGGCAGCTCGAAGGCCGCTGTGCCCGCCAGGGGGATCCGGGCAGCGTAGAAACCTGGCTGTCCGTCGACATGCCAGCCCTGGCGGGCACTGGATGGGTGCAGGCGCTAGCGCGCGGCTGCCGTCGGACTCCCGATGGCCGCCTCCGGGTGCCGGAGGCGCTGCTGAGGTGGATGCTGGCGTCAAGTCAATGGGCGACAGGGCAGGCGGATCGACGTATCCGCCAGGCCATGCTGCGTGCCGATCTGGAATGGGAGCAGGGGCTCGCCTTTGGCGGGCCGGGAGAATGAGCTGATGACGAAAAATGTATTGAGCCGCCTGTGCTGGCTGTTTGCAGGGTGTTCTGCCTGTCTTGTCTCCGCGGTGGTGCATGCTGGCGGGCCGGCTGCCGCAGCGGCTGGCAGCCAGACAACACTCGGTTGCCTGATTGAGCCCGACAAGGTCGCCGACCTGGGCAGCCAGGTCATCGGTGTCCTCGATGGCTTGCGTGCCGAGCGGGGCGATTTCGTCCGCAAAGGACAAGTGCTGGCGCAGTTGCGCAACGACCTCGAGAAGGCTAACGCGGATGTGGCGCGGACACGGGCATCGACGGAGGCAGATCTGCGCAGTGCGGAGGCCAGCCGGGATCTCGCCCGGCAGATGGTGCAGCGCGCCGAGGCACTGGTCAGCCGCAACTTCATCGCCCAGCAGGCCCTCGACCAGGCCCGGGCCGATCTGCGGGTAGCTGAGCAAAAGGTGTTGCAGATCAAGGAGCAGCTGAGGGTGTGGGGCAGGGAAGTGAGTGTTGCGGAGGTACAGGTCGGGCTGCGCAGCATCCGCAGCCCCTTTGACGGGGTGGTAGTGGAGCGTTACCTCTCTCTGGGTGAGCGGGTAGAGGAGAAGCCGGTGTTCCGGATCGCGCGGATCGATCCGCTGCGCATCGAGGTGATCGTGCCCGCAGCCCGTTACGGCACGATCCGCGCCGGTGACGTGGCCACCGTCCGCCCGGACCTGCCGGGCGCCGTACCGCTGGATGCAAAGGTGTCTGTTGTGGACAGGGTGGTCGACGCAGCCAGCAATACCTTCCGGGTGCGCCTGAGCCTCCCCAACCCGGATCATCGTCTGCCGGCCGGCCTGCGTTGCAGGATCAGCTTTGATGAACTCCCGGCACGGCTGGCAGGCGGTCCGAATGTGCGCATGATCGATGGCCTTCGCATGGAGGCAAGCCTGAGTCCTCTCCCCAGAAACCGCTAAGCCCCGCCATGATTCCGAATCGCCGCCCATTGCTGGAGACCCTCGAGGAGCGCATCCTGTACTCCGCTGACCCAGGCCCCGCCAGCCTGGCTGTGGCTGTCATGGAGAGCAGCCTGGATCTTCAGGACGGCAACTCATGCGAAGCCCTGACGACCGAACTGGTCTTTGTGGATAGCCGAAGCCCGGATTATCAGATGCTGCTGGATGATTTCGCTGCCCAGCAGGCAGCTGGCCGTCGGCTTGAGGTGGTAATGGTGGATGCCTCGGAGGATGGTATCGGGCTGATCGGACGCAGTCTGGAAGGGCGCAGCGACGTCTCGGCGATCCATATCGTCGGGCATGGCGAAGCGGGCAGCGCCCAGCTTGGTGCCTCCCGGCTCGACAGTCAGACCTTGCTGCAGCGGGCCGGCGAAATCGCCGCCTGGCGCGACGCTTTGACCGCCGACGCGGATCTGCTCCTTTATGGCTGTGCTGTGGGGGATGGTGCAGTCGGGCGGGATCTGATCAATGGCCTCGCCGAACTCACTGGTGCGGACGTGGCCGCCAGCGACGACCCAACTGGCAGTGCGGAGCTCGGCGGGGACTGGCAGCTCGAGGTACAACATGGCCAGATCGAGGTAGCCAGCCTGACATCCGACTCCTTGCAGGCTCGCTGGCGCGGTCTTCTGAACACCTACACGGTTACCAATACCGCCGATTCGGGGGCGGGCTCCCTCCGCCAGGCAATCCTTAACGCCAATGCCAACAGCGGGGCGGACATCATCAACTTTGCCATCACCGGCACCCAGGTCCACACCATCACCCTGAATAGTATCCTTCCCAATCTCACCGATAAGGTGACGATCGACGCGACCACGGATGACAGTTTCGCTGCCAATGGCAGCAAGCCCGCCATCATCTTAAATGGCAACAATTACACTGGAGATGGCCTGGTGATCACAGCAAGCGCTGGCGGCACCACCATCCGTGGCCTGGTTATTCAGCGCTTTGTAGGAGATGGCATTCAGATCGACAGTGCCTCCCAAGGCAACACCATAGCCGGCAATTACATTGGTTCGATCGGTACCAATGGTCTGTTGTCTACTGGGACCGGCATGGTTAACTATGCGGGGGTGCGGGTCCTGGGCGCCAATAATGTGATTGGCGGCATTACGGCTGCTGATCGCAATGTGATCAGTGGCAATCAGCACGGCATCGTCATCAGCGGCGCCGGGGCCAGCGGCAACCAAGTGGTGGGTAACTACATTGGAACCGACGCGACGGGAAATGCAAAGGTTCCAAACTTCGTCGACGGTATTCACATTGAAGCTGGCGCCACGGGTAACACGGTTGGTGGCAGTTCCAGCGCACAGCGCAACGTGATTTCTGGCAACTGGCAAGATGGCGTGGAGGTGGCTGACGAAGCCAGCGACGGCAATATTGTGCGCGGCAACTGGATTGGCGTGGCGGCAAACGGTAGCCAGGTGCTGGCTAACGATGGGGACGGTGTGATGATCAGCGGCGGAGCTGATAACACTATTGTTGGAGGCAGCGGTGCCAATGACGGCAACTGGATAGCGGGCGGTTGGAAGGTCGGGGTGGAGATTGATGGCGCCACAACAGGAACGCTGATACAGAACAACCGTATTGGTACCGATCTCGCCGGAACGGCCAATTGGGGGGTGTGGGAGACGGGCGTCCTCATAGAAAACAGCGCTGGCACAACGAGCCCGAGCAACAATAGCGTACTTGATAACATCATCGCATTTTCAGGGCAGGGTGGCGGAACGTATTCCTCGGGGATTGCGCTTGCAGATACAGCAGGCACGGGCAATGCGTTGATGCGGAACATCATCTACTCCAGCGTTGGTCTGGGTATCGATCTGCGCGCAGATAACGCCGTACTTGCCAATGACTATTTGGACCCGGACACCGGTCCCAATGGTTTGCAGAATTATCCGGTCTTGTTCGCCCCGACTACGACGGGCAGCAGCATCAAGATTAATGGAGACATAAGCACTCTTCCGTCAACGAATTATCGCATCGAGTTCTTTGCCTCTCCGTCCGCGGACACGAGCGGCTATGGAGAAGCCAGCGCCTATCTGGGTAGCGTGAATGTAACGACGAACTCTACCGGCTACGCGATTTTTGTAACCAATCTGGCCGTGAACGTGCCAGTAGGCTATTACGTTACCGCGACCGCCACCAAGGCCAACGCGGATTTCAGCGCTTTTTCGGACACGTCCGAGTTTGCGCTGAGTGCGTTGGTGCAGGCCGCCGTCAATACCGCCCCGACCATCACGCAGGGGGCGACGACAGGAATGGGGGCGATCTATTCCGAAGATTCGCCGACCTTGGGGTTTATGGTAGATGGAGTTGTACAAGTCGTTGGCTGGGCTGATCCCGATGCTGGCGCAGTTCGCGGGATGGCTCTCACAGGTACCACCGGCAATGGCACCTGGCAGTACTCCACCGACCAGCTTACCTGGCGCAACGTGGGGACGGTCTCGGGCAGCAACGCGCTGCTTCTGAGTTCGACCTCCTGGCTACGCTATGTCGGTGACGGCGCCAACGGAGAGACGCCGACCATCGCGTTCCGAGCTTGGGACATGACCACCGGGACAGCTTCGACCAATAGCACACCATCTTACGTTACGCCTGGCGCAGGTGGGGGAAGCACTGCATTCAGCACTCAAACCGCCAATGCGTTCACTGTGATAGACAGCGTGAACGACGCCCCGGTACTGGTGCCAAGCGCTCCAGTTCTCACCAGTATCACAGAAGACCAGACAAGCAATGGCGGTCAGACCGTGGCGAGTATAGTGGGATCGAGCGTCAGTGACGTGGATCTAGGCGCGCTGAAAGGTATTGCCGTGTTGGCCACAGCCAATGGCAACGGGTTCTGGGAGTATTCAACTGACGGTACGACCTGGAATGCAGTGGGGCCGGTCAGCGAAGGAAGCGCATTGCTGTTGCGTGCTGAAGACCGCATCCGTTTCGTTCCCGACGGCAAGAATGGCACTACAGCCAGTATCACCTATCGTGCCTGGGACCAGAGCAGCGGAACGCCTGGCAGCAAGGCAGACGCCGGAACCTATGGCGGGACAAGTGCTTTCAGCGTTGCCACCGACACCGCTTCGTTGGCAGTGACCGATGTCAACGATGTGCCGGTAATCACCAGCAGCGCCACGGCCAGCGTTGCGGAGAACACGACGGCGGTGCTGACGGTCACCGCCACCGACGTCGACCTCCCAGCCCAGACCCTGAGCTACAGCATCAACGGTGGCGCCGACGCCTCAAAGTTCCAGATCAATTCGAGCACTGGTGCACTGAGCTTCATCACCGCGCCCGACTTTGACGCCCCGACAGACGTCGGCGGCAACAACGTGTACAACGTGACCGTACAGGTCAGCGATGGCGTTGGCGGCACCACCAGCCAGGCCATCACCGTGACCGTCACGCCGGTCAACGACAACCTTCCGGTGATCACCAGTAGCGCCACGGCGAGCGTTGCGGAGAACACGACGGCGGTGCTGACGGTCACCGCTACCGACGCTGATCTCCCAGCCCAGACCCTGAGCTACAGCATCAGCGGTGGCGCCGACGCCTCAAAGTTCCAGATCAATTTGAGCACTGGTGCGCTGAGCTTCATCACCGCGCCCGACTTCGAAGCCCCGACCGATGTGGGCGGCAACAACGTGTACAACGTGACGGTGCAGGTCAGCGATGGCGCTGGTGGCACGGCCAGCCAAGCCATCACCGTGACCGTCACGCCGGTCAACGACAACCTTCCGGTGATCACCAGCAGCGCCACCGCCAGCGTGCCTGAGAACACGACGGCGGTGCTGACGGTCACTGCTACCGACGCTGACCTCCCAGCCCAGACCCTGAGCTACAGCATCAGTGGCGGCGCGGATGCCTCAAAGTTCCAGATCAATTCGAGCACTGGTGCGCTGAGCTTCATCACCGCTCCCGACTTCGACGCCCCGACAGACGTCGGCGGCAACAACGTGTACAACGTGACCGTACAGGTCAGCGACGGCGCTGGCGGCACGACCAGCCAAGCCATCACCGTGACCGTCACGCCGGTGAACGACAACCTTCCGGTGATCACCAGCAGCGCCACGGCCAGCGTTGCGGAGAACTCCACCGCGGTATTGACCGTGACCGCCACCGATGCTGACCTCCCGGCGCAGACCCTGAGCTACAGCATCATCGGCGGCGCTGATGCAGCTAAATTCCAGATCGACGCCAACACCGGCGCCTTGAGCTTCATCACCGCCCCGGACTTCGAAGCCCCGACGGACGCTGGCGGCGACAACGTTTATAACGTGA
>JAFLDU010000152.1 GCA_017309145.1 Zoogloea sp. | reverse complement strand
GCGGACTTGGCGCTGGCGGAGCCTGGGGCGCCCTGCAGCGTGCGCAGCACGTCGGCGCGGGGGCCGTCGAGCACGACGCGCCCCTGGTCGAGGACGACCAGTCGATCCACCAGGGGCAGCATGGCCATCCGGTGCGTGACCAGCAGCAGGGTGACGTCCTTGAGGCTGCGCAGGTTGTCGATCAGTCGGGCTTCGGTGCCCGGGTCCATCATGCTGGAGGGCTCGTCGAGCAGCAGCAGGCGCGGCTGCTGGACCAGGGCCCGGGCGATGGAGACCGCCTGGCGTTGGCCGCCGGACAGGCGCTCGCCACGCTCGCCGACCTGGGTGCCGAGCCCGTTGGGCATCTGCGCCAGGGTTTCGTCCAGGCACGACAGGCGCAGGGCCTCGAGGAGCTGGGCGTCGCTGGCCTGGCTGTTGCCGAGCAGGATGTTCTCGCGGATGTCGCCGTGGAACAGCACCACATCCTGAGGGACGTAGCCCACCTGGCGGCGCAGGCTCTGGGGCTCCAGCTGGCTCACCGACAGGCCATCCACCAGCACGGCGCCTTGGTCGGGCGCGTAAAGGTTGAGTAGCAGCCGACACAGCGTGCTCTTGCCCGAGCCGATGCGGCCGATGAAGCCGACCTTCTCACCGGGGCGGATACTCAGGCTGAGACCCTTCAGCAGGGGTGGCGATGCGGGGTAGGCAAAGTGCACATCGCGGAACTCGATGCGTCCCTGGAGCTGCGGCAGGTGCAGGCTGTCGCCGGCCTCGTCGGTGGGTGACTCCATGACCTTGTCGAGGGCCTGCAGGGCCTGGCGGGTCTGCTCGTAGCGGACGACCAGCGAGGCGATCTGGGTCGCCGGGGTGATGGCGCGGGCCGCCAGCATCGACACTGCGATCAGCTGCCCCATGGTCAGCTGGCCTTCGGCGATCAGCAGGGCGCCGAACATCACGATCAGCACCGTCGCCACGCTGGTCAGGAGCAGCGAGGCATAGCTGCCGAAAGCCGTCCATTCGCGCATCTGCACGGCGTTTTCCGAGATCTTGACCGTCAGCATCTCCCACTTGCGCCGCGCCCAGGCTTCGGCACCCAGGCATTTCAGGGTATCCACCCCGTGCATCGTCTCGAACAGGTGGGCGGTGCGCTGGGCCGACTCCTGCATGTTTGCGCCGAGCAGTCGGGTCAGCGGCCGGCGGATCAGAACCGAGACGCCGATGGTCAGTGGAATGATGAGGGCCGGGACCAGCACGAGCCAGTTGCCGACAATGGCGATCAGGACCAGGAAGAACAGCATGAAGGGCAGGTCGCCGAGCACCGTGAGGGTGGAGGAGGTGACGAACTCCCGCACCGATTCGAAATCTCGCACGATGTTGGCGAGCACGCCGCCTGAGGCCGGCCGATGCGCCGCCCGCAGGCGCAGTGCATGGGCGAAGACGTGTGCCGACATGGCGATGTCGGCCTTGCGTGCTGCCGATTCGAGCAGGTAGCTGCGCAGCAGCTTGATGATCAGGTCGAAGACGATGACCAGCCCGACCGCGGCCGTGAGCACCCACAGGCTCTCGAGGGCGTTGTTGGGGATGACCCGGTCGTAAACCGACATGGTGTAGAAGGGGATGACTGCGGCGAACAGGTTGCTCATCACGGTGGCCAGCAGCGCCCAGCCGTAGATGCCGCGGTTGGCCAGCAGGGTGTCCCAGAACCATCGCCTTGGGCGCGGCAGGTGATAGAGCAGGCTGCGGCTGTCGAAGAACACCCGCGGTCTTACGAAGTAGGCGATACCCGGGTAGTCGCGCGAGAGGGTTGCCGTATCGAGTCGGATGCTGCCGCGGATGCCGGCCTGCACGCACTCGAACTGATCCCCTTCACGCTTCAGCACCACCAGCGGCTCGCTGTTCTCCACCACGATCAGGGCCGGCAGCTCAGACGGCCGGAAGGCTGTGGGTTGCTTGTCTGTGCGGCTGAGCTGGAGTCCTCCACGCTGTGCGCATTCGTGAATATGGGACTCGCGAATGTGCCCGGACTCGATGGGCGTGTCCGCCAGCAATTGAATGGGGTCGGCACGTTTTCCGAAGAAATGCGCGAGGAATATCAGCTGATCGATGATGCCATCGACTGGAGCCGAGCCTGGAGTGGAGGAGGGAAATTCAGGCATGGGAGTGAACTCGGTAGGGCGAATCGCTGGAAGCCGTAATCCGGTTTTCCTGATTACAGGTTGCCGATGGTGCCACAGGAGGTTCGGGTAAAAAATGTCAATAAATCACGGTCTGCAATATTGTTGTTTTTTTAATTTGGTCTTTACTGGGTCGATAGGGCAGGTGTTTTTGTCTTTTTGAAAAAAAAGACGGCTTCAAGGTGTGTTGCTGACGGCTCGCCTGTGCTTCGGGCTTTTTGAAAAGTACTGTCTCACGATTTTTTCCTTTCGAGACTTAATGCTTGTCGGAGAAATTTATATTGAAATCGGTGCTGGTTTGGTGGGATCTTCAGATGAGGTTGAGTAGATCTTCTCAGGGTAGATTTATAATAAAAAGTCATTTAAAACAGTGTGTTGTGTTTTGTGATTGTTAATTGTGTGAGATTTTTGGCAAATTTTTGTTTTTAATTAACTTTGTTTTTAAAATAAAAAAATGTCGGAATTTTTTACAGGCATCGAGGTGAGTGGGGTGTGTTGCATTTGTTAATTCAAGTTTCTAGATCAATAAGTCGTTGAGTGGTTTTGATAATATTGATTTTGACAATTTTGTCGAAAGGCTTGGCGCGCTAATTGCCTTTTCATCTCTGATTTCACGGCTCGCACCCTCTTCATTCCGGGGGCGGAACGAAAAACACAGTGATGGAGATAAGTTATGGCACTGCCGCGTTACGCAACAAGCATTTCTCTTTGTGAGGACACCAGCAAGAATTTCGAGTTGTTCGACCTGCTTGCGCAAGCGGATCCCAACTACTCGGCGCTCAATCCCGAGAAGATCAGGCTGTACGTCAAAGTGAACGGGGTGTACCAGGAGGTCACGGCAGGCTACTTCACCGCCGTCGACAAGGACACCCTGCGCCTCGACATGAGTTCCTTGCCCAACTTCAATGGCCAGCTTGAGGTCAGCGTACTGGGGGCCGACAGCACGGGAAACGGCTTCATCCTCGACCTGACGGTTCTGGTTACGCCGGTCAATGATGCCCCCAGCGGTACTGACTCGGGCGTGGCAGTGGCCAACGGCGATATCTATGTGCTCGGGTTGGGGAATTTCGGCTTCGTCGATGCGGTGGAGGGCAACGCCTTCAAGTCGGTGGTGATCGGTTCCGTGCCGGCCAGTGGCGCCCTGCGCCTCAATGGTGTCGCGGTCGTGGCGGGCCAGGAGATCCTGGCTGCCGATATTGCCGCGGGCAAGCTGAGCTACCTGGCCCCGGTGAATGCCGGTGGTACCCAGTCCTTTACCTTCCAGGTCCGTGACGACGGTGGCACGGCGGGCTGCGGCGGCGCTGACCTTGATCCGACCCCAAATACGCTCACCTTCGTCGTGCCCGTTCCCGGCGCCATCACCGGCTCTGTGCTGGAAGACACCGATAACGACGACGTCGGTGATACGCCGATTCCGGGGGTGACCGTCACCCTGCAGGACAGCAACGGCAACGTGGTTGCCACCACCACCACGGATGGCAGCGGCAACTACGCCTTCAATGGCGTACCGCCGGGCAATTACACGGTGATCGAAACCAACAAGCCCGGCTACCTGGACGTGGCTGACAAGGATGGCGGCAATCTGAACGTGATTGCGGTCACCGTGGTGCCGGGCGCCACCAGCAGTGGGAATTACTTTGTGGATGAGCGACCGGCCGTCCTTGGCGACCGGGTGTGGGAAGACAAGAACGCCAACGGCGTGCAGGATGCGGGTGAAGTAGGCATCGCCAACGTGCTCGTACAACTGCGTGATGCCTCGGGAGCGGTCGTGCAGAGCACCACCACAGGTGCTGACGGCCGGTACAGCTTCACCGTGACACCCGGGACCTATTCGGTGGCGGTGGTCAAGCCCGCGGGCTATGAGATCACCGGCCAGGATCTGGGCGGCAATGAGGCCACCGACAGCGACATCAATGCCGCTGGGCAGAGCGGCCCGGTGCGCTTGGTGTCGGGGCAGAACAATCCGGATGTGGATGCCGGCCTCTACCGGCTGGCTGAGTTGGGCGACAAGGTCTGGTACGACAACAACGCCAATGGTGTGCAGGATGCGGGCGAAGCGGGCGTGCAGGGCGTCAGGGTGTTCCTGCTGGATGCTGCGGGCAATGTGGTGAGCAGTCAGACCACGGATGCCGCCGGCAACTACCTGTTCAGCGGGCTGAAGCCTGGCAGCTACAGTGTTCAGTTCGAGAAGGCCACGCTGCCGGCTGGCTACGCATTCACTGTCAAGGATGCCACTGCTGACGACCGCGATAGCGATGCCGACCCCGTCACGGGCAAGACGATCCAGACCGTGCTGGAGTCCGGCGAGTCCGATCGCAGCTGGGATGCCGGTATCGTGGGCCGGCCCGGCGCCATCACCGGCAGTGTGCGCGAGGACCTGGACAACAACAACACCGGCGATGTCCCGATTGCTGGTGTCACCGTGGTGTTGAAGGACAGCGCCGGGAACGTGGTTGCGACGACCACCACCGACGCGAGTGGCTACTACAGCTTCAACAATGTGCCGGCCGGCAATTACACGGTCCACGAAATCAACAAGCCGGGCTACCTGGACGTGTCCGACAAGGACGGCGGCGATCCCAACGTGATCGCTGTGACTGTGCCGGCAGGGGGCATCAGCTCCGGCAACGACTTTGTGGACGAACGCTCCGCCAGCCTGGGCGACAGGGTGTGGCTGGACAAGAACGCCAATGGCGTGCAGGACGCGGGCGAGCCTGGCCTTGCCGGCGTAACGGTCAAGTTGTTCGATGCCGGCGGCAACGTGGTCGGCACCACCACCACCGGAGCGGATGGCAGCTACCTGTTCAACAACCTGGCGCCGGGCGACTACACGGCCCAGGTGGTGGCGCCGAACGGCTACTTCCTGAGCGGCAAGGATCGGGGTGGCAATGACGCGACCGACAGCGACTTCGATCCGCTGACGGGCCAGAGCGGGGTGGTGAACCTGAGCCCGGGTGAAACCGACTTGAGCGTGGATGCCGGCCTGTACCAGAAGGCCTCGATCGGCGACCGGGTGTGGTCGGACAACAACGGCAACGGCATCCAGGACGCGGGCGAAGCCGGTGTGGCGGGGGCTACGGTCAAGCTGCTGGATGCCGGCGGCAACGTGGTCGCCACCACCCAGACCGACGCCAACGGGAACTACCTGTTCAAGGATCTCGTGCCGGGGATCTACTCGGTGCAATTCACCGCGCCAGCGGGGTGCGCCTTCACTCTGAAGGATGTGGGCGGCAACGATGCGCTGGATTCTGACGTAGGAGCCGTGCTGGGTACCACCAACCTGGTCGTCAATGGCAGCTTCGAATCCGGCGCCAACGGCTGGGTCGGCAGGGGTGATAGCGTGGAAGTCGCCCTGGCCTCCTACTTTGGCGTCAGCGGGGCAACCGGTAGCTATGCGGCGGAACTGGATTCCAACAAGACCGGCACGTTGACTGGGTTCTACCAGGATGTGGCCACCGTGGCCGGCCAGACCTACCAGCTGAGCATGGACCTGGGCCTGCGCGCCGGTACCTCGCCATTCACCAACACCGTGCAGATCTGGTGGGATGGCGTCAAGGTGGCGACCGTGGATCCGACCTCCACCACCATGACCAAGTACAGCTTCATGGTCACGGCTCTCGATTCGTCCAGCCGCCTCGAGTTCCGTGAGCAGTCAGGTGACGACGACTGGGTGGGTGGGGTCATCGACAACGTGCGCCTGGTGACGCGCAGTGGCGGTTCGGTACAGAACACCATCCAGACCACCCTGGAGTCCGGTGAGAACGATTTGAACTGGGATGCCGGCATCTACTGCCAACCGGCGCCAGCGCCGACCGCCACGATCGGTGACAAGGTGTGGGAAGACCGCAACTACAACGGCATTCAGGATGCCGGAGAGGCGGGCATCGCCGGTGTCACGGTGAAGCTGCTGAATGCCGCTGGCGCTGTGGTGGGCACCACCACCACCAACTCGAGCGGCAACTACCTCTTCAAGGATGTGGAACTGGGCGATTACAAGGTCCAGGTGGTAGCCCCCACCGGTTACTACTACACCAAGCAGAACCAGGGGAGCGACGATTCTCTGGACTCGGACGTGAATGGCAGCGGAGTCACCGATCTGACCACGCTGACCGCCGATGAGGCAGATCTGTCCTGGGATGCCGGCCTTTACCGCAAGGCCAGTGTCGGTGACAAGGTGTGGCTGGATTACAACCACAATGGTATCCAGGACAGCTCCGAAATGGCTGTACGCAAGGTGGTGGTGAAGCTGCTCGATGTATCTGGAAACGTGGTGGCCTCCACAGTTACCGATGCGAACGGCAATTACAAGTTCACCAACCTCGATCCCGGTCAGTACAAGCTGTTCTTCGACATGAAGACCATGGAGTGGACCCTCTCAGGGGTGAATTACCGCTACGACCCGAGGACCAACTTCTGGACGACCAAGGACGTCGGAAACAACGGCTACGACACCAGCGACAGCGATGTGATGGTGTCCGCGACGGATATCACTCAGGGCTATACGAACGTGTTCACGCTCGTCTCCGGTCAGTACGACAGTACCCGTGACGCAGGTATCTGCCCGATCGTCATCGATCTTGATGGCGATGGCGTCCGCACCATTGCCCGTGAGAACACCACTGGCAGTTTCGACCTCCTCGGCAGCGGGGCCGGTATCAAGTCCGGCTGGCTCAGCGGAGGCGACGGCTTCCTGGCCATCGACACCAATGGCAACGGCCGCATCGACGACATCCATGAGCTGTTTGGCGGCAACGGTGTGGGCCAGGGCTTTGCCAAGCTTGCCAGTTTCGACAGTAATGGTGACGGCCTGGTGGATAGCCAGGATGCCCGCTTCGGCGAGCTCAAGGTGTGGCGTGATGCCAATAGCAACCAGATCACCGACCAGGGTGAACTGCTGAGCCTGTCGGAAGCGGGGCTGAGCAGCCTGAAGGTGGCCTATGCGGCGCTGCCGGCCATCGACGAGCAGGGCAACCTCCACCTCGAGCGGTCCAGTGCAACCCTGGCCAACGGCCACAGTGTCGACATGACCGACGTGTATTTCAACGTTTCGGCTGAGGACGCCGCCGCCGCTGGTGTGGCGCTTCCCGACATGGCCTCCCTGCTGAGCGCTGAGCAAAGTGTGGATTGCCTGCTCGGCCAAGCCGTACCGCCGGCAGCCGTCGCTGCAACCGCACCGCAGGCGGGTGACGCGGGTCTGGCTACCCTGACCCAGCTGCTCAATCTGTATGACGACCAGCAGCCCATCCTGATGGCTGCTTGATTCCCCTTGCCCGGCCGGAGTCTCTCCGGCCGGCTTCAAAAGCCGGATGACCGGTTCCCTTTACTGCAGGAGAAAACTGAAATGAACTTCACTTCTTTCAAGAAGCCGGCCCTTGCCATGGCTGTCATTGGCGTGCTGGCCAGCGCTTCGGCGCAGGCCAATGATCTTGTGATCTCCCCCGATCTGGGCGCACCGTCTTTCACCGTGGACGTGAGCGGGACCAGCAAGGATGTGGTGGCAACGCTCTTCACCGTCAGTGACCAGACCACGGGTTCTTCCTTCCTGGCCTTCTGCTACGAGTTGCTGCAGAACATTGGTGCCGCCGCGTATGTCCCGCCTGGCCTGCCCTACACGGCCGGTTCGGTGGTGTCCGCCGCAACTCAGGCTTTGTTCAATCAGAGCTACGCCTCGATTGATCTGGGCAACCAGGCCCAGGTTGCCGGTTTCCAGATCGCGCTGTGGGAGACTCTCGACGACAGCAATCGGAACTCTGGCGCTTACACCAACTGGTTGGGCGACACGGGATCCGCTGTTGAGGCGAACGCCCTCGCGGTGGCGGATGATCTGTTGGCCAAGGTGCGGAGCGGCGCCCCGAACACGGGCGACTATCAGCTCACCGCATGGAACAATGCGACCAGCCAGGATCTGATCCAGGCGGCTCCGCGCGGCAACCAGGTTCCGGAGCCGAGCAGCGCGCTGCTCGGGATGCTTGGCCTGGGTAGTCTGGTGGCCCTGCGCCGCCGCTCGAACTGACGGGTCTTTGGGGGGACTGTGCAGGCACCCCCGTGTTTTTCGCGGAGAGGAAAAGGGAACCTTCCTTTTTCCGCTCTCCGCGGGCATTTTTCGCAAGGGCTGAAAGACAGCCGGATGGAGGGGGGAACATCCCCCTGTAGAATTTAGGGTCTTCGTGGACGGTTCCCGCTCGCCCTGATCGCCTCCGTCCCCTTGCCTGGCTTTCCAATCTGAGGTTTGCATGCCGTTGAGTCGTTTCTGCCTGGCCCTGTTCATGGGATCAGGTCTTGCATTCCAGTTTGCCCCTGCTCCTGCCGTTGCCGAAGTGATGCTCGGCAATTCTTCCTTGCCTGCCATTGAGGGCGCGGGCCGTCCTGACAGCGAGGCCATCAGCAGGGGCCGGACCGCGCTGCGAGCCCGCAATCTGGATCAGGCCGAGAAGTACTTCAGCGAGGCCTACCGTCAGAATCCGGCTTCGGTGGAGGCCATGCTCGGCCTTGCCGTGGTCAGCCATTCCCAGGGGAAGGCCAAGCTCGCCAGAGACTGGATGGCCAGTGCCGTTGCCATGTCACCGGGGCAACCCGCGGTCCTGCAGGCCCAGGCCCGGCTGCTGGTGGAGCAGGGGCTGCCCGCTTCAGCAGAAGAGAGCTACCGGGCCGCCATAGCGGCGAACCCCGAAGGGCTGCAACTCAAGTTGGATCTGGCCAGTTTGTACACGGATACCCTTAGCAAGCCGGCTCAGGCGGTTACGCTGCTACGCGACGCGCTCAAGCAAAAGCCGGACTCTGTAGACATCCTGTATCAGCTTGCGCTGGCCTACATGGGGGATGGTCGCCTCGACGAAGCGGCCCGAGCCCTCGACGATGCTCTCCGGCGTGACCCGGCGGAGCCGCGCATGCTGCATGCTCGAGGCCTGGTGGCCCAGCGCCAGGGGCAGGCGGAGCGTGCGCTCGAATACTTCGACAAGGCGCTCGCGGTGAAGAAGGGTTTCGTGGGGGCGATGATTTCCCGCGGGGATGTGTTGCAAACGCTTGGCCGCACGGAGGCCGCCGTCGAGGCCTATCGCAAGGCCATCCCGATGGCGCCGGGGAGTGCGCTGCCCCACGCTTTGCTGGGGCAGGCACTCAATCGCCTCAAGCGCCCGGCCGACGCGGAGAAGGCCTATAGGGAAGCGCTGCGGCTCGAGCCGGACAATCTCCGGGTGGCCAATAATCTTGCTGTCCTGCTGGCGGCGCAGAAAACCGGTCTCGACGATGCGCTGGCGATGATCCGCCGGGCGCTGGAGCGGGAGCCGAATCGGGCAACCTATCTGGACACCTTGGGGCTGGTCCAGCTGGCTCGGGGCGACAAGGCGGCTGCACGCCAGGCCTTCGAGCGTGCCGTGGCGCTGGAACCGGGCAACAATGAGTTCCGGCTGCATCTGACCCAGCTCGGCAATGTTCAACAGCCGGCTGCCGGAGCGACTCCGGTACCTGCCTCCGCGCCGGCACCTGTTGCGGCCGTTGCGGCCAAGCTCCCGGCACCGGCAGCGCCGGTCGCAGCGCGTCCGGTGGTGGCCGAGGATCCCGTCGCCGCGGTTACGGGCCGCCTTGAGGCGTGGCGGCAGGCCTGGGAGTCGAAGGATGCCAGCCGTTACCTGAGCTTCTATGCAGCCAGCTTCGTGCCGGCGGACAACCGGGCGCGCAGCGCCTGGGAGGCGGATCGCCGTGCCAAGCTCGACAAGAAGGGTGATATCCGCGTGCAGCTTGGCGCGCCGGCCCTCAAACCGGAGGGCGAGGTGGTCGCGGTGACCTTTGAGCAGCGCTACCAGTCGGGAAGCTATAGCGATGCGGGCCGCAAGCGTCTGGAGTGGGTGCGCGAAGCCGGCGAATGGAAGATCCGCAGCGAACGCCAGCTTTAAGCAGTGAGCGGTCTGTGCGGGTCAGGCCGCATGCTGCCAGCGGCTGCCGCCGGCACCCTTGGCCACATACATGGCCTTGTCGGCGCGGGACAATAGTCCGTTGAGGCTGTAACCACAACCCGGGTAGGTGGCAACCCCGATGCTGACCCCCAGGCGGCAACCTGGCAGCTTGGCGGTGGGCAGGGTGGATATCACGCTGACGAGCCGTTCGCAGAGGAGGTCGATATCCGCCCCCTTATGGGCTCCCGGGCAGAGGACGATGAATTCGTCGCCACCCAGGCGTGCCACCAGGTCGGTGCCTCGGGCTGCGGCAGTGAGGGCGCCTGCGACGGCCTTGAGGATGTCATCGCCCGCCGAGTGGCCAAAGCGGTCATTGATCGGCTTGAATCCATCCAGGTCGAGCAGGAGCAGGGCGCCGCTGTCCTTGTCTTGGCGGGCCCGCATCAGCAGGGCCTCGGCGCCTTCCTCGAAGGCCTTCCGATTGGCAATTCCGGTCAGCGGATCCTCGCGTGCCTGACTGCGCCAGCGCTGGCCCGCCTCCTCCGAGGCTCGATGGCGGCGAATCATGCCGAGCACCAGCACGATGAAGTTCACCAGGGCGAGCACAAAGGCCGCGCTCTGGATCGCACGCAGATCACGGGTACGACGGATCGAGTCCTGCTCGAGCGCCGAGGTGAGCTGGTTCATCAAGCCAAGGATGGTGCCGTTGTGCCGCACAAGATAGTCGGCGGCAGGCTCCAGGCGTTCCGGAAGTCTGCCTTGAGTGTCGCGGAGCAGCGCGGTGAGGGGCGCGACGATGCTGCGTGCTTGGCGCACGATCCGGGAGGCTTCGCCATTCACTGCACGCAGTGCCACGCGGAGCCCATCGCCGCCTGTCGCTTCGCCGCCTTCGTCGAAGGCCCGCAGGGTTTGTTCAAATAGGGTGAAGGCCGTAGCAATCTCCCGACGCGCAGCTTCCGGGCTTTCGGTGGCGGCCGGCCGGGTGGCCAGCAACAGGGCCTTGGTGGTCTGCTGGGAGAGCATCCGCTGCCGGCCCGCCAGGTTGATGGCGACCGCATCCTGCGCCACTTGCTCGGCGATCCACAGATTGCTCAGCAGGGCGATCAGATCGAAGATGACAAACATGACGATCGCCGCGACGATGCGATGGGGGGAGCCGATGGATGTGGCGACCGGTCGGAGCATGGTGTCGGGCGGTGGTGAGTCGCAAGGGTGTGCTTTCAGCATAACGACCGCAGCGGCGAAAGCTGGAATTTCTCTGCCCGGAATGGGAAATGCGGCCCGGGGGCCGCATTTCGGAGGGTGCTGCGCGAAGGCGGGGGCTCAGTCCTTGAGGCGCTCTTCAAGGGCCGCGATGGCCGGCAGGGTCTTGCCTTCGAGGAACTCGAGGAAGGCGCCGCCGCCGGTGGAGATGTAGCCCACGTCGTCGGCAATGTCGAACTTGGCGATGGCCGCCAGGGTGTCGCCGCCGCCGGCGATGGAGAAGGCCTCGGAGTGGGCGATGGCAGAGGCCAGCATCTTGGTGCCGCCGGCGAACTGGGGCAGTTCGAACACGCCGACCGGACCGTTCCAGACGATGGTGCCGGCGTTGGCGATGATCTCGCCGAGGCGGGCCGCGCTCTTCGGGCCGATGTCCAGGATGCGGTCGTGGGCCGCCACGTCGTCCACCGAGATCTTGTTGGCGCGGGCCAGGGCCGAGACTTCGTCCGCCACCACCACGTCGGTGGGCAGGGGCACTTCGGCGCCACGGGCCTTCATGATGTCCATGATGGCGTGGGCTTCCTTGACCAGATCGGGCTCGGCCAGGGATTCGCCGATGCGCTTGCCGGAGGCCAGCAGAAAGGTGTTGGCGATGCCGCCGCCGACGATCAGCTGGTCGACCTTGTCGGCCAGGGACTTCAGGATGGTCAGCTTGGACGAGACCTTGGAGCCTCCGACGATGGCCACCAGCGGGCGCGCCGGAGCGTGCAGGGCCTTGCCCAGGGCGTCGATCTCGGCGCCCATCAGCATGCCGGCGCAGGCCACCGGGGCGAAGCGGGCGATGCCATGGGTGGTGGCTTCGGCGCGGTGGGCGGTGCCGAAGGCGTCATTCACGTAGATGTCGCAGAGGGCGGCCATCTTGCGCGCGAGCTCTTCGTTGTTCTTCTTCTCGCCCTTGTTGCAGCGGCAGTTCTCGAGCAGCACGACCTCGCCCGGGGCGACTTCAAAGCCACCGTCGACCCAGTTCTGGATCAGGCGCACGGGCTTGTGCAGCAGCTGGCCCAGGCGCACGGCGACCGGCGCGAGGCTGTCCTCGGCGTTCAGCTCGCCTTCCGTCGGACGACCCAGGTGGGAGGTGACCATGACCGCCGCGCCGCCTTCGAGGGCGTACTTGATGGACGGGATGGAAGCGCGGATGCGGGTGTCTTCGGTGATGTTGCCGGCGTCGTCCTGCGGCACGTTGAGGTCGGCGCGGATGAAGACCTTCTTGCCCTTGACGTCGAGATCGGTGAGTTTCTTGACTTGCATGATGATGTACTTTGAGGCGTCGGAATGAAAAACGCCCCGCGTGGGGCGGGGCGTCGAAACAGCAGGATTACTTGGCGTTCACGAAGGCGCGGGCCGCGTCGAGCATGCGGCAGGAGTAGCCCCACTCGTTGTCGTACCAGGCCAGCACCTTGACCAGCACGGAGCCGTCTTCACCCTTGATCACGCGGGTCTGCGTGGCATCGAAGGTGGAGGAGACGGTGGTGTGGTTGAAGTCGGAGGAGACCAGCGGCTCGTTGTTCACT
>JAFLDU010000151.1 GCA_017309145.1 Zoogloea sp. | reverse complement strand
TCCGTGATCTACGCGGCACCGCATTCATGGTGCCGCGCGGCTGGCCCACCGGTCGCCTCCGACCCTGCTCACGCCCCACCCGGCCGAGGCCGCCCGCCTGCTGGGCTGCAGCACCGCCGAGGTGCAGGCCGACCGCATCGCCACCACGCGGGAGATCGCCCGCAAACTGCGGGCCTGGGTGGTCCTGAAAGGCTGCGGCAGCATCGTGGCGGCACCGGATGGCGCCTGGTGGATCAACACCAGCGGCAACCCGGCCATGGCCACAGCCGGCATGGGTGATGTGCTCAGCGGGCTGATCGGCACGCTCCTGGCCGGCGGCTGGCCGGCCGGCGAGGCCTTGCTGGCCGGCGTGCACCTGCATGGCTGCGCTGGCGATCACCTCAGCAGAACGCTGAACATCGACTGTGGCCTGCTCGCCGACGAGATGTCCGCCGCCGCCCGCCACTGCTTCAATGCCTGGATTCGCCCGCCCCACTCAGGAGAGGTGGCGGTCCGGCCTATGCCAGCGCCGCCTTGAGCCTCTTTCCACCCCTCTCGCCCCTCTCAACCTCTCCGCCCGCATCCACGCCGTGAGTCATCCGCAACGCCCGCTGCTCGGGGCCGGTCTGGCCATGGTCGCCCTGATCCTCTTCGTGCTTCTGGACGCCACGGCCAAGCACCTGAGCAGCCGCTACCCGGTGCCCCTGTTGATCTGGGCCCGCTACACCGTCCATCTGGCCCTGATGCTGATCCTGCTCGGTCCCCGCCTGCGTTCGCGCCTGTACCGGACCGGCCGGCCCCTGCTCCACCTCCTGCGCTCCGGGCTGCTGCTGGGTACCAGCCTGTGCGGGCTGGCGGCCTTCAACCGCCTGCCCCTGGCCGAGGCCACAGCGGTGATCTTCGCCTCGCCGGTGATCGTCGTGCTACTGGCCCGCCCGCTGCTGGGCGAGCAGATCGGTCCCTGGCGCAGTACGGCCGTGGTGATGGGCTTCGCCGGCGTGCTGCTGGTCGCCCGACCGGGCGGTGGGCTGGGCCCCGAAGGCATCGCCTTCGCGCTGGCCGCCGCCGTGTTCTATGCGGTCTACCAGATCCTGACCCGCAAGATGTCGCGTACCGAAAGCCCGGTCACCCTGCTCTTCCACACCGCGCTCACCGGCAGCGTGGTGATGAGCGCGGCCCTGCCCGGCTTTGATCACGGCCCGACGCCCGACGCCAGGGAATGCCTGCTCTTCCTGGCCATGGGCACGCTGGCAGCCTCGGCCCACTTCCTGCTCACCAAGGCCTTCCGGGAAGCGCCCGCCTCGCTGCTGTCACCCATGCTGTATGTGCAGATCGTGTGGGCCACCCTGTTCGGCTGGCTGGTTTTCGACCAGGTGCCCGATGCGCTTGCCCTCGGCGGGATGGCCGTGATCGGCATCGCCGGCATCCTGATCGCGGTGGATGGCCGCCGCCGCCGGGCCGGGCCGGTGATCTGATCCTGCCCGGCGTTTCCGGGATGTTCCCTCAGCGGGCTTTGAGGGCTTCGATCGCAGGCGGATAACCGCCCGCCGCGGCAGCCTTCAGCCAGCGCAGGGCCTCCGCGGGATCGCGCGGCTGACCGACCCCCGTATCCAGCATCACAGATAAGGCGTACCCCGCTTCGCTCTCCCCTGCCTCCGCTGCACGGCGGAAAAGCCGGGCCGCCTCATCCAGGTTTCTGGGCACTCCACGCCCCGCCTCGTACAGCCAGGCCAGCCGGGTCATGCCGCGTGGGTCGCCCGCGTCGGCCAGTGCCTGGTAGGCTGCCACGGCATCGGCCAGGTTACCGTCGGCCTCGAGGCGCCGGGCCTCGGCCAGCCTTCGCTCGCGGGGGCCGAGGGGCGTCACGCTGCGCCCATCGAGCACCGCCAGCTGCGCCGCCGCTTCCTCGTCCCCCATCTCCGCCGCGAGCGTCAGCCAGCGCCGCGCGGCAACGGGGTCTGGCGCCCCCAGCCGGCTACCCTGCAACGAGATGCCCAGGCGCAGGGCCGCATTGCGACTCCCCGCCAGCGCTGCCTGCTCATAGCGGCGACGCGCTTCCGCAGCATTACGGGGCTCGCCCAGGCCATCCTCGGCCAGGATCCCGAGGTTGAACCAGGCCTCCCCCATGCCTCGCTCCGCAAGCGCCGTCCAGATCTGGCGGGCCTCGGCGTAGTGGGCCATCTTGAACTCCGCGTAGCCTTTGTAGAGCCCGATCGCCGGCCGGCGGATCACGTCGGCAAGCTCATCCTCACCCAGCAACTCAGCCCGGGCCAAAGGGGCCATCATGGCCAGCAACAATGCTGCACGCCACCTGCGGCGCGTCGATCCCTCTACCATATTGTCTCCGTTGTCCTTGAATGCCCCACACCCTGCACCTTCGAAAGCGCGGCGGAGCGCGCGCAGCCGGTCTGAGCCCTCATGGTCTCAGGAAAAAGAAAGCGCGAAGAGCCCCGGCGACGTCCTGAGAATAATTTCTCGAATCTTCTTGACACACCCTGGACCCCTCTCTATAATTCATCCTCATCACCTGCCGGGCGGTTAACTCAGCGGTAGAGTGCCACCTTCACACGGTGGAAGCCACTGGTTCGATCCCAGTACCGCCCACCAAATTCAGAATGAAGAAAGTTTCAATTTCTTTATTCAATAAAAAAAGCGCCTTCGGGCGCTTTTTTTATTTCCGCCCCTTCTGCGCTGAATGCGGCGGAACCTTAACGAAGCCAAGCCGCAATTAGCCCCGCCACATCAATTCAATCCGAAATTGGCCGCCGCACCAATGGCGCCGCCACATTCGGCGCCAAGGCAATCCAGCCCCTCCCCCGCTTGCACGCAGAATAAGAAACTGCAGCTAAAGGCTGCCGCTCCAAAAAGCACGCAAGGCAGGCCATGCCAATCTCACCCGGTCTCCAGATCCAATCCGACCCCATAAACAAAAAAGCCACTCTTTCGAGTGGCTTTTCCGCGGGATTGGTGGTCGGGGAAAGAGGATTCGAACCTCCGGCCCCTGCGTCCCGAACGCAGTGCTCTACCAGGCTGAGCTATTCCCCGACGCTTTTTTTGAAAGACCTTATCGATCAATCAACACAACCGAGTCGCACATTATATTTACTGTTCAACTCTTTGTAAAGCTTGTTTCAGTTAAATATTTTTGGCTCTGAATCTTATTGCCTCAATATTTTCGTGCAACAGCGAACTTTGATAATTCTATCAACGATTCGCGGAAAATGGAAGGGGGCAATGCAGAAAGCGCATCCAGTGCCAATTGCGCTTCTGCTTCCGCAACGCGGCGGGTTTCCTCGAGGGCGCCGGTGGCACGAATAGCCGCCAGCACGGCCGGAAAATCATCGCGACCGCCATTTTCGATTGCCTTGCGCACACAGGCAGCCTGCTCGGCATTGCCATGCTTCATTACATGAATCAGCGGCAGGGTCGGCTTGCCTTCGGCGAGATCGTCACCGATATTCTTTCCGGTGTCGGCTTCATCGCCAGAATAATCGAGCACGTCATCAATCAGCTGGAAGGCGGTGCCGATATGCATGCCAAAAGCAGCCAGCTTATCCTCGAGCTCCTCGCCAACATTGCCGAGAATACCGCCCAGGCGGGCCGCAGCTTCGAACAGCTTGGCTGTCTTGTAGCGGATCACCCGGAGGTAGCCCTCCACTTCCACGTCTGCGTCGTGGCAATTGAGGAGTTGCAGGACTTCGCCCTCGGCAATCACGTTGGTGGCGTCTGCGAGCACCCGCATGACCTTCATGTTGTCCGCGCCGACCATCATCTGGAACGCTCGGGAGTACAGGAAGTCCCCCACGAGAACGGAAGCGGCATTGCCGAACATGGCATTGGCGGTCTTGTTGCCGCGCCGGAGTTCGGACTCGTCGACCACGTCGTCATGGAGCAGGGTCGCAGTGTGGATGAACTCCACCACCGCAGCCAATTCACGGTGATAGCTGCCCGTGTAGCCAGCAGCACCTGCGGTGAACAGGACCATGGCGGGACGCAGGCGTTTGCCGCCGCTGCCGATGATGTACTCGGCCACCTGGCGGATCAGCACCACGTCGGAGTAGAGGCGATCCCTGATGACGGCGTCGAGCGCCTTCATGTCTTCGGCGATCGGCGCGTAAAGCTGCGAGAGAGACAAGGCAATGCCCAGACTAGAAAAAACGCGATGTTAGGGGGCTTGGCGGACTCACGTCAAGGTGGCTGGATCAATGCAATTTCCGCCGCATCCAGGATGGAATGCTCATCGGATGAGATCGGGGCGATCCGAAAACACACCCGTCACGCCCCAGGCCTTCATTTGCGTGGCGTCCCGAGGATCGTTGATGGTGTAGACCAGCACGTGGAGCCCCGCGGCCTTGGCCTGCCGCACATGCTCGGGAAGCAGGCCCTGCCGCCCCAGATTGAGCCCGCCACAACCGAGACCCAGGGCACGGTCCTGCGCAGCGACAGAGTAGGTCTCGGCCAGCAGCGCCCGGGGCAGGTCCGGCGCAGACTGAGCGGCAGCCTCGAGCGCGTCGACCGAGAAGGAAGACAGGAGCACGTTCGGATCGCCCCCACGGCAGGTGAGCAGCTCACCGACAACTTTCCCCGTTTCGACCTCGAAACCCTGCGCGGGCTTGATCTCCACATTGGCAATCAGGCCCAGCCCGGCACAGGCAGCCAAGACGGATTCGAAGGACGGAAGACACTCTCCCTCGAAGGCCGGATGGAAGACCCGGCCGACATCCACCTCGAACAACTCCGCAGCACGCATGTCGGACACCCGGCCGGATCGGCCGCCGGTGCGCTCCAGCGTTTCGTCATGAATGACGACCGGAACACCATCTGCCGACAGCATGACGTCGAACTCCACCGCCGCACACCCGAGCCGACCCGCGATGCGCAGACCGGCCAGGGTGTTCTCCGGGGCCAGCGCGCCACCGCATCGATGCACGTAGAGCGCGGGTCCGGGCCAGGTAAACATGGCGACGATCGGAGCGGGAGGCCTCAGTCGAGCTGGCGGGAACGCACGACAGCGGTGTCGAGGGCCAGCTTGGAGGGCTTGCGATCCTCCCAGACGGACTCGAGCTCCTCGTCGATGATGCGGCGCACGGCCACCTTCTGGGGATAGGTGCTGGCCTTGCTGGCCGCCGTGACCTTCTTGTTGGAGAGCTGCTGGATGCCCACATGGATGTTGGCCAGATCGTCAGCCAGCAGGCGGCTCTCGGAGGCCAGCAGGCCCGCGCGGTTGAGGGGCAGATAGCCGGCATTGCGCTGCCATTCCACCTGACTCTCACCGGTCAGCCAGAAACTGACGAAACGCGCAGCGGCCTTGTATTCCGCCGGCGTCTTGCCTGCCGCAACCCACATGGCGGGGCCGTCGGCGAGGGTGTTCTGCGGCGCACCGTAGTACTCCTCGTGGTAGGGCAGCGTGGCCACCCCGACCTCGAAGCCGGCCTGGCGGCGCAGGGTCGGCCAGTCACCGGAAGCGGAGGTCAGGACGGCGCACTCGCCCTTGGTGAAGTGCTCGACGGCTTCATCACCGCGGCCAAACAGGTGCAGGTAGCGGGCCTTGACCCAGGAGGAGAGCATGGCCACATGCTTGACCTCGAGCATGCCATTGATCGCCAGCGAAGCCTTCTTGCCCTCGGCCACGACCGGCTCGTTGTGCCAGGCGCTCATGTTCTCCACCAGGATCCAGGCCGGCTGGGTGGTGGTGTAAGGGCAGGTCTGACCGGCGGCCACAAGCTGTCCAAGGGAAGCCTGCAGGGCTTGCCAGGTCTTGGGCGGCGCATCGGGGTTCAACCCTGCGTCGCGGAAGGCCTGCTTGTTGTAGAACATCACCGGGGTGGACAAGCCGACCGGCAGGGCAAGCAGGCGACCGGCACCATCGATCGGGGTCGGGGTCATCACGGCCGGCGCGCGCAGGGTCTCGAAGCGCTCGCCAGCATCCTTCATGACCTGGAACAGGGGACGGTAACGCTGCGGCCCGCTCAGGAAGCCCGGCAGCTCACGCTCGCCGAGGATCATCAGATGCGGCACGCTCCCCTCGTTCCACGCACGGTCATGCACGACGATGCGGGCGTTGCGGTTGGTTTCGTTGAAACGATCCACCAGCTTTTGCAGCTGGGCACCCTTGTCGGCCCCCAGGCTGTGCACCAGTTCGATCTCGGTCACTGCCGCGGGCGCCGCAGCGCGGGGCTCCTGGGGCTTGGCGACCGGCTTCTTGGGCGCGGCAAAGGCGGGGGAGGCAAGCAGGGTGGCCAGGGCGAGGCCCAGGACGTTACGGCTGAAGGTGTTCATGGGGACCCGGTTCATCAACGGAAAAAACGATCAGCCCGGGATTATAAGTTGAAGGGCGCAACTTGCGCTGTCGCCACTTTGCAAGCATCTGTTCAAGTCAGGTCCACCCGAGCCGTAGACTTCGGCAAAGCAACCGGCCTTGAACGCCATGACACCTGTGTTCCTCAAGCTCCGACATGCCGCTGCCTTGCTGGCCTGCGCCGCACTCCTCAGCGCCTGCGAGCGCATCGGCATCCCCGACCCGACCAAGATCGCCGCGCAGGCCGAGGCGGAAGGCAAGGCCATCGGCAGCGCCTGCCGCCACGCCGGACGCGCCATCGAGGACTGCTTCACGCTCAACCAGAGCGCCCAGAAGGCGGCCGTGTTTGCGGGCTGGAAAGAGATGAACGATTACATGGTCGAGAACAAGATCGCCGAGGTCACCCCCGTGCTGCCGCCCCCCCCGCCTCCCGCCGCGGCGGAACCCAAGCGGAAGTCCAAGAAGGCCAGCGCGGACGCCGAGGGCGACCACGAAGACGCTGACGCAACGGCCAAGGAAGACAGCGAAGCCCCGGCGGAACCGGAGCCGCGCAAGCGCCGCAAGATCAGGGAGTGATCAGCGCGGCCTGCCTCAGGCGGGCTCGCCAGCCTCGTGCGGCATGTCCCGGCGCGCTTCCCACCAGGCGATGAACTGATCCACCGGCATGGGCGGCGCATAGAAGTATCCCTGAGCCCGGTTGCAGCCCATATCCCGCAGGACCGCCTCGGTGGCGGCATCCTCCACCCCTTCGGCCACCACCTCAAGCCCAAAGGTGTGGGCGATCCTCACCATCAGGGCCACGATAGCCCTGTCACTGTCGCCCAGAGTGATGCGTTCGACGAAGGATTTGTCGAGCTTCAGCTCATCAAGCGGCAGGCGACGCAGGTAGTCCATGGACGAATACCCCGTCCCGAAATCATCCAGGGCCAGGCGCCCTCCCCCTTCCCTGAGGGCCTCCAGGTTGCGTACGGACATCCCGTCCCTGGAGACCAGCCCGCTCTCTGTCAGCTCAAAGCACATGCGCGCGGCGGGAATCCGCCAAGTTTCGCACGTCTGCCGGATGAACAGGGGCAGCTCCGGATCCTTGAGGTCATCCGCCACCAGGTTCACCGACACCCCCACATCGCAGCCCGCCGCATCCAGCGCGGCCAGATGCTGGGCTGCTTGCTGGATCACCCAGCGGGACAGTTCGGCCATCAAGCCGATGCGCTCCAGCACGGCCAGGATGTCCGGCGGCGACGCGTAGGCGCCGTCCCGCTGCCAGCGCAGCAGGGCCTCGGCCCCCACCAGGCGGCGAGACGGCAGCTCCACCTGGGGCTGCAGGAAGAGCTGGAACTGGCGGGACTCGAGCGCCCTAGCCACTTCGGACTCAAAGCCGGCGTCCCCCATCGCGCGGGCGGCGACATCATCGGAAAACAAGGCAAACGGACGCCCCTCCGACTTGGCCGCCACCAGGGCCGACCGCGCCGCCTGCTCGAGGCCCAGCGGATCACGGGCGTGCTCGGGTGCCCAGGCGCCACCGGCACAGAAACGTCCGCGCAGGGAGGGAAAGCTGTTGCCCCGCGTCACCTCGCAAACGTCCACCAGCTTGCTGCCGGCCAGGGCGACCTGAGCGGGATGCATCAGATCCGGCAGGATCACCGCCCATTCGTCCTCGCCCAGGGTGCACAGCACGTCGCCCGGCCGCAACTGGGCCCGCATCGCCTCGGACAGTGCCAGGCGCAGATGATCCCGTTCATCGAGGGCCAGTACATCCACCGAGCGCCCCCACTCCATGCGCAGCACCAGCAAGCCGAGAAAACCGCGCTCGCCGGCAAGTCCGAGAAAGTCGGCCAGCAGGGTCAGGAAACGGCGACGGTTGGGAATGCCGAGCACGGTATCCCCGTCTTCGGCATGCATCCGGAAGGCCTGCTCCTGCCCCACCGAAGCCTCGGAAAGCAGACCGCCCAGGCACCAGCCGAGACGGACCAGCGCGGTAAGAATGTCGAGTTCCAGGCGGTGGACCATCGCGCGATCGGAGAACAACTGCTCCTGGCAGGCGCGCATCAGGGCCTCGATGGCGACGAAGGGAAACTCCGCCACCGCCCCAGCCAGGTAACAGTCCCCCCACAGGGCCACGAGCCGGGTCGGCCAAGCGGGGGAGAAATCCCAGGTGGTGACCTTCGCAAGCTCACGGCAGAACGCCCGCAGAGCAGGTTCGATGACACTGCCAGCCCCCTCCCCGCCGAGGGCAAACCGGGTCAGGAGGGCATCCGCCAGGTCATCGGCGGCAATGATGCGGCCGAAGGCCCGTACGGCGGCCTGCTCGGCCTGACCGATGCCATAGCGCAACAGGAGACGGGCCAGGGCTTCCTCATCCAGCACAGGCCGAAAGGGGCGCACGAGTTGGGGCGCGGGGAGATTCATGCCAGGTAAAACTCCGAAGGCTCCACGCCATAGGAGCCGGGAGGCAGGGCCCGGCTGATTGCATAAGGCTCACCGGTCGCCGTGGCTGGATCGTAGAGCAGGTCGAGGCTCGGCGGGTAGGCGTTTGGCCGCTTGTCGGCCCCCAGCAGGATCATCACCCGCGGCTTGAGCCGGCGGATGCGGTTCTGCGCGATGACCACCCCCACCTCACCCGTGTTCAGCTCAACCAGCGTGCCGACCGGATACAAGCCGATGCATTGGACGAACTGGTCCACCAGGCTGTTGGAAAAGCGCGTACCCCGCTGCGCGCGGATCGCATCCAGGGCCACCTGGGCGCTGGCCGCGCTGCCATAGGGACGCTCTCGGGTCATGGCGCAATACACATCGCAGATCCCGGCGATCTCCGCCATCACCCCCACCTCTTCGCCCTTCAGGCCAGCCGGGTAACCCGAGCCGTCGCAGCGCTCATGGTGGCGACCGATGATCTCGAGCATCAGCGGCGTGGCCTGCGGACAGCGGGACACGATCTGCAGCGAAAAATCCACGTGGGTCTTGAAGATCTCGTATTCGCGGGGCGACAACGCACCGGTCTTCTGAAGCAAGCGCACCGGCAGGCGCAGCTTGCCCACATCCTGGAGGATCCCGGCCATGCCCAGCGCGGTGACCGAATCCTCGCCCAAGCCCAGGGCACGCCCGAAGATCATCACGTGGGCGGCCACATCGAGGGAGTGGTCGTAGCTGTACTGATCGGTCTGCTTGAGACGGAGCAGCCAGAGCAAGGCATCCGGGTTGCGGATCACGCTCAGCACCATCTCGGAGACCACGCTGCGCAGCCGGTCCAGGTCGGGGTTGAGATTGTTCTGCACGTCCCGCGCTACCTCGGCGAGCAATCCCTGAGCCTTCACCAGCACCGGCAGAACGGTGACGATCTCCTCCTCCACCGACACCTTGAGCTCGGTCTGCCGGACGCTCCCGGACACACCGCCGTCATCCCTCCCCCACTCGCTGCGGGGGGCCGAGGCGGTCGGGGCGGAGCCAGGCTCATCCTCGTAGATAAGGGGACGGGACGCGTAGGCCGAAGCCCTCGCATTGCTCTCCGCGACACCGCCAGAGGCGTGCTGGGCCAGGTCGGAGTCTGGATAGAAGTGAATCCACGGCGCCCCCCCCGACGTATCGATCGCGCCCGGGACCGCCGCCTCCCCGATTTCGCCCGCCGCCGAACGCAGGGCCTTTAGCAGGGCGAAGAAATCCATCGGCCGCCGGCGCGCAGGCGAGGTACTCACCAGCTCGGCCAGGGGGACCGGCTCCCTGCGCGTCGGCACGGAAACCGGCTCGACAGGCTCGGGGCGCCATGCATCGCCTGCAGACCGGGAGCGATCCACGTGCACGAAACGGCACAAGGCCCTCAATTGGGCCAGGATGTCCTTGTCTTCGATGATGAAGCCCTGCAGCAGGAAGGGCGACTCGAGCCAGGGGCGATCCAGTTCGGACACGAACATCCCGATCCGCAGGTCCTGCGCCGCCACAATCTCCTTCAAAACAACCTCCATACCTGCATCTGGACTACGGCAACAGCCGCCACTTTATCGGCCTATTACGGCAGGGCATCCGCCAACTGGAGCCCCCTTCATTCAATTTGACTGCAAGGCCCAGCACACCGCTGCGGGCGGACGGCTCCGCATGCACCGGCAGTTTGACCGGCGGATCGATCGGGTATCATTCGCGCCGACCGTCGGCAACGCACGCCGGCCAGACCCCGTCCCATTGATCCATTGTACTCTCCCCGCGCCGACCCCCATGCAGCCTGCCCAGACGCCTTGCCACGCCCACGGCATCCTCGTCCAGTGCCGTCCTGGCTTTGAAGCCGACGCACTCCTCGAGCTCGAAACCGCCGCCCGGGCCGCCCGGCTTGCCGGCCGGAGTGAGTCGACCGGCACAGCTGGCGCCGTGCTGTTCCGCCTGGAGAGCCCGGCTCCTCATGACGAAGTCCGCCGTCGCCTGGACGTCTCCCGCCTGGTGTTCAGCCGGCAGGCCTTCCAGTTGATCGGCCATATCGAAGGCTTCGCCGGGCGGGATCGCGTCACGCCCCTGATCAACGCGCTGGCCCCCCTGGGAGAACGCTTCTCGGCGGTTCTGCCGGAAACTCCCGACACCAACGACGGCAAGGAGCAGGCAGGCTTCCTGCGTCGCTTCGTCCCGCTGCTGGAGGCCGCCTTGGCGGAAGCCGGCCAGCTACGCAAGGATTCGCCCCACCTGCCACGCCTGCATCTGTTCCTTCCCGGTGGCGAGACGGCCCTGCTCGGTCTCAGCCTGGCCAGCGAAGGCTCCACGTGGCCGATGGGCATTCCCCGGCTGCGCATGCCGAAGGACGCCCCCAGCCGCTCCACCCTCAAGCTGGCCGAGGCCATCCAGACCCTGCTCACGCCGGAGGAGCAGCAATCCACCCTCCGCCCCGGCCTGCAGGCCGTGGATCTGGGCGCATCGCCCGGAGGATGGACCTGGCAGCTGGTCAGCCGCGGCCTGCGTGTCACTGCCATCGACAACGGCCCGATGGCGCCCGCAGTGGTCGCCACCGGACTGATCGAGCACCTGCGCGTCGACGGCTTCACCTGGAAGCCCCGCAAGCCGGTCGAATGGATGGTCTGCGACATGGTCGAGCAACCTTCGCGGATCGCTCCACTGATGGCCGAATGGGTCGCCGGCGGCCGCTGCCGGCGCAGCATCTTCAACCTCAAGCTGCCCATGAAGCGGCGCCACGAGGAGGTGGAACGCTGCCGCGCCCTGATCGATCAGCGCATGCGCGCAGCCGGGCTGAAATACATATTGCGAATCAAGCACCTTTACCACGACCGGGAAGAGGTGACCTGCTATCTGACGCGGCGTTGATGCCGCGCCGATGTATAATGCTGGACTACTTGAATGGTGCAGTGCACTAAACCCGTACCCGCACCCCCATCGTGACCACATCCATGTCGTTCTCCGAACTCGGACTCATCCCCGAAATCCTGAAGGCCGTCACTGACGCCGGCTACACCGAACCCACGCCCATCCAGCGCCAGGCGATCCCCGTCGTACTCGCCGGCCATGACGTGATGGGCGGTGCCCAGACCGGCACCGGCAAGACCGCGGGCTTCACCCTGCCCCTGCTCAACCGGCTTGCCCGCCACGCCAGCACCTCGACCAGCCCGGCCCGCCACCCGGTCCGCGCGCTGATCCTGGCGCCGACCCGCGAACTGGCCATGCAGGTGTTCGAATCGGTCAAGATGTACTCCAAGCACCTCCCCCTGCGCAGCACCTGCATCTACGGCGGGGTCGACATGAACCCGCAGATCCAGGAATTGCGTCGTGGCATCGAGATCGTGGTGGCCACCCCTGGCCGACTGCTTGATCACGTGCAGCAGAAGACCATCGCCCTCGGCCAGGTCGAGTTCCTGATCCTCGACGAAGCCGACCGCATGCTCGACATGGGCTTCATCCCCGACATCCGGCGCATCCTCGCCCTGCTGCCGGCCAACCGCCAGAGCCTGCTGTTCTCGGCCACCTTCTCCGACGAGATCAAGAAGCTCGCCGACCAGATGCTGAAGAACCCGCAGCTGATCGAAGTGGCCCGCCGCAACATGGTCAGCGAGACCATCGACCACGTGGTGCACCCGGTGTCCAGTGGCCTCAAGCGCAACCTGCTAGCCCATCTGGTCCGGCATGAGCAGGAGTCCCAGGTGCTGGTCTTCGTGGACACCAAGTTCGGCTGCAGCCGCCTGGCCCACTTCCTCGAACGCCATGACATCTCCGCCGACTCCATCCACGGCGACAAGAGCCAGCAGGCCCGTACCGAGACCCTCGAGAACTTCAAATCCGGCAAGATCCGCGTGCTCGTCGCCACCGACGTGGCGGCCCGTGGCCTGGACATCGAAGACCTGCCCTCGGTGATCAACTTCGAGCTGCCCCACACTGCCGAAGACTACGTGCACCGCATCGGCCGCACCGGCCGCGCCGGCAAGAAGGGCAAGGCGGTGTCCCTGGTCAGCTCCGAGGAACGCCACCGCCTGGCCGACATCCAGAAGCTGATCAAGCTCGAGATCCGCCAGGAAATCGTCCCAGGCTACGATCCGGAACCGGACTTCTTCGATGGTGAAGGT
>JAFLDU010000150.1 GCA_017309145.1 Zoogloea sp. | reverse complement strand
CCTGCGGGCCAGCGTGCCGGCAGCCATCGACGTGGATGTGGTGATGGACCGCACGCCCACCATCCGCGGCTCCCTGCACGAAGTGGAGCGCACCCTGGTCATCTCGGTGGCCCTGGTGGTGATGGTGGTCTTCTTGTTCCTGCGCAACTGGCGGGCCACCGTCATTCCCAGCGTGGTGGTGCCGGTGTCCCTGGTGGGCACCTTCTCCATCATGTACCTGGCCGGCTTCAGCCTGGACAACCTGTCCCTGATGGCGCTCACCATCGCCACCGGTTTCGTGGTGGACGACGCCATCGTGGTGCTGGAGAACATCGCCCGCCATGTGGATGAGGGTATGCCGCCCCGCCAGGCAGCCTTGCGCGGGGCGCGGGAGATCGGCTTCACGGTGTTGTCGATGAGCCTGTCGCTGATCGCCGTGTTCATCCCCATCCTGGCCATGGGCGGCATCGTCGGGCGGCTCTTCCGGGAGTTCGCGGTGGTGCTGTCGGCGGCCATCCTCGTGTCGATGGTGGTGTCGCTCACCACCACTCCGATGATGTGCGCCCGTCTGCTCCGCCCGCGCCCGCCGGAAGGCGAGCGTGGCCGCCTCGACCGGGCGGTGGGGCGGGCCCTCGACGCCCTGGTCGGCGGCTATCGGCGCAGCCTGGGCTGGGCCCTGGATCATCGCTGGGTGGTCATGCTGGTGCTGCTGGCCACGGTGGGACTCAACGTGCATCTGTACCAGATCATCCCCAAAGGCTTCTTTCCTCAGCAGGACACCGGCCGCCTGCGCGGTTTTGTCGAAGCGGACCAGGCCATCTCCTTTCAGGCCATGAAGGAAAAGATGGACACCTTCCTGGCCATCGTCGGGGCCGACCCGGCGGTGGCCACGGTGACGGGCTTCACCGGTGGCTCCCAGCGCAACTATGGGGCGATGTTCGTGACCCTCAAGCCCATCGCCGAGCGCCAGGAATCCGCCGAGGCAGTGGTGGGGCGCCTGCGCAAGAAGCTGGCCCGGGTGCCGGGCGCGAGCCTCTACCTGAGCGCCGTGCAGGACATCCGGATCGGCGGGCGCTCAAGCAACTCGGCCTACCAGTTCACCCTGCAGTCCGACAGCCTGGACGAGCTGCGCCTGTGGGAGCCGCGCATCCGCAATGCCATGAGCCGGTTGGATGAGATCACCGACGTGAGCACCGATCAGCAGGACTCGGGCCCCCAGACCACCCTGGTGTTCGACCGGGACGCCCTGGCCCGCCACGGCATCACCATGCGGGCGGCCACCACGGCCCTCAACAACGCCTATGGTCAGCGCCAGGTGTCCACCATCTACAACCCCCTCAACCAGTACCGGGTGGTGCTCGAGGCCGCCCCGGAGTACCTGCAGGGGCCCGAGTCTCTGTCGCGCCTGAACCTGGTCAGCCCGACCGGGGCCCAGGTGCCGCTGTCTGCGCTGGCCCGTTTCGAGACCACGCTGGCCCCCCTGTCGGTGAGTCATCAAGGCGGTGCAGCGGCGTCCACGATCAGCTTTGCGTTGCCCGAGGGGCGTTCGATCGGCGAGGCCACCGTGGCCATCAACCAGGCCCTGGCCGGCATCGGTGTACCGGTGGGCATCCGCACCAGCTTCGAGGGCTCGGCGGGGGCCTTCCAGAAGTCCATGAGCTCCCAGCCGATCCTGATCCTCGCCGCCATCATCACCATCTACATCGTGCTGGGCATGCTCTACGAGAGCCTGATCCACCCCATCACCATCCTGTCCACGCTACCGTCGGCCGGGGTCGGGGCCTTGCTGGCCCTGATGGCGATGGACACCGAGTTCGGCCTGATCGCCATGATCGGGGTGATCCTGCTGATCGGTATCGTCAAGAAGAACGCCATCATGATGATCGACGTGGCCATCGAGCGCATGCGTCACCATGGCGAGAGCGCCCGCGATGCCATCCATCATGCCGGCCTGCTGCGCTTCCGGCCCATCCTGATGACCACCCTGGCGGCCCTGTTCGGCGCCATCCCGCTGGCCATCGGCACCGGCGACGGCGCCGAGCTGCGTCAGCCCCTGGGCATCGCCATCGTCGGTGGCCTGATCCTCAGCCAGATCCTCACCCTCTACACCACGCCGGTCGTCTTTGTGCTGCTCGACCGGCTGCGCCGCAAGCGGAGCCTGCCTGCCCATGCCTGACCAGATCATCCACAAGCCTGTAGGAGCCTTTGCAGGGGCCTTTGTAGGGGCGGCTTCAGCCGCCCACCGCGCGTTGAATCGGGAAAGTACGTTGATCAACGTCCGATGGGCGGCTGAAGCCGCCCCTACAGCTAGCCATTCAGCCCGCCATTCAAGGCGCAAGACCATTCTTGCGCTCATCTGTGCCTTTGGCCTCGCAGCATGCAGCGTCGGCCCCGACTACCTGCGGCCAGCCGTCGAGACGCCTGCTGCCTTCAAGGAGGCGGGCGACTGGAAGCCGGCGGCGCCGGATGCGCCCCTGGCCTCCGATACTTGGTGGAAGGCCTTTGGCGACCCGGTGCTGGATGCCTTGCAGGACAAGGTGGACATCTCCAACCAGAACCTGCGACTCGCCGAGGCCCAGTACCGGCAGGCCCGGGCCCTGTCCGATGCGGCGCGGGCCTCGTGGTTTCCTGCGGTGAACATGACCGCTGGTGCAACCCGTTCAGCGTCGGCCGCGGCGACTGCCCAGGCTGGCAACGCCCCCCCGGTGAACAACTTCAGCCTGGGTGCCAGCGCCAGCTGGGAGGCCGACGTGTGGGGGCGCATCGCCCGCAATGTGGAGGCCGCCGACGAGCGGGTCCAGGCCAGCGAGGCCGACCTTGCCGCGGCGCGTCTGTCGGCCCATGCCAGTCTGGCACAGACCTATTTCCAGCTGCGCGCCGCGGAACGCCAGCAGCAACTGCTCGAGGCGGCGGCGACGGCCTACGAGCGTTCCCTCGCGCTCACCCGCAACCGCTATGGTGCCGGAGTCGCCAGCAAGGCCGACGTGGTCCAGGCGGAAAGCCAGTTGCGCAGTGCGCGGGCTTCGGCGCTGGACGCACGCCTGTCCCGCAGCCAGTATGAACATGCTCTGGCCGTGCTCACCGGGCAGCCGCCGGCCGGTTTCAGCCTGCCCGTGTCCAACGCGCCCCTGCCGCTTGCGCCGGTAGTGGTCACCCTGCCTTCGACCCTGCTCGAGCGGCGGCCCGATATCGCGGCGGCAGAGCGTCGGGTGGCGGCCGCCAATGCGGCCATCGGGGCCGCCCAGGCCGCCCGCTTTCCGGTGCTGGGCCTGAGCGCCTCCACCGGTTTCCGGCGCTCCCAGATCGAGGATCTGCTGACCGTGCCCAGCCGCTTTTGGTCCCTCGGGCCTACGCTGGCGGCGACGATCTTCGACGCCGGGGCGAAGAAGGCCGGGGTCGGCCAGGCCCAGGCCAGCTGGGAGCAGGCCGTCGCCACCTACCGTCAGACGGTGCTGGTGGCCTTCCAGGAGGTCGAGGACAACCTCTCGGCAGCCCGCCTGCTGGATGAGGCGGCGGTCGAGCAGGCGGCCGCGGTGGCCGCTGCCGCCGAGGCCGAGAGCATTGCCCTGAACCAGTACAAGGCCGGTACCGTGAGCTTCCTGAACGTGGTCACTGCCCAGGCCACCCACCTGTCGGCCCAGCGCAGCGCCAATGATCTGGCCGCCCGGCGCCTGGTGGCGGCAGTGCTGCTGGCCAAGAACGCCGGGGGCGGGGTGGCGCCGCACCCGGACTGAGAGGCTCCGCCCGCGGGCAGGCTTTCGCGCGCCTGGAGCGCTTAATGGGCGATGAGTCGCGTCATAATGTGTGCCGCGATCCTGTGCGCCGTGGATCGCCCGCCCATTCACAGCCCTGTCCGGAAGCCTGGCCCCATGCCCACTCCTGCCGCCCGTCATTGCCTTGCATCGAGCCTGTCTGTCGTGCTGGCTGCCGTCCTTGTTCCCTGTGCGCCCGCTGTGGCCGCGCCGGCGGCCGACACTTCGGCCATCGCGACCGTGGGGGTCCCGGATTTCGCCCGGATCACCCAGCGCTACGGCCCGGCGGTGGTGAATATCAGCGTCAGCGGCGTGCGCCAGGTGACGGTGGGGCCGGAAACCGCTGATCCGGCCAGCGACGATTCCGATCCTGACTCCATGCAGCAGTTCCTGCGCCGCTTCCAGCAGCAGTTCGGTGGCAGCGGGGCCAGCATGCAGGTGCCGGTGAGGGGGCAGGGGTCCGGCTTCATCGTCAGCGAGGACGGGCTGATCCTGACCAACGCCCACGTCATCGCCAGTGCCCACGACGTGGTCGTCAAGCTGACCGACAGGCGTGAGTTTCGCGCCCAGGTGCTGGGCAGCGACAAGCGTACCGACATCGCCGTGCTGCGCATCGATGCAAAGCAACTGCCCACCGTGAGGGTGGGCAACCCGACCGAGTTGCAGGTGGGGCAGTGGGTGCTCGCCATCGGCTCGCCCTTCGGCTTCGAGAACAGCGTCAGCGCCGGGGTGGTCAGCGCCAAGGGGCGCTCCCTGCCGGATGGCAGCGGGGTGCCCTTCATCCAGACCGATGCGGCCGTCAATCCGGGCAACTCCGGTGGACCGCTGTTCAATGCGCGCGGCGAAGTGGTGGGCATCAACTCGCAGATCTACAGCCGCACCGGAGGGTTCCAGGGCCTCAGTTTCGCCATTCCCATCGACATCGCCCTGAAGGTCCAGCAGCAGATCCTTGCCACCGGCCATGTGTCCCATGGCTTGCTGGGGGTGACGGTGCAGGAGATGAACCAGCCTCTTTCCGAGGCGTTCAAGCTTCCTGCCCCGGCAGGAGCCCTGGTGCTCGACACCTTGCGCGGCAGTCCGGGTGCCCAGGCCGGCCTGTTGCCTGGTGACGTGATCCTCAAGGTGGGGGGGCAGCCCATTGCCGCCGCTGCCGACCTGCAGACCCTGGTCACGCTGGCCCAGCCCGGCCAGCGTCTGGCCTTCGACGTATGGCGCGACGGACGTACCCTGCACCTGGAGGTGATCCTGGGGGACGCCGGCAAGCCGGTGAGCCTGCCACCCCAGCCGCCCCGCGACGCCTACCTGCAGGCACGCTTCGGCCTGCAGCTGCGCCCGCTGCTGCCCGCCGAGCGGCTGGCTATCGGCGTGGTCGAGGGGGTGTTGGTCGACGTGGTGGAAGGACCGGCCCAACTCGCCGGTGTGCAGGCCGGCGACGTGATCCTGAGCGTGGCGGGCAAGCCCATCGCAACCGTCGACCACGCCCGGGAGATCTTCAAGGCCAGCAGCGGCACCATTGCGCTGCTGGTGCAGCGGGGCAATGACCGGCTGTTCGTGCCGGTGAGGCCGGCGAGCGGGGCGCCCTAGGCCTGGCTCTGGCGGGCGTCCCCGGATGGTCCGGGTTCGCTGCAGTGAGGCGGTGGGTGACCTGTCCGCGCTGCACGGCGGGCGGCGGAGCGGCCAGCCTGGTTGCTTGTGCACGAAAGTGAGAGCATTTGGTAAACATTTCGACTATTATCGAAATATGGAAACGCTGAATGCCGCCGAACTGCTTGCTGCCCTGGGCCACGAGTCCCGTCTGAGTGTATTCCGGCTGCTGGTCGAGGCCGGACCGGAGGGGATTGTGGCCAGTGCGATCGGGGACCGGCTGGGCCTGCCGCCCGCCACCTTGTCCTTCCATCTTGCCCATCTGAGCCGGGTCGGGCTGATCCGTGGCCAGAAGGAGAGCCGTTTCATCCGTTACTGTGCGGAATACGCAACGATGGACGAGCTGATCGCTTTCCTGACCCGCAACTGCTGCCAGGGGGCGTCCTGCCTGCCCAAGACCGCCACCTGCGACACCGTCGCCAAGCGTCGGCAGTGCGGGGCGGCGGATACCTGAAACCCGGCCCGGATGCGCCGCCGGGCCTGCCTCAAATCCAGGGCTGCAGGCGGCCCTGTCCATGTTCTGGAGACTGTCATGAAGAAGCTCGAAGTGTTCGATCCTGCCATGTGCTGTTCCACCGGTGTGTGCGGTGTGGAGGTGGATCCGGTGCTGGCCCAGTTCGCGGCCGATCTCAAATGGCTGGAGGAGCATGGCGTGACGGTGAGCCGCCACAACCTCGGCCAGGAGCCCCAGGCCTTTGCGGCCAATCCCGCCATCGTGAAGGAGATGGAGGCGGGGATGGACCGGCTGCCGGTGCTGACCCTGGATGGTCACATCATCTCCACCGGCCTGTATCCGTCCCGCCAGCAACTGGCGCAGAAGCTCGGTGTGACGCTGCGCACCGAGGATAAGCCGCGCATCAGGATCGGCACCGCGTGCTGCGATCCGAAGTCCGGCTGCTGCTGACCAGGGGGCCTGGATCATGTCGCTCCCCGTCGTGAATACCCGATTCCTGTTCTTCACCGGCAAAGGGGGCGTGGGCAAGACCTCCCTGTCCTGCGCGACCGGGCTGCAGCTGGCCGAGGAAGGCAGGCGGGTGCTGATCGTGAGCACCGATCCTGCCTCCAATCTGGACGAGGTACTCGGGGTCGGGCTGAACCAGGCAGCGACGGCGGTGCCTGGGGCCGAGGGGCTGTTCGCCCTCAACATCGATCCCGAGGCGGCGGCCCGTGCCTATCGGGAGCGCATGGTGGGGCCGTACCGGGGCATTCTCCCGGCGGCGGCCATCCAGAGTATGGAGGAGCAGTTCTCCGGCGCCTGCACGGTGGAGATCGCGGCCTTTGACGAATTCTCGAAGCTGCTGGGTGATCCGGAGGCCACGCGGGGTTTCGACCACGTGATCTTCGATACCGCCCCCACCGGCCACACCCTGCGCCTGCTGACCCTGCCCACGGCCTGGGACGAGTTCATCTCCTCGTCCACCGGAGGCGCCTCCTGCCTGGGCCCCCTGGCCGGCCTGGAGAAACAGAAGTCCCTGTATGCGGCCACGGTGGCCCGCCTGTCGGATGCCGAGGAGACCACGATCATCCTGGTTGCCCGGCCGGAGGTGTCCGCCCTGAGGGAGGCCGAGCGGACACGGGGCGAACTCGCCGAGCTGGGCATCCGCAACCAGGTGCTGGCCATCAACGGACTTTTTTCCGCGCCGCAGTCCGCAGATCCGGTAGCGGCCGCCATGTCGCGTCGTGCCGCCGAGGCGCTGGCGGGCATGCCTGCGGCGCTGGCCGGACTCCCCGCCAGTCGCATCCCTTTCCTGCCCAGGGGCACGGTGGGGCTGGAGTCCCTGCGCCTGATGGCGCATCCCGAACGGGCAGAGCCGGCGACCCTCGACGGGATGCCGGAGACACGCCTGCCCCCCGGGCTGGCTGGCCTGGTGGATGAGATGGCCTGCGCGGGTCATGGTGTCATCATGACCATGGGCAAGGGCGGCGTCGGCAAGACCTCGGTGGCGGCTGCGATTGCCGTGGCCCTGGCCCGGCGTGGGGGCAGGGTTGTGCTGTCCACCACCGACCCGGCCGCCCACCTGGCCGCCACGCTGGATGGCAGCGTCGACGGCTTGAAGGTGACCCGCATCGATCCCCGGCAGGAGGTGGCGGATTACACCGCCGAAGTGCTCGCCAAGGCCGGCACCCAGCTGGATGCGGGGGGCCTGGCCATGCTGGAGGAGGACCTGCGTTCGCCCTGCACCGAGGAGATCGCGGTGTTCCGGGCCTTTGCCCGGACGGTGGATGAGGGGCGTGACGGCTTCGTGGTGCTCGACACTGCGCCGACCGGCCACACCATCCTGCTGCTCGACGCTGCCGAGGCCTATCACCGGGAGGTGATGCGCACCCAGGGCGACATGCCGGATTCGGTGCGCCAGCTGCTGCCGCGTCTGCGGGACAAGGCCTACACCCATGTGCTGATCGTCACCCTGCCGGAGGCCACGCCGGTGCATGAGGCCGAACGCCTGCAAGGCGACCTGGCGCGGGCCGGCATCGAGCCGCATGCCTGGGTGATCAATCAGGCGCTGCTGGCCAGCGGTACCACTGACCCCTTGCTTTGCCAGCGCGGCGCTAGCGAGTTGCCTTTCATCCGCAAGGTGGCGGACGAGCTGGCGCCCCGTTGTGCGCTGATCCCCTGGCTGGCCGAGGCGCCGGTGGGGGTGGCGGGGTTGGCGCGGATGGTGGTGTAGGGTACGGTAGCCAGAGCGGGAGGCTCTTTAGCGAGCCGGGTCGTCAGCCCGGCGAGGCCGCTCCGGGGCTGACCAGCCCGGCAGGATGCGGCCGGGTGCATACGCCGACTGCGGGAGCATTCAGCGCTCGCTGCGTCCTGAGGCCGGTCGCCCCTCGGGCAGGTTGTCCTGCCACGCTGCATAGGTGATCGAGCTTCCCGCCAGCCGCCAGCTGGTGCGACCGTTATCGGGGCGACCCAAGACGGTTGCGGAGGCTGCGCTGGGGCTGTTGAACTCCACGTCCTTGGTGAAAACGAAGCAGGAGCCGTCGTCGGACAGTTTCAGCGTCGCAGAGCCGATGAGCTCTTCCCGTAGCAGCAGATAGCCATTGGGTTGTCCCGACCACTGGAGTCTGGCCTGGGATCCTGCCAGCACCAGGAAGGTCGAGCCCGTTTCACGCGCAGTAGCGCTCAGGCCGTGTTTCGCGCTCTCCAGTTCGAAGAGGGCCTCCCCGCTCGCCTGCCTTACCTCCGCGAGCATCGCCTCAGCCATGTCTGCCCGGCTCATGCGATCCGTGAGCTGCCAGTGCGATTCCAGGGCGCTGAGCATCGCAGCCTGCCGTTGCGCCATCACCGCTTCTGTCCATTGTTCATACTGCAGCACGCCGGTGGTCAGCGCAAAGCTGCTTACCCCACCGCGGGTGAAGTAAGTGTTCTTCTTCTTTTCGAACTCGTAGTTGCTGGCGGCGCTGTTCTTCTTGCGGCTCAGGAGCGTCAGGTTACCCAGGCGATGCACCCAGTGCTGGTGGGTGAGGGGATCGGGAACCCAGGCCAGCCACTGACTGTTGGGGGCCGGCTGCTGGGGGAGGATGTGCTCGACCGACACCACATCGTGCTGGTAGCTTGCGCTGGCGTCCGACATCAGGCTGTCCAGCCTTAGCATCAGGGTGGCGACCGCACGGGGGGAGTGGGTCTGGTAGAGAGGGCCGTTGAGCGCGCTGTAGGTGTCATGCCTCTCGAGCGGCGTCAGCTGCAACGGCGAGTGGCTGGCGTCGAGGTCCTGCTTTTTCTCAATCGCCGTGGTCAGTGCGGAGAAACGCTCGACCCGCTCGTTGATGCCACATTTGCGCGCCAGCATGGAATAAGCCAGCCGCTCAAGCCCTCTGAAGAACGACAGCATGGTCTCCGGCGCGTTGCGATGGCGCACAAAGAACGCAAGTGAGGGCGGTACCCAGTCCTTGAAGTCGAGTCGATTGAGCCAGCGCAGATGCTCGTTCACCTGTTCCGCGTACTTCTGGCTGGCATAGTCGGCATCACCGATCTCGTTGAAGGCCTGTGCCATCGGCAGCAGGATCTCATCGATGAATGCCTGTGGCCGGGCCGACGGGGTCACGTGTTCCTTGAACTCCTTGAGCAGCGAGCCCTGCGGCTTGGCTTTTCGGAAAACCATGCGGATGTGGCTGAACAGCTCGCCGAATTCGTCCCGTCCCAGATCCTCCTCGGCGTCTTCCCATTGCCGGGTGTAGTCATCTCGACGGTCTGGTTCAATGCTGCCGATCACCTCTGCCTTCAGGATGTCCGTTGCGCTCAGGTCGAGGCCGCGGCTGTTGAGGACGCCGAAGATCCGATATGCGGAGTCCAAGTCCGGGGTGGCGACGGTCACGAGATAGCAGCGGGTGATCACGAACTGTACCAAGCGTAACAACTGCCGCTGATCGAGTCTGCCCAGCATGTCCTTGAACACCTGTGCGTTATTGCGGATCCGGGCCTGTGCATCCGGCAGGGTGGAAGTTAATGCGGTCAGCTTGGCAAAGCCGTCTTCGTGCTGCACATGCTCGCGGAAGAAAAGGCGGTCGCGCTCTCTCAATGAGAGCCGGTAGCGCGCCTGGGTGCCTTTTACGAGGCTGCCTTTTTCGTAGATGCAGCTCGTGATGTCCGACTGCATGTTCGTGTCTTCGACTGCTGCGCGAATGGCTGAGAGCAGGAGTGTCAGGGTGGTGAGGCGCTGCTGGCCATCCACGACAGTGGCGTCCGGGATGGCCTCGGCCTTGATCAGCACGATGCTGCCCAGGAAGTACGGCGCTGCATCGGCGAGACTCCCGGGAGCGGCGGCGAGGGCTGCGAGCAGGTCGTCCAGTAATTCCTGGGCCTGCTCGCAGCCCCAGGCATAGGGACGCTGGTAGCCGGGGATCGTGAATACGTAGTCGTCGCTGAAGATCTTGGCCAGGGATTGTTCTTTGGCGGTGAGGGTATGCATTCAGGTCAGTCTTTCAGGGGCAGGAGTCAGCCTCGTGATTTTACGTGTTGAGGGCATGAACCTGACCTGTTGATGATGGGCGGTGTGACAGGCTCAATGGGGGGCGTTGACAGCGGATAAATCCAATGTATGATTCAAACAAACGTTTTAATGAATTCCGGTGGTCGGGAAGGTTTCATAAGGCCACCGGAATGAAGACCTCCGCAGCAGGCGGTACCAACAGGGAGACTCGGAATGGCAGAGGCGGGCAGCAGGACGATGGATACCCGTAGCCGCATTCTGGATGCGGCTGAGGTGCTGTTCATGGAGAACGGTTTCGACGGCACGTCCATGCGCATGATCACCAGCCGGGCCGAGGTGAACCTTGCGGCGGTGAACTACCACTTCGGGACCAAGGAGTTGTTGATCCAGGAGGTCTTCCGGCGTCGTCTGACCAGCCTCAACCAGGCACGGATCGCCGCCCTCGAGGCCCTGGAGGCCGAGGCCGCCGGCGCTCCCGTCAAGCCCAGCCGGATCGTCGACGCCTTCTTCGGTACCGCCCTGCGCATGGCGGCTGACGTGGAGGGGGGCGGGCACACCTTTATGCGCCTGCTCGGCCGCACCTACACCGAGCCCAGCGAGTTCGTCCGGCAGTTCCTGGCCGAGGAATACGCCGAGTGCGTGGACCGCTTCCTCAGCGCGCTGTACCGCGCCGTGCCGGAGGTGGATCGCAAGGAGATCCTGTGGCGCTTCCATTTCATGATGGGCGCCATGTCCTACGCCATCGCCGGCACCGACGCCCTGCAGCTGGTGACTGGCAAGTTCGATGACGAAGACCCTGCCCAGCTGGCGCCGCGACTGATGAGCTTCCTGCTCGGCGGACTGCGCGCACCGCTGGCGGAAGTGTCGCTGCGCTAGCTGTAACCCCGCACCCCGTATTCATAAAAGTGCGCTGCAAAGACGGCGCCGAGTAAAAGGAGATGCTTCATGTCGTACTGGTTCCTGGTTACCCTCCCTCCCCTGGTGGTCGCGCTCGCCTACGGGCGAGCGCCTTTTTTTGCCTGGTATGGAGCTGTGTTGCTGTGGCTGGCAGCCCTCGGCGGGCTGGCGGGCTGGCCGCTGGCGGTGACTGTCGGCGTGCTCGCCGCCGTGGCTGCGGTCGGCGCGGTGTTCCTGCTGCCGGGGCTGCGCCGCAGCCTGGTGACGGCGGGGATCTTCAAGGCTTTCCGCAAGGCACTGCCGTCCATGTCCCAGACCGAAAAGGACGCGCTTGAGGCCGGAACGGTATGGTGGGAAGGCGAGCTCTTCGCGGGGAAGCCCGACTGGACCCGACTGCAGGCCTATCCGGCACCGCGTCTCACCCCCGAGGAGCAGCGCTTCCTCGATGTGGAGACCACCGAATTGTGCCGTCTGACTCGTGACTGGGAATGCACCGAGGCCGGCGACATGCCTGCCGAGGTATGGAACTACATCAAGGACAAGGGCTTCCTGGGCATGATCATTCCCAGGGAGTTCGGCGGCAAGGGCTTCTCGGCTTACGCGCATTCCCAGGTGGTGACCAAGTTGTCCACCCGTTCGTCGGCACCCGCGGTGACGGTGATGGTGCCCAACTCCCTCGGGCCGGCCGAGTTGCTGCTGCACTACGGTACGCCGGAGCAGAAGAAGCATTACCTGCCGCGTCTGGCCCGGGGCCAGGAGATCCCCGCCTTCGCGCTGACCAGCCCGTGGGCCGGTTCCGATGCCGCCTCCATCCCCGATGCCGGGGTGGTCTGCAAGGGTCTCTACCAGGGCCGCGAGGTACTGGGCATGCGGGTCAGCTTCGACAAGCGCTACATCACCCTGGCGCCGGTGTGCACCGTGTTCGGCCTGGCCTTCCGCCTGTACGACCCGGAACACCTGCTGGGCGAGGTGGAGGACCTCGGCATTACCTGCGCGCTGGTGCCCCATGACCATCCAGGGGTGGATATCGGGCGCCGCCACTTCCCGCTCAACGCCGTTTGGATGAATGGCCCGATCCGTGGCAGTGACGTGTTCATGCCCCTCGATTTCATCATCGGCGGCCCGAAGATGGCTGGGCAGGGCTGGCGCATGCTGATGGAGTGCCTGGCGGCCGGCCGCTCCATCTCCCTGCCAGGCTCCAACACCGGCATGCTCAAGATGACCGCCCGCACCGTGGGGGCCTATGCGCGGGTGCGCTATCAGTTCAAGACCGCGGTAGGCAAGTTCGAGGGGGTCGAGGAGGCGCTCACCCGCATCGGCGCCAATGCCTACCTGTGCGATGCCGCCCGGGTCATGACAGCCGGCGCCATCGATCTGGGCGAGCGGCCGTCGGTGGTGTCGGCCATCGTCAAGTTCCATGTCACCGAGAGGGCCCGCCAGTCGGTCAATGACGGCATGGACGTGATCGGCGGCAAAGGCATCTGCCTCGGTCCGCAGAACTTCCTCGGCCGGGCCTACCAGCAGATCCCGGTGGGTATCACCGTGGAGGGGGCCAACATCCTCACCCGCAGCCTGATCCTCTTCGGCCAGGGGGCGATCCGTTGCCATCCCTATGTGCTCAAGGAGATGGAGGCTGCCCGCAGCGGCGATCTGGTG